>JBEBRI010000001.1:0-116489 GCA_040394915.1 Sphingobacterium sp.
AAAGCAAGTATTCTTTTTTTAATTGGACTATTTGGAGCTTCGTTCTCATCGTTAATTGGAAATGCTGCTTTAGGAGGTTCGATGTTAGGAGATGCTTTAGGCTTGAAGGGTAACTTAAACAATAACTACGTGAAGATTTTGATAGCGGTTGTTATGGTATTCGGAGCGATTATTTCCTTGCTTTTCAGTAGCCTTCCGTTGGAGCTTATTGTGCTTGCTCAAAGTGTTACCATCTTCCTGGTTCCATTTACTGGAATTGCAATTTATTGGATTGCTAACAGTGAAGATATTATGGGAGAACATAAGAATAATCTATTTCAAAAAATTGTTGGTCTATTGGGTATCTTGTTAGTTATCGGTCTAGCAGTATTGAATTTTAAAGTATTAGTATTATCATAAATAGTTATTATGGATTTAAAAAAATTGGAAGAAAAGTATGCTATTCCTTCTAGCGAATTAGTTGAAGATGTGAAGCAGATTGAAGGCGATATCATGTTGTTGGGGATTGCTGGGAAGATGGGCGTGAGCATGGGTAAACTTTTAGTGGACGCATTGAAATTAGCGGGAAAAGACAACAAAGTTTATGGCGTATCTCGTTTTTCTGATCCAAAGGCAAAAAGCCAAGTAGAGGAAAGTGGAATTGTTGCGATAGCTTGCGATCTATTAAACGATGCAGAATTGTTCAATCTTCCAAACGTAGCGAACGTTATTTACTTAGCAGGGCATAAGTTTGGAACGGTCGGCAATGAGGATTTCACATGGGCGATGAATACTTATTTGCCAGGTCGTGTTGCTGAGAAATTTAAAGATTCGAAAATCGTTGCATTCTCGTCCGGAAATGTGCTTCCATTTGTGAAATTAAATGAGGGAGGCGTCGATGAAGATGCGACTCCTGCACCAATTGGAGAATATGCACAGTCTTGTTTGGGTAGAGAGCGTGTTTTTCAATACTTCGCGAAGAAAAACCAAACGGAAATGCTTATCTATCGTTTGAATTATGCTGTAGATTTCCGATACGGTGTGATTATGTAAATTGGAAAATCTGTATGGAATGGGACTCCTATTGATTTACGTACCGAAAATGTGAATGTTATTTGGCAAGGGGATGCGAATGAAATTGCTATTCGTTCCTTATTGCACTGTGAAGCTCCTGCTAAAGTATTAAATGTAACAGGGCCAGAAACGTTATCGACAAAATGGGTCGCTAAAGAATTTGCAAAGATCTTTGGTAAGGAAGCGAAATTTGAATTCGAAGCAGAGGGCTCTGCTTTATTAAACAATGCATCTGAATGTCATCGCCTATTTGGTTATCCAAAAGTTACCATCAGAGAAGTGATTGAGCTGAATGCTGCTTGGATACAAAACGGAGGAGATGAATTTGGTAAGCCAACACATTTTCAAGAAAGAGGAGGACAGTTTTAATGAAGAAGCTTTCACAAGATTTAAAGGAGTTTTTATTAGAAGGGCAGGTCTTTCCGGCACATCCATTAGCCTTAAATGAAGATCGCACCTTAGATGAAGCAAGCCAGCGTCGTCTAACGAGATATTATATGGAATCGGGTGCTGGAGGCATCGCGGTAGCAGTTCACTCGACACAGTTTGAGATCCGTGATCCGAATATCAACCTGTTTAAAACCGTATTGGAACTGGCGGCCGACGAGATTGACAAGGCGAATTTAGATCGTCCTTTTTTAAAAATCGCGGGTATTTGCGGACCGACGGAACAGGCTTTGGAAGAAGCGGAAACAGCGGCTAAACTAGGATACCATATCGGTTTACTGAGTATGGGAGGTTTACAAGGATGGACAGAAGAAGCAATTTTAGATCGCGTTCGTAAAGTTGCTCAAGTTATACCGGTATTCGGATTTTACCTCCAACCATCCGTAGGGGGACGTATATTCTCATATAAATTCTGGCAAGAATTTGTTGAAATTGAAGGCGTCGAAGCCATTAAATGTGCTTCGTTTAATCGATATCAAACATTAGATGTAATGCGTGCATTGGCGAGTTCATCGCGAATTGATGAGGTTGCCATGTATACGGGCAATGACGATAATATCGTTGCTGATTTATTGACAACCTATGACTTCCAAGTTAATGGAACGACTAAAACCGTAGAGTTTCGGGGCGGTCTACTCGGGCATTGGGCCGTTTGGACAAAAAAGGCAGTAGATCTTTTAAGTCAAGTAAAACAAGCAAAGGCGTCCAAAGACTATCATCATTTGAATGCTTTATTAAGTAAAGGAATCAAAGTAACCGATAGTAATGCTGCATTCTTCGACCCTGCTCATGATTTTCATGGCTGTATCCCCGGTATTCACGAAGTCTTAAGACGCCAGGGTTTACTCAAAGGAATTTGGTGTTTGAATCCAGATGAAGTTCTTTCTGAAGGTCAAGCCGATGAAATATCACGGGTGTACGAAAGCTATCCAGAGCTGAATGACGACGCTTTTGTCAAAGCTTTCTTAAGTAAAGATAAAATTTAGTAATTGTTTATAAATGCAGTTTCCTGATTACAAAGTTTGTAAAACGGAAACTGCTCCTTTAAACATAAATTCTACCGATCGCTCATAGATCGTCTCATCAATATCAAAGGTTGATGTATGCAATTCCGATACAATTCCTTTCTCTTCATTTCGGGTCCCTACAAAATAAAATAAAGAAGGATATTTTTGTGCATAGTATGCAAAATCTTCCGAAGCCATCCAAGTGGGTACAGAAATACTGCTTTCAGATCCATATAATTTAGCGGCCAAACTTTGCAAGGTCGTGGTAAGCACAGCATCATTAAAGAGTGCGGGATAACCTCTCTTGATTTCAATTTTAGCAGACGCCCCATAAGCATTCACAGTTTGAATGATCAGATTTTCTATTTTTTCTAATGCTTTTGCACGCCATATCTCGTCTGTAGTTCGAAAGGTTCCAGCTAAGTGTACACTGTCTGGGATGACATTAGCAGCCCCATTGGCAATTACTTTCCCGAATGATAAAACAGATGGGATACGGGGATCTGCATATCTTGAAACAACTTGTTGCAAACCAACTAATAATTGAGCAGAAATTATTACAGGGTCTAAGTTCAATTGCGGTTGCGCGCCATGACCACCACGACCCGAAATATCAATGTAAAGCTCATCACTTGATGCCATTGCATAGTCTGATTTAAATCCGAATGTTCCTAATGGAAGCTGAGGAGAGACATGCTGACCAATGACTTTTTGAACCTGATAGCGATCCAATATTCCAGACGCAATAATCGCTGAAGCGCCTCCAGGAATACGTTCCTCTGCCGCTTGGAATATTAAAACAACATTCCCGTCCAAGGTATGTTTGATTTCATTTAATAGATAAGCCACACCTAATAGGTTAGACGAGTGGAAGTCATGACCACAGGCATGCATGACGCCCGGGTTTAAGGAAACATAGTCGTGTTTGTTCTCTTCAGCGATCGGCAGGGCATCAATATCTGCTCGTAAGGCAATACTTTTTTCTGATTTTCCATTTCCGCGTATGTACCCGATAAGTCCAGTAGGAGATACCTGTTCGAAAGGAATTCCAAGCTCTGACAGAACTGCACCAATATAGGTTGTCGTCGCTTTCTCTTCAAATGAAAGCTCAGGATGCTGATGAAGGTGTCTTCGCCATTGCACAACTTTTTCGATAATGTTAAATTCCTGCGTTAGTCTAGTTTCTATTTGGCTCATGGTTTTTCGTACTTTTCTGATTTTCAGTCTTGTAGATGAGCTTTCAATTCCTTATATTGTAGAACGAAGCCAATGTAAATTTAAAAATAAAATCAAAAATATCTTGCAAAGGTTTCAAATAAATCATATATTCGGGTACGTACACAATGATGCGTCATTATTGTACCTAACTACAATTATAATTTAAATTATTCGAAGCCATATGCAGACCATTGATTATGTCATCATTGTCGTATTTTTCATTCTCCTGATCGGTATCGGTATTTACAGTTACTTCAAAGTCAACTCCTCGGCTGATTTCTTTACCGCTGGAGGTAAACTTCCTTGGTGGCTCTCTGGCATATCCCATCATGTGTCCGGATATAGTGGTGCTGTCTTTGTGGCCTATGCCTCCATTGCATATACGCACGGATTTGTAATGTACGTATGGTGGGCATTAACCATCGCAATCGCCATGATTGGAACCATCGTATTTATTGCTCCACGATGGGCGCGCCTACGTGCCAAAACAGGAATACAATCGCCAACAGAGTATTTAGCAACGCGATATAATCTGCCCGTGCAACAACTTATGGCCTGGTGCGGGGTTGTTGTCAAGTTGTTCGACGTTGGGGCCAAGTGGGCCGCAGTCGGAATCCTCTTAAACGCTTTCATGGGAATCCCTATAGTTACAGGTATTATTCTTTCCGGGGTAGTTACCTTATTCTATGTGACCTTAGGGGGCCTATGGGCGGATGTTTTAAATGACTTCATGTCTTTCTTAATTCAAGTCGCTTCAGGACTTGTGATGTTTGTCGTTGTACTGATGCACTTGGGTGATGGTGCAGCGGGTGTATTCACGATGTGGGATCGACTGCCAGCTGAGCATAGCAATTGGTTCAATTCACCCTATACGGTAGGCTTCGCCATGGCATTTCTGGTTATCAATTTCTTTAGTTATAGTGGAGGAACATGGAATCTGGCAACAAGATTTATATCATCGCCATCGGGAAAAGATGCAAAAAAGGCAGCGATCCTATCAGCAATTTTATACCTTGTGTGGCCCCTAATCCTTTTTTATCCGATGTTTGCAGCCCCTATTTTCTTTCCAAATCTCGAAAAACCGGAAACATCATATTCGCTAATGGCGATGCAATTCTTGCCGCCAGGCTTACTAGGCCTATTGGTGGCCTCGCTATTTTCGACAACCTTATCGATGACTTCTTCAGATGCCAATACGATCTCGTCGGTTATTACAAGAGATATTTTGCCGGTCATGCTGAAGCGAATAAACACGCTCGATAAGAAAAAAATGCTATTGGTCGCTCGTGTTACCACTTTTACGTTTATCCTGTTAACCATTTTTATAGCCTTTAACGCTCAAACATTTGGAGGCGTCATTGGCTTAATCATATCCTGGTTTGCAGCGCTTTTAGGCCCAATATCTATTCCGATGATCTTAGGATTATTACCTTACTTTAAACGCAGTGGAAGCACCGCCGCTTTACTTTCAATCATCGGCGGGTTACTGACTTTTATCGTCTTAAAAATTATCGGCGGGACTGGACTTGCTGTCGAATTAGCTGGACCATTGATCATGTCGTTAACCCTATATATAGGCTATGCATTATTTGCGAAAGATAAGGTACCGGCGAAAACTGAGGCATTGTTGGACGCTATCAATGAAGAATAGATAAGGACTATGAAAGAGGACCTAACCATGCGTATACCAAGTTATTCGAATGAAGAACTCGTAAAACTTCTTGATCAATACAAAATGTATTTGTTCGAGGAGTATCTGCCATTCATTGATACGTACATTTATGACCGAGATAACGGAGGCTTTTTTTGGAATAGTACCTATCGCGGACAGCAACTTTCTACCAATAAAAGAACATGGTATGACGCTAGGGGTACATGGGTATACGCGTATCTCTATAAACATATAGATCCAAATCCGCGCTATTTACAACGTGCCAAGCAGACGCTTAGCTTATTATTTCAAGCCAAAGAAAAAGATGCTCGTTTTTGGCCGTGGTCCTACGATATCCTAGGAAAGGATCTGCAGGAACGCGAAGGCGATATCTATGGAAATTTATTTGTCGCTAAAGCTTTAGCGGGCTATGCTGACGCTTCCAGCGATGAAAACGCCTGGGCTAAAGCGAAGGAGATTATGCTTCATGCTTTTCAATTATATCAATCAGCAGATTATCGCTATCTCTTAGAATATTCACCGTCGGCAGATTATAAAGCTGCGGAAGAAATCTTAGGTCATTATATGATCTTTTTGCACTTAGCAACAAGTTTGTTATCAATCAAATCGGATGAAAATATTTCGCAAATTGCAGATAGTTGTCTAGACGCCTTAATTCATCAACATTACGATAGCGAGATAAATCTAATGCCTGAACTGGCGAGTAAGTCTAAAAATGGTCTTGATGAGCAATTAACGCAGTTTGTTTATATCGGTCATGCTATTGAAACGCTTTGGATGGTTATGGAGGAGGCGAAACGTCGAGATGATCAGCAGTTGTTCGATCTTGCGACAACTCGGTTTAAACATCATGTCGAAGTAGCGAACGATCGAATCTTTGGTGGTTTCTTTCATGGAATAGATCATGTTAAAGAGAACCGATTTCTTCTTGATAAAGTCCTTTGGGCACAGGAAGAAGTGCTCGTAGGCTGCCTTATATTGATTGAGGAGCATAAAGACGAATGGGCTTGGCAATACTTCAACAAAACCTTGAGGTATCTACAAGAATATTTCATAAATCATCAGCTGCCATATCGACCGTGGAAGATCAACGGAAATCGGCAGATGACTAACCAAGAGGAAGGGAAAAGGATAGAAAACTATCATCATCCAAGACATTTAATGTTTGCGATCCAGACCCTTGAACGAATTTTGAACAGAAATACCTTAAACTTAAATAGCTATGAAAAATGATGTTAGCAGAAGAGGTTTCATAAAAACTACAGCCATGGCCTCACTTGGAATCGGGATGCTCGGTCCTCAAACTAATTTTTTTGAACATCTGTCTACCTCACAGAAGGGAAAAAGAGTCGGAATTATTGGTTTAGATACCTCGCACGCAACGGCATTTACCAAATCGTTAAATGGTGAAAATCCTGACCCTAAATTTAAAGGGTATAAAGTGGTGGCAGCTGTTGCTCAAGGTAGTAAGGATATTCCTTCCTCTATCGAACGCGTTCCTAAATACATTGAAGAAGTGAAAAAATATGGTGTCGAGATCGTTAAAGATATTCAGGCCCTTTTGAAAAAAGTGGATGTAGTTCTGTTAGAAAGTAATGATGGGCGAGTTCACCTCGAGCAGGCAATTCCGGTCATCAAAGCCAAAAAAACTTTATTTATCGATAAACCGATTGCTGCGTCGTATAAAGACGCTAAACAGATATTTGAATTAGCGAAAGAACATCAGGTACCTGTATTTTCAACCTCCTCTTTACGTTTTATGGAGAAAGTGAAAGAGGTGAAAGCTGGGAGCATTGGTAAAGTGTTGGGGGCTGACACGTTTAGTCCGGCCGCTTTAGAACCGAATCACCCAGACTTCTTCTGGTACGGCATTCATGGCATTGAGATTCTATTTGCATTGATGGGGACAGGCTGCGAGTCGGTCACTCGTGTGCATACAGAGGGTACGGATGTAGTCGTTGGTAAATGGAACGATGGCCGTATTGGTACTTTCCGTGGACTACGTGTTGGAAAACATGATTATGGCGGTACGGTCTTCGGCGAAAAAGGAAATACAACATTAGGTCAATTTAAAGGTTACGACTCATTGCTAGAAGAGATCATTACGTTCTTTGAAACGGGAAAACCTCCTGTATCATCCGAAGAGACCTTAGAAATTTGCGCATTTATAGAAGCTGCTGATGAGAGCAAGCGTCAACAAGGAAAACCTGTATCATTAATAAAAGCATAAACCGAAAATAAGATGGAAGAATCTCGTAGAAATTTTATCAAAAAGGCAGTTATCGGTACAACAGCGGTAACTTTCGGAGGCATATTACCGTCCTTCTCAGCGAAGAGTTACGGCAATATCATAGGGGCTAATGAACGTATTAATATCGCCATGATGGGTGTAAACGCCCGTGGAAAAGCGCTAGCGAATAATTTTGCATTGCAGCCTAATTCACAAATTACTTATATCTGTGATGTTGACTCGGGGGCAATCGATCGTTGTATGCCAGAGGTGATGAAACGTCAAAAACATCAACCTAAAGCGGAAGGCGATTTCCGCCGTGCTTTAGAAGATAAAAACGTCGATGCACTCGTTGTTGCAGCGCCAGATCATTGGCATGCTCCGGCAGCAATTTTAGCCTCTTCGGCAGGAAAACACGTATACTTAGAGAAACCTTGTAGCCATAATCCGCATGAAGGTGAATTGCTAATCGAGGCCGTCAAGAAATATAAGAATGTCATACAAATGGGTAACCAACGACGTTCTTGGCCCAATGTAGCTGCCGGAATACGCGAGGTCCATAACGGAGCTATTGGTAAAGCATACTTCGCAAAAACGTGGTATACCAATAATAGAGCACCTATTGGTATCGGTAAAGAGGTTGCGGTACCAAACTGGTTAAACTTCGACCTATGGCAAGGGCCAGCTCCACGTCGCGCATATAAAGACAATATCCTTCACTATAATTGGCATTGGTTCTGGCATTGGGGAACAGGTGAGGCACTGAACAATGGTACGCACTTCGTCGATCTTGCACGTTGGGGACTACAAGTTGAATTCCCGACAAAGGTAACTTCCGTGGGCGGACGCTTCGCGCATAAAGACGATTGGCAAACCCCAGATACACAAACGATAGGTATGGAGTTCGGCAATAACAGTATGATTACTTGGGAAGGTAGAAGTTGTAACGGATTGAAAACCGATGGCGCAACGGTTGGCGTTGTATTCTACGGCGAAAAAGGATCCTTGCAAATTAATGGCGATAACGCGTATCAGATTTACGATTTAAATAGTAAATTGATAAAAGAAGTGCGCGATACCAATAAAGTGGAAGCGACTAGCTTAACTAATCCTTCTCAACAATTAGATGCCATACATATTCAGAACTTTTTCTCGGCAATTAAAAACGGAACAGCATTAAATTCCGATATCATCGGTGGACATCAGAGTACCTTATTAGTGCAATTAGGCAATATTGCGCAACGTACCGGAAAAGCGTTAGATATCGATCCTAAAACAGGTAAGATATTGAATAACAAGGATGCTATGAATAAATACTGGCAACGGGAATACCAGAAAGGTTGGGAACCGAAGGTTTAATACCGATCGCTATTTTTGGTTAAAATGGACGTGCAGGTCCATTCGTGGCTGTGAAATTGATCAGATAAACTACTAAATAAGGCGAATAATGTTTTTTGAGTTAATATGTTTTACTGATTAATTGGTTATCTTGTGAATCAATCCGTTAATACGGTGTCATTGGATTTATATGGAAAAAAAGGAAAAAGTGTTAAACGGAGTTAAGGAGATCGCGCGGAGAGCAAAAGTATCAATTGCGACAGTCGATCGCGTATTACATAATCGTGCGGGCGTTTCCGAGAAAACGAAAGCGAAGATTCTTGAAATCATTAAAGAGCTCGATTATAAACCGAACATACTTGCTAGACGCTTGGCATCTTCGAAAACCATGCATCTCTATACCCTGATACCGGAAAGGTCCGCGGAGACTGATTATTGGGATGTACCTTTACAAGGTATTTTTCAGGCCGAAAATGAAATTAAGTTATATAACGTCAAAGTTTCTAAGTTCTTCTTTGATATGAACGATAAGCAATCGTTTATTGAGCAAACCAAGCGTATATTGAAGGAAACCGATATTGACGGACTACTTTTGGCACCTGCTTTTGTCGAGGAAGCAATCACATTTACCGAGGAATGCAAGCGAAGAAATATCCCTTTCGTATTTATCAATTCAGATATACCTCAACAAAAAAGCCTAAGTTATTTTGGTCCAAACCTTTTTCATAGCGGACAGACTGCAGCCCACTTAATAAACTACCTAACCAAAGAGGCGGATAAAATATTACTGCTGAATATAGCAAAGGATATCGATTCGGATCACCATATCCTGCGTAAGCAGGAGGGATTTATGCATTATTTCAAAGCCAATAGTCCTCGAACAATTGTAACCGAGAATCTCTATGATACGAGCTACGCTGCGGTTAAGAAAGCGCTTTCAAAGATTATTAAGGCCGATCCGGATCTACATTTAATCTTTGTTACCAATTCCAGGGTAGCCTTAGTAGCGCGTTTTCTCAAAGAGATTGGGAAAAAGGATATCCTGCTCAGAGGTTATGACTTTCTACCAAACAACATTGCGTATTTAAATGAAGGTTTGATTGATTTTCTAATCTGTGAAAAGCCGCAGGAGCAAGCTTATCGAGGGATCAAGGCCCTATATCGTTTTCTGATGTTTGAAGAAGATCAGGAAAAAGAATATTTTATGCCTATCGATATTATTCATCGCGAAAACCAACAATTTTATAAGAATTAATTCGTATTCGAATAGAGAGAAGGACTAGAATAGTGTTTGCTTTCTATTCGGGTACCTACACTAACAAGAATAAAACCCTATTATCAACTTATATCTAAACCTATGGATGTAAAAGAAATTGAAGTCGGCACACTCAAAGTGTATACTTTTGAAAATAGACGAGAACTAGGTTCGACCGCCGGGCAGCAGGTGGCAAAGAAGATTGTAGCATTGCAAAAATCGCCGGAAAAAATTGTACGCATGATATTTGCATCGGCTCCGTCCCAGTCCGAGACCTTAGCTCAACTCAGCGAAGCGCAAGGAATAGACTGGTCTAGAGTGGAGGCTTTTCATATGGATGAATATGTCGGATTGTCAACATCACATCCCCAGAGCTTTGGTCGCTTTCTGCAGGAACATCTATTTGACAAAGTAGGCATTGCGAAGGTAAATTATATCGATGGTACCGCGGAAGACCCGCTTGCCGAATGTGCTCGATATGAAGCTTTGTTAAAAGAGGCGCCTATCGATATGGTATGCTTAGGAATAGGAGAGAATGCGCATATTGCTTTTAATGAACCGCATATCGCTGATTTCAATGATCCCTATTTTGTGAAATTGGTCGATCTAGATCTAACAAGCCGCCAACAGCAGGTGAATGATGGTTGCTTCGCGGTTCTACAGGAAGTGCCCACCCATGCCATCACCTTGACCGTGCCAGCCTTATTCGCTGGGGATAGTCTATTTTGTATGGTACCCGGACCGACAAAAGCATCGGCTGTATATATGACATTAAATCATGAAATTTCGAGCAACGTTCCATCAACCATTTTACGAACACACCCAAATACGGCGTTGTATATCGATCAGGAAAGTGCCGCTCTACTAAACTAAATTGAAATGAGAAAGTTAGCTTTTGCATTGTTAATCATCGCCAGCATGAATGCTTGTAAAACCGAAAAGGAAACCAATACAGGGAAACTTACCTTAATGACGTTGGATCCTGGACATTTTCATGCCTCGTTAATCCAAAAAAGCATGTTGCCAGGAATTGATTCACTTTGTTATGTTTATGGTCCGAAATCCTTCGGCTTAACAGCCCATGTCGGTCTGTTGGAGCAATATAACAATAGAGCTGATAACCCGACTCAGTGGAAAATCGATCAATATGTTGGCTCCGATTTCCTAGCAAAGATGTTGGAAGAGAAGCCCGGAAATATTGTCGTGCTAGCAGGGAATAATAAACAAAAAACCGATTATATACATCAATCAGTGTCTGCTGGATTGCATGTTCTTTCCGATAAGCCCATGGCAATTAATAAAGATGGATTCAACCTCTTAATTGATGCCTTTAACGTCGCTGAAGAGAAAAAAGTGATGTTATACGATATTATGACCGAACGCTATAATATTTTCTCCATCCTTCAAAAGAAACTAATTCACAACAAGGAAATTTTCGGAACGCTGGAAAAGGGAACGGCTGAGCATCCGGCAATTATTAAAAACTCGGTTCATCACTTTTATAAAGAAGTGTCTGGTAAACCGCTGATTCGTCCAGACTGGTATTACGATGTAGAACAGGAAGGAGAGGGGATCGTTGATGTGACGACGCATGCTATCGATTTAGTACAATGGCAATGTTTTCCTGAAAATGTATTTGACTATAAAAACGACGTGCACTTGTTAGGAGCAAATCGTTATCCAACCCAGATTTCCAAGCTGCAATTTGAACAATCCACGGGGAGCACAAATTTTCCGGACTTCTTGCAAAAGGATGTGAAAAATGATACCCTAAACGTTTATGCCAATGGTGATATTCATTATACCCTGAAAGGCATACACGTGAAGGTGGCAGTGCAGTGGAATTATCAAGCACCTGCGGGGTCGGGCGATACGCACTTATCACAGGTGCGAGGCACCCGTGCCATCGTATCGATCAAGCAAGGTAAGGAAGAAAACTATAAACCGAAGTTGTATATAGAACCCGTAAATAATACGGATTTTACCGATGCCCAGAAAAAAACGATTGCCTCGGAAATTGAGACCCTAGCAAAAATCTACCACGGAATAACACTTAAGGAAATTGATAAGGGTTTTATCCTGGAAGTTCCAGAAGCACTTATCGAAGGACATGAGGAACATTTTGCACAGGTGGCTAAGAAGTTTTTAACCTATGTGCGTGAAGGAAAGATGCCAGAATGGGAGAAATCTTATATGCTGACAAAATATTTTATTACGACAGAAGCCTTGGCAAAAGCCAAGACCTTACGATAAACGATGTAATCCATAACTAAACCTGAATTGGAAAGCGGACCTCAGTGAGGCCCGCTTTCTTTTTTAATCAGCCATGCTAAACAGTGTAAGCGCTTTGAAACGGTATACATCCCTTTCACATCCCTTTCACATCCCTTTCAGATCCCTTTCAGATCCCTTTCAATACCGAAAGAAGAGGGTTATGGTAGGGATTATAAGTGATCCTAAATGGAGTGAAATAAACGGGAGGTATGGAAGAAGTTCAGGATTGGTTTTGAAAGGAATGATTACTCAGTAAAGCCTGAATTTCGATTGTATTCGTTAATGTTCGAGTGCCATTGCCCACGTATAACATGGGGACCTACAGACTCCTAATGAAATGACAATTCTTGATTATTTATGGGGAGTAGAGTGGTTCTATATTTCCTTTTTTGAGCATTTATTTATCTGTAAATCAGTTAGGTATATTTTTAATATAAAATAATCTACTAAAACAGTAGACTTTATTTTTGAAAGCTTGTATATTTGTCAAAAGTTATTCAATTGGCGTTGGTAACCGTATGTATTATTTTATTAAACTAAATCTCTTTATGGAACACAATTTATCAAATCAACCACCTCGACCTACTTTCCTATCAAATACTTCAATTCGCCTGTGTATGCGAATGTGTCTTTAGTCATTTCCCTTTAACAAAAAAAGGGAAGCATCGCTTCCCTCGAATTCAATAATGAAACAAGTTTTCAATTGGCGTTGGCACTTGTAAGTATTCACTATTAAACTAAAGCAAACATATGAAAAATATTGGAGTACTGCGGTATTTCAGTTTATTGCTATGGGCTTTTAGCTTGCTAATTACTCAGCTCTATGCACAAGATAAACCAAAACCTATCATTAACGCATCTTTAGAAGGTGTTGTTTTAGATTCTTTAACGCGACAGCCCATAGAAGGAGTCACCATACAATTGGAGGCTGTTACACATGCCGTTAAGACCGATCAACAGGGACGTTTTCAGTTTGTGACGGGACAGAAATTGCCTTTCACGATTCAGGTTGCTTATCTCGGTTATAAATCTAAAAAGCTTGTGATTGACGTATCACCAGCAGAAATATTATTAACACCCTCGTCGGAAGATTTGGACGAGGTGGTGGTGGTTGGATATGGCACGCAACGCCGTCGTGATCTGACGGGTGCTGTAGCTTCCTTGCCAGAGAGTTTTCTAAAACAGAAAGTAAGTTCTGTCGATCAAGCCTTAAAAGGTGCGGTTTCCGGCGTTCAAGTGACACAAACATCGGGACAACCGGGCGCCGGTGTTAGTATTCGAGTACGAGGGGGCGCCTCGATACAAGGCGGTAATGAACCGCTCTACGTGATCGACGGTTTTCCTGTATACAATCAAACAGAAAGTACAGGCGTCAATAGCGGAACACCTGTAAATCCCTTAGCGAGTATCAATCCCAGTGATATTGAAAGCGTCGAAGTGTTGAAAGATGCTGCCGCCACTGCTATATACGGGTCAAGAGGTGCCAACGGTGTCATTTTAATTAGTACAAAAAAAGGAAAAGCCGGACGTGTACAATTAAACTACGATGGGAGTGCTGGATGGCAATCGGTCGTAAAACAAATTGATGTGTTAAATGCAACAGCCTTTGCCAATTTACGGAATGAGGTGCTATATGATACGAATCCGAGCAAGGGTAAAAATCAATATCTTTCGGAGGACAAGATAAGCGCATTAGGAGAAGGGACAAACTGGCAGAAAGAAGCATTCCGTATAGGACAAGTGCAAAATCATCAGTTGTCGCTAACGGGAGGTGCAGAGCGCGTACAATATTACCTCGGTGCTAATTACCTCGACCAAGAGGGGGTGATTATTAATACCGACTTTAAACGCTTGGGCTTTCGCTCCAACATTCAGGCAAAACCTTTTGAACGATTGGATGTCGCCGCAAATTTGACTGTAAATAAAACGAATTCTCAAATAGCGCCGTCTGGAATCGTCAATGCCCTGCTTATTATGCCACCAACGGCCACCGTTTATGAGGCCGATGGGCGCTATACCCTCAGAAATCCCTTTGAAAATATCTTCGCCAATCCCATTGCAACATTACGAGAGACAGAAAATCAATCTACCAATTTACGCGTTTTAGGGACTACCTATGCGCAATACCAACTGGTGAAAGGACTTTCGGCTAAGGTGCTATTTGGGGTAGATCTGAGTAATCGAAATGACAAATACTACTTACCTTCTTATATCTATGAGGGCGCCGGTAGCAAGGGAAATGCAACCCTGGGGAACCTGGAAAACCAAGCTTGGTTGAACGAAAATACCTTAACTTATAGCGGCAATTTTGGACAACATGATTTAAACGTCTTGGTTGGATTTACACAACAAGAAAGTACTACGAGTTTGTTTAACGCAGGCGCTTCAAATTTTGTGACCGACGAGCTGCTTTACAACAGCTTACAAAGTGGATCAGTCATCATTCGTCCAAACTCTGATGCTTACAATTGGGTATTACATTCCTTTTTAAGCCGCATAAATTATAATTATGCGAATAAGTACTATGCCTCGGCGAGTATACGACGTGACGGAAGCTCACGATTTGGCAAAAATAATAAATGGGGAAACTTCCCTTCCCTGGCTTTGTCCTGGAGAACAAGTAAAGAAGCTTTCTTCAGCAGTCTACTCCCTGTGATTAATGATTTAAAATTTCGGGCAAGTTTTGGAGCTACCGGAAATCAAGAGATTGGTCAATACCAATCTTTGGCGACTTTATATGCATTAAATTATTTATTCGGAAACCAAGTGCTGACAGGCTTTGCCTCTCAGCGCGTGCCAAACGCGGAACTGGGCTGGGAAACGACCTATCAATACGATGCAGGAGTAGATGTCGCTTTCCTCCAAAGTAGAATTCAAATTTCTGCGGATTATTACTATAAGCGTACAAAAGATCTATTGCTGAGCGTAGAAATCCCTTGGACAAGTGGTTACGGTACCTCTTTGCAGAATTTCGGTTCCGTAAGTAACAAAGGGGTAGAACTGAGTATCAAAACCAGAAATATTCAAGGTAATTTCAATTGGGACTCTGACTTAAGCGTTTCTTTCAATCGGAACAAGGTGCTATCGATAGGTGATGGCTCAAGCCAATATATCAGTGGTAATTATCTCATTGCTGTCGGGAAACCGCTGGGTACATTCTATGGAACAGCGACCGACGGCATTTTGCAAATCGGCGAAGAAGCTACAAAGGGAATTTATACGGGCAATGCGACACCAAAAGCCGGAGATCGATTGTATCAAGATATTGATGGAGATGGGAAGTTTACCGCTGCGAACGATCGCACGATCATCGGCAATGCGCAGCCTGATTTAATCTTCGGCTTTAGCAATAATTTGTCCTATAAAGGATTTGACTTCAGTTTTCTCCTTCAAGGAACACTCGGAAACCAGATCTTAAATATTAATCGTCAGAATTTGGAAATGTTTACTGGACAACAGAATGCTTCAATTGATGCATTGGATCGTTGGACTCCAACTAATCCGTCTCAAAGTTATCCGCGTGCAAAGCTAGATCCTGCACCTATTTTTTCCGATCAGTTTGTTGAATCCGGAAGCTTTCTGCGCTTAGCGAATGTGCGCTTCGCTTATTCACTTCCAAAACCATGGTTAAACGACGCACATGTTAATCAAGCTCAGCTTTATCTTACTGGACAAAACCTATTAACGATTAGTAATTATAGCGGATTTGATCCAGAAGTAACTTCTGGAAGTAATGTGCAAATCGGTACGGATGCGGGAATCTATCCGGCTGCAAAATCACTGTCTTTGGGTCTTTCATTAACCTTTTAATCGATTAACATGAAAAAAAGATATCTATCCATATTCATCATTATTGCTCTTTTCACAGGCTCTTGCTCCAAATTGGATGAAGAACCTACTGCTATATTGGTCAATGAGCAATTTTACCTAGACGAAGCGCAAGCAATTGCAGGACTGACAGGCACTTACAGAAAGCTTTACGAATCGGGACAATCCTTATACAATGGATTATTTCAGATTGGCGTTGAAATGGCAACAGACGATTACGAAGCGGGTCCGAGGGCTCGAAATGCTCACGTTCGTGCGATTAGCAATTTAACACACGATCCATCGAATGATCGGATGGAGCAATTATGGAAGCAGAGTTATGATGCAATTAATGCATCAAATTTGAATATCCTAGCCATCGAGAAGATTGCTGCGGATAAGATTGATGCTAACATTCAAAAGCGATTGATTTTAGAAGCGAAGTTCCTTCGTGCATTACACTATTTTAATTTGGTTCGTTGGTTTGGTGGAGTACCGCTACAGTTGGTTCCTATTACTAGTTTGAGCAAAGAGGAGCTTTACGTTTCCAAGTCTTCGGAAGAGCAAGTTTACGCGCAAATTATTAAAGATTTACTTGAAGCAGAGGCCTTGCCGAACTATAAGTCCTACGCGGATATAGATAAGGGAAGAGCGACTTCTGGAGCTGCGAAAAGTTTACTGGCTAAAGTGTACTTAACGCAAAAAGATTACGCTAAGGCTCGTGCAAAAGCAGAAGAAGTGATAACACAAGAGGGATATAGCTTATTTGAAGAATTCGCTGATGTTTTTGATGTGGAGAAGAAGAATGGTCAAGAGCATATTTTTTCAGCGCAGTTTAAAGGCAATTCTGGTTATCAAGGTAACTCTATTGCCGTAAGATCTGCACCTGCTTATTTTCCGGTAATAAATGGATATTATGCGGATGCTTTACATGTGCAAGGCGGTTTGTATGAATCCTACGAAAAGGCCGATAAACGACTCCCTGTAACTTTTACCTTAGGTAAAATTTCGCCAGTCGACGGCAAATTCTATAACCTGTCAACCCCTCAATTTAATAAGTATTACGATGAGTCTGTCGTGGGTAACCAAAGCCAGTCTTCCAAGAATACGCCGATTATACGGTATGCGGAGGTGCTATTAATTTTTGCTGAAGCGGAGAATGAAATCGCAGGGCCGACTATTGCGGCGCAAAACGCCTTGAATGCGGTTCGCAAAAGAGCCAATGCCACTTTACTGACTGGCAATATTTCGACAGCGTCATTTCGCGATGCGGTATTTGAAGAGCGACGAAAAGAACTCGTTTATGAGTATCAACGCTGGTTCGACCTCGTCCGCAGAGGTGCAGATTACTACATAGCGAAGCTAAAAGCAGCTGGGAAGACCAATGCTGCCGCTCGTCACTTACACTTTCCTACGCCTCAGCGTGAGTTGAACTTGAACCCCAATTTGAAACAGCATCCAGACTGGATTAATCAATAATCAATATGAAAAGAAAAAGTATTACTATAAATGCCCTCTTGCTCTTACTGTCATTTTCAGTATTTGCTCAAGATAAGAGGCCGAATATCGTCCTCATTTTAGTCGATGATTTAGGGTTTTCAGATATAGCCCCTTACGGGGGAGACGAGTTGCAAACCAAGAATATCAATCAGCTCGCGAAGGAAGGAACTAGGTTTCAGGAATTTTATAACAACTCCATTTGTGCGCCGACGCGTGCTTCCTTATTGACGGGACAATATTCGCATAAAGCTGGAATCGGCTATTTCAATGTGAACTTAGGTTTGCCAGCCTATCAAGGCTTTTTGAATAAAGAGTCACTTACCCTGGCGGAGGTTTTGAAAAACTCAGGCTATTCGACGATCATTTCCGGAAAGTGGCATGTAGGTGATGATTTCGATCAATGGCCCGCTCAACGCGGTTTTGAGCGATCTTTCAATTTTGTAGGTGGCGCATCCAATTTCTATGAGATCAATAACCCGGACAGTGCAACAGTCAGCTTGTATAAGAATAATGAGCCCTTCTATTTATCGAAGGATAAATATTTAACAGATGAAATTACAGAACAGGCTATCGGATTCTTAAAAGAACAGCAGAAAGATAATAAACCGTTCTTTTTATACCTAGCGTATAATGCGCCACACTGGCCGCTTCAAGTGCCGGAGGAAGAAACGCAGAAATATAAAGACGCATATTCATTGGGCTGGGATAGCTTGCGTATAAAACGTTTTGAGCAAGCGCAAGCGAAAGGTGTTTTTCCCAAAGGGCAGGCCATCACGCAACGCGATAGCAGTATACAGGCCTGGAATAAATTGACTTATGATGAGCAACAATATTGGAAGAGACGCCAGCAGGTTTTTGCTGGAATGATTGATCGTGTAGATCAAAATATTGGTCGCATTCAGAAAACACTGAAGGAGTTAAAAAAGGATAAAAACACCATTATTATTTTCTTATCGGACAATGGGGCACAGGGGGGCGAAAGGAATCGAATTTACACATCACGAACAAGTGGTACTGTAGGTTCGGCAGGTTCTTACGATGTACAAAATAGTAATTGGTCGCAAACAGGAAATTCACCGCTTCGCAGTTATAAGGATAATCCTTATGAGGGTGGTATTTCTGCTCCATTTATCGTATGGTACCCTAAAGAAGTCAAGGCAAATCGCATTAAGCGCGGAACGGGTCATTTAATTGATATTGCGCCAACACTATATGATTTCGCAGAGGCGAAGTATCCAACATCCTTCGCAGCGGTAGAGACAAATCAACTGCCCGGTAAAAGTCTAAGATCCTTGTTAAACTCCGATCAAGTTCAAGTGGAACGCGATAAACCTTTATGTTGGGAGCGCGCAGGTAATCGTGCCGTACGGTACGGGCAATGGAAATTGGTTTCCATTTTTCGGAAAGGGAACGTTTGGGAACTTTATAACATCGATGAAGATCGTGCCGAAAACATTGATTTAGCTTCAAAGCACCCGGAAATTGTGAAGGAGTTGGCTGCGTATTATGGCGATTGGGCGAAGGAAAATGGCGTGATTGACTATAGCAAGATTCAACAACAACGTATCATTCGTTAACGAATAAAAAACACATGAAAAAGATATTAATATACCTAATTACCGCTGCGAGTATTCATTTTGTGAAAGCACAAGAACAGCGACCTAATATAATCTTGATTTTAGCAGATGACCTGGGTTATTCTGATCTTGGGGCATACGGGTCAGAAATTGAAACCCCTAATCTCGATCGTCTAGCGAAGGAAGGGCTTAGACTCCGAGAATTTTACAACAATTCGATCTGTGCTCCTACGAGAGCTTCCTTGTTGACAGGGCAGTACCAGCACAAGGCCGGCGTTGGCTACTTTTCAAACGACCTGGGTCTACCTGCTTATCAAGGATATTTAAATCAGGAGTCTTTAACCATAGCCGAAGTGCTCAAGGAAAGCGGCTATATCACGCTGACCTCTGGAAAGTGGCATGTTTCCGGGAATGGACAAAGCTATCCTTGGCAAAGGGGATTTGACTACGTTTACCCTAGGGATGATAAGAACGCCAATTCTGGAGCTCCGGGTTTAAAAACACCAAAAACCGATGCTGAAGGGTACCCAACGCAAGAGACCTTTTCTACGAATCTGATTACACGGAACGCAATTGGCTTTTTGGATAGTATTAAAAGCCAGGAAAAACCCTTCTTTTTATATCTGGCACACACCGCTCCGCACTGGCCATTAGTTGCTCCAAAGGAAGATATCGTGCGTTTTAAAGGGAAATATGACAAGGGCTGGACGGCAATACGCGAAGATCGGTTAAGAAGACAAAAGGAAATCGGTATCATTCCTGCGGATTTAATTCCTTCAACGGTAGATGCAGATCAATATGCTTGGGATAAGCTTTCGTTTGATCAACGTGCGCTATGGGCAAAGAAGATGGAGGTATTCGCTGCGATGGTATACCGTCTTGATCAGAGTATCGGCGAGTTGTTGACTCACTTAGAGAAAAATGGACAGCTGGATAACACCTTGATTGTTTTTCTTTCCGATAATGGCGCGCCGGCTGAAGATTTGGTAAAGTGGCATCATGGCGCTTCGAAAAACTCCGGTCCCGTGGGTACGCTTGGATCCTATGAATCGCAAAGTAAAAACTGGTCATATGCCAGCAACACCCCTTTTAAAGCTTTTAAAGATTATACTTACGAAGGTGGGATTAACAGCCCGTTTATTGCTTGGTTTCCAAAGCAGATTCAAAAAGGAGGCATTAAGAAGGGTACTGGCCATATTATCGATTTAGCGCCAACTTTCTATGAGTTAGCGAAGGCAGCATATCCGGCATCTTTCAAGAATTTGAAAACGAATGCCTTAGCAGGTAAAAGTTTATTGCCTTTGCTAACCAGTAATGATCAGCAAGTGGAGCGGGAAGAGGGGCTATTTTGGGAAAGGGCAGGGAACAGAGCGGCTCGAATAGGAAAATGGAAGCTGGTATCAACTTGGCCATCTTATAAGTGGGAACTATATAATTTAGAGGCAGACCCGACGGAAACAAAGGATGTCGCAGCGCAAAACCATCAGGTTGTTTCTCAACTGTCACAGGCTTATTTTAAATGGGCTAAGCAAAATTCCGTCGTTGATTTTGCAGAATTAGAGGATAAAGAACCTAGTATGATGAAGGACTATCGTAAAAGCAAAATACAAGAAATTGAAACGCCAGCCTTTCGCTTTTAAACATCGAAACAAATAAACAATTCACGCAGATAATCCCTATCTTAAGCTTTTATTTTAATCATATGCTTAGAGGGATTATCTGCATTTTTATGTTCGCCATACTTTCCACAGCGGTAAATGCGCAACAGGTTGTTCCATTCAAACTAAATGGGGCGAATAATATATTGGTAACCGGCGTTTTAAATGAGAACGACACATTAGCGTTGATGTTTCAAATTGCTATGAATGAAGCCTCTTTGTCTCCAAATCGAGGGAAGAAAGCACAAGACTTAATCTTTGATCGGTCGGTTTTTCCGGAGGGAGTCAGTGTGAATAATCGGATTCAAATTGGAGAAATTCATTTAGACAGCATGATCGTTTTTAATAATGAACATACAGGGCCAACGGCAGAAGGGAAAATTGGATTGGATTTATTTCAGGGACAAGTTTTTGAAATTGATTATGATCAACAGCTTTTGAAAACACATTCAACACTTCCAGATACCTCGACGTATCAAGCCATCCCATTAAATGTGCGAAATGGTCAGCTGTTTCTGACTTTGGATTTGTTGATCGATCAGGTCAATGTGCAAGATCAATTTCTGCTGCAATCGGGTTACGCGGGAGGCCTGCTTTTCTCGAATCATTTTGCTGACGCGCATCAGATGGAGAAGAAGATTGCAGTCTACGCAGAAAAGAAATTGATGAATAGTGCCGGACAAACCCTAATAACTAAACAAGGAATCCTTTCGGAATGTCATTTAAGTGATATGGCGCTGGTTAATATATCAGCGGGCGTATTTAGTGGCGAGCTTAAAACCCAACCTGTTGGATATTTTGGTGCGGACTTAATGCGCCGTTTTAATTGGATTTTTTCTCAAGATCGCCGAACTGCATATATCAAAAAGAGCAAATATTTTGACGCACCGGCCTACAGGATTTAATTACTGATCATATTTTTCATCTTATTTTTCTTAAATAGTTTTATTTTAGAGACGGAAAAGATAAAATAACACTATGGCATCAGGGATATTTGCGGTATTGGACGATATTGCGGCATTAATGGACGACGTGGCGGTAGCCAGCAAGTTAGCAACGAGTAAGACGGCAGGTATATTAGGCGATGATTTAGCGGTAAACGCGGAAAAAGCAACAGGTTTTCTTGCGAGTCGAGAAATACCGGTATTATGGGCAATCACGAAAGGTTCATTTGTCAATAAGCTTATTATTGTACCCATTGCGTTACTCCTTAACGCATTTTTCCCAATTGCGATTAAGTACATATTGATATTAGGTGGTTTCTATCTTGCATTTGAAGGCGTAGAAAAGATAATTCATTACTTCTTTCATCGTGAAAAGCAAGGGCATGAAGTTATTCAAAAAGATATAGATCAGGGGGAGATTGCAGAGAATGCAAAGATTAAATCGGCTATTACTACCGATTTCATTTTATCTGTCGAGATCGTGATAATCGCTCTAGGTACTGTTCTGGATCAATCTTTACCCGTTCAGATATTAACGGTTTCAGTCGTTGCCATATTAGCGACGGTTGGCGTATATGGAATTGTTGCTTTGATTGTTCGTATGGATGATATGGGCTATTCGTTAATCAAAAAAACCAACGATAAAGGTATTGCCGCTAAGTTCGGACATTTGCTGGTGAAATTATTGCCAATTATAATTAAATCCCTAGGCGTGATCGGAACAATAGCATTGCTTATGGTTTCGGGTGATATCTTCGTTCATAATATTGATTACTTACATCATATTTTACCTTCTGTTCCTGTGATTATAAAAAACTTTGCGGCAGCAATTGTAGGTGGTTTGTTAGCACTTGCGCTGGTAACCATTGGGAAAAGCTTGTTCGGGAAGAAAAAAACAACAGCAGCACATTAAAATTAAACGTTCGTTCCTAATGGAATAGGAAGTTAATATCGTATTTAGAGCCGTTCGAATGAACGGCTCTTTTTTTTAATAAAATCTTTATTCCTCTCCATTCAGGCAATACTGAACAAATAATCCCCCTCTTTAATCAATAACAACACCCATTATTTTGAATATGCTAGCATCTTCGGGGAACTGATTTAGAACCGTTATATTATGCTGAGAAAAATTTATCACACGATTTTCCTATTTTTTGGACTATCCTTCATTGGGAGTTTACATGCGCAAACCAGCCAACGACTCATTGATGATTGGGAGTTTTTAAGATCTGATCTAGGTGGCATTTGGGAAGGCATTCGGCCTGTTCCGAAAGGTGCGCCAGAATCGGTCCCTATTTGGTCCAAAGTGCAGCTCCCTCATACTTATAATGCTAGCGATGCGGTCAATCCTCATGAGAATTATTATCAGGGTCCGGCTTGGTATCGTACGCAACTTTCTTTAGAGAATCCTTATGCAGACGGACGTATGCTATTACATTTCGAGGGATCTGGACAGAAAACAAAAGTTTATGTCTTTGATCAATTGGTCCAGGAGCATGTCGGTGGTTATGACGAATGGTACGCTGACATTACCGACGCCGTCGCTAAGTTTAAAGCATTGCCTGATGCTAAACGATTTAATGGGAAGGTGCCTGTTTTAATTAGAACAGATAACAGTAGAGATCTAGAGATTATTCCTTCAGATTTATCTGATTTTACACTATTTGGCGGCTTGTATCGTTACGTCAACTTAGTGTATACACCTAAACTTTCTGTACAACATGTGTTTTCTGATATTGCTCTTCAGCCTGATTTTAAAGGGGCAACAGTAGCTTTAAAGGGCAGACTCTTTAATCCGGCTAAGTTAACGGAAGCAACACTGCAAACGAAAATATATGATCCTCGTGGAAAGCAAATATTAACTAAGCAACAAACGATTTCTATTGCTGCAGATGGCAATTTTAGTTTAGCATCCTTCCAAGTTGCTAAACCTATGTTATGGAGTCCTAATCAACCTAATCTTTATCGTGTTGAAGTCGCTGCCATTGCGGGCAAGGATACGGCAGTATTGAAGCAGCAGATTGGTTTTCGATCTTTTGAGTTCGTAGCCTCTGGCCCCTTTAAACTCAATGGTGAGCGTTTATTATTACGAGGAACGCACCGACATGAAGATCATGCCGCCGTTGGGCAAGCCATGACTGAAGCACAAATTTGGGAAGAGATGCGCCTGATGAAAGACATGGGGGTTAACTTCATCCGCCTTGGACATTATCAGCAATCTAGAATCGTATTGGAGGCCTGTGACCAATTAGGAATACTAGTATGGGAAGAGATTCCTTGGTGTCGAGGCGGCCTAGGAGGCCCTGTATACCAAGAGCAAGCTCGCCGCATGTTGACAAATATGATTGAACAACATTATAATCATCCTTCCATTATCATTTGGGGATTGGGGAATGAAAATGACTGGCCTGGCGATTTCAATGAATTTGACCAACAAAAGATACGTGCATTCATGAGTGAACTACATCAGCTTTCTCATCAGCTTGATGATTCAAGAAAGACGGCAATTCGTCGTTGCGATTTCTGTAAGGATATTGTTGACGTCTATTCTCCATCCATTTGGGCGGGTTGGTACCGCGGTGTCTACACCGATTATAAGACTGCAAGTAGGACAGAATTTGATCGCGTAAACCATTTTCTACATGTCGAGTGGGGAGGAGATAGTCATGCTCGTCGACACTCGGAGACACCAGACGAAGGTTTATCTCAAGTGATGCGTAGTACGTCCGCCGATGAACGTGCAGGTGATGCTTCCTTATTTGGTGGTCCAGCACGCGTATCGAAAGACGGCGATTGGAGCGAAAGTTATATCGTGAATTTAATCGATTGGCATCTAAAAGAACAAGAAACCATGCCTTGGTTGACTGGTACAGCTTATTGGCCATTTAAAGATTTTACAACGCCAGTTCGTCCGGAAAATCCAGTGCCATATATGAATCAAAAGGGCGTGGTAGAACGGAATCTAAATAAAAAGGAATCCTTTTATGTATTCCAATCCTACTGGACAGAAAAGCCAATGGTCCGTATTTACGGACATAGCTGGCCAACGCGTTGGGGAGAAGAAGGGCAAGAGCGTATGGTAAAAGTCTATTCGAATGCTGAGGAAGTTGAATTATTCCACAATGGCATTAGCCTTGGAAAGAAAAAACGCAATTCTCAAGACTTCCCGGCAGCCGGACTCCGCTGGATGGTGAAGTTTAAAAAAGGGGAGAATAATTTTAAAGCGATTGCTAAAAAAGGGAAAATACAGATTGAAGATCAGATAACCCAACACTATCAAACAGAGAAGTGGGGCAAGTCTGCGAGTATTAGCTTAGCAGCTATAGAGACGAAAGGAGACACTGTTTTGCTTGAGGCAAAGTTCTTAGATGCCCAGGGAATTCCAGTCCTTGATAGTCGGGAATATTTAGAGTTTGCTTCCGCCGGCGATGGCTTTTTAATCGTTGATCAAGGAACTTCTGACGGGAGCAGCCGTTTACAAGCGTATAACGGACGTGCTTTAATTCGATTTGTACGCAGGGGAAAAAATAGCGTTGTATCGGTTAAAGGAGATCAAATTGGTTCGACAGTTTTGCCCATTGAAGGGAATACAGTTAATGTTAAAGATCAAGTCATTGAACGCTTGAAAACACAGGTTATACAAGACGCGGAAAAAGCTTTAAAAGCGCCGATTAAGACGATTAGCTCTATTACAAGCGAACGTAGTTTAGGGACAAAGAATGACTTTTATTCGGAAGGCGATTATTGGTGGCCAAATCCTGCTAATCCAGACGGTCCCTATATCCGTAAGGATGGAATGAGCAACCCGGAAAACTTTGTCGCGCATCGGGAATTATTGATGGGCTTTGGAGATATCGTTAGCGACTTAGTTTCAGGTTGGTTATTGACAAAAGACCATCGCTATGCAAAGCAGGCAATTGCACATGCGAGCGCCTGGTTCATCGATAAAAATACGCGTATGAATCCCTCCATGAATTATGCGCAGGCCATTAAAGGCGTAGCCTCCGGACGAGGGATTGGATTGATAGATGGCATTCACTTGGTTGAAGTTGCTCGTTCGCTAGAGCATTTGAAAACCGCGGGAGAGTTGAATGCAACCGAGCAGCAAGGGATCAACGAATGGTTTGCATCTTACTTGCAGTGGATGAACACACATCCCTACGGTCTTGAGGAGAAAGCCACAAAGAATAATCATGCCTCCTGCTGGTTACTACAGGCAGCAGCTTTTGCGCGATATACAGACAATAAAGCTATGCTTGATTCCTGTGAACAACGTTTCCAAGAAGTAATTCTTCCAAATCAAATGGCTGACAACGGCAGTTTTCCATTAGAATTAGCGCGAACAAAACCCTACGGATATTCACTTTTTAATTTAGATATCTTTGCCGGCATAACGCGCATTCTTCAAAAGCATAGTCCAAATATTGCAAGATTGACCGCGGATGGGAAGAACTTAGAAAAAGGAATTGACTTCATGTATCCTTATGTGGTCGATAAAGCAAAGTGGTCATATCCTCAAGATGTCATGTATTGGGACAATTGGCCTATTGCACATCCTTTCTTGCTTTTCGGAGCGCAGGATTATCAACGAGAAGACTTATTAGCAACTTGGATGAAACTTCCTTTAAACTATAGTGAATTGGAAGTCAGGCGAAATTCACCGATGCGACATCCCTTGCTATGGATTCTTTAAATAGGTCGGAAAAAAGGCTATAACAAGCAATTTCTACCCCTAATAGAGCAATTTCTACCCCATACAATTCTAACCAATTAAGACATTTGTCTTACTCGAGTCTATTCGAGTAACTTATTTAACCAAATTAAAACCTATCAGTTATGATGAGATTATGCATCCACCTCAGTAGGAACTGCTGTATCATAATTGGACTCATTTTCATTGTTCAATTATCATATGCGCAAACTCTGCGAACTATTCAAGGCATCGTACGTCTGCAAGACGGAACGCCTGCCGCCAATGTCAGCGTATCTATTAAAAACAGCCAACAAGGTACTTCAACGAATGAAGCAGGAGAGTTTCGATTACAAGTTGCCAATGGAGCAATTTTACAATTCCGATTGTTAGGTTATCAAACACAGGAAATTACAATAGGAACTCAAGCTACTCTTCAAGTAACGCTAGTCGAAAATCAAGAAAATCTTGACGAGGTTGTCGTCGTTGGTTATGGTACTCAAAAGAAAGTAAATTTAAGTGGTGCCGTGAGTCAGGTAGCTGGTGAAGAACTTGTCGACCGCCCTAATGTAAACTTAACCTCTGCTTTGCAGGGTGTATTACCTGGCGTCGCTATAACACGCAGTAGTGGAAATCCTGGGGATGAGGGAAGTGGTATTCGGGTTCGTGGCTTCAGTTCAGTCAATAGCATGTCAGCCTTGGTATTAGTCGATGGAATAGAGATGGACTTAAACTTGATCAACCCAGATGATGTAGAATCTATATCAGTCTTAAAAGATGCGTCTGCCTCTGCAATCTATGGTGCAAGAGCTGCCGGCGGCGTTGTTTTAGTGACGACCAAGAAAGGGAAAGCCGGAAAACCAACGATTAACTATAATAACTATTACGGCATTAATATCGCTGCGCGCCGTCCACAGCGCTTAAACTCATGGGATGAGCAGGTTTTAATTGACGAGGCTAGATCGAATGCGACAGGAAACCCCGAATTCACAGAAGAACAGCTGGAGTGGTTGAAAAACCCGAATTTCTGGTACCGACCAAATCCTACACAAGATCGTTGGGAATACTTTGGAAACAATAACTGGATAAAGGAGGGAATGAACAAGTACAGCGATATGCATAATCACAATCTTTCTTTAAGTGGTGGTGGTGAGAAGGTGACCTATAATGTGTCCGGAGGGTATTACAACAGAAATGGTGTCTTACGTTATGGACCAGATGATAACTCCCGATACACGATCCGGACAAACTTATCCGCAGAAGTAAATAAGTATGTTCAACTGGATATCGCAGCTAATTACGTTGGGTCTGAAATCAATCAAAATGCCTATGGTACGCAGCAAATCATTAACCGTATGTATCGAAGCAGAACACGTCAGAGTCTATATACTCCAGCCGAAGATATCACAGGGCAACCTTTCAATGGAGACTTGCAAATCAATCCGATTGATATTCAACAAAACGGAGGCCTTTACAGACGCTTATACGAATCTTTTACTGGTCGTGCGAACCTGAAGATTAAAAATATTGTAGATGGCTTAAATATCGATATTTCGGCTTCTCGAAATCAAGACTATTACAATATGCAACGGGATCGCCGTACAATCATATGGTATGGAAGAACAACCAACACGATTCGTTCGAAAGTAAATGATCCAAATTCAACCGATCGCGCAAAAAATAGAGGATACCTAAATAATTTACAAGCGGTTGCTTCCTATAATTTCAAAGTTGCGGAAGACCATAACTTCACAATTCTCGGAGGTACATCATTTGAAGAATATCGTAAAGACGAATTGGTGGCTGGCGCGCAATCGTTAATCACCAATGACTTCTATAGTTTGAATTATGGCAATCCCGCAACGAAGACTAATGGAGATGATATTCAGACATGGGCAATCGGCTCATACTTTGGAAGATTAAACTATAACTTCAAGGAACGCTATTTATTGGAAGCATCGTTTAGGTACGATGGCAGTTCGAGGTTGGCACCAGAGAATCGTTGGGAAATGTTTCCTTCATTCTCAGCAGCATGGAGACTCGACCAAGAAGCCTTTATGAAAGATCAAATGTTCTTCGATTTATTAAAAATTCGTGCTTCTTGGGGACAATTGGGTAATGGTGCATCCTTAGGATTGTATGATTATATACCGCTGTTGTCAAGTGGACTTCGCGAAAGCGCAAGTGACAACCCGTATTTGGTGTTCAACGATGTTCGCGAGCAATATTTATTTCAAAAGCAATTGGCTTCTCCACAAAAGACCTGGGAGGTTGTTCAACAAAGTAATATTGGACTTGACTTTGCTATCTTGAAAAATCGCCTTGCCTTCACCGGTGACTACTACGTAAAGCGTAACAAGAATATGTTGGCGGCATTGAATCTGCCATCAATCATCGGGATAGACGTGCCTTACTTCAATGTTGGTGAACTGAAAAGCTGGGGATGGGAGTTCGATGTAAAATGGAAAGATAAGATCAACCAATTTAAGTATTCAGTAGGATTTAACTTATCTGATAACCAAAATGAACTGGTACGTTTTGATGGCAGAAATATCGTTAATGAAGGTGTTGTAGACCTTCTTGAGGGTTATCCGATGAATACCGTATGGGGATATAAAACCGATGGTTATTTTCAAACCAAAGAGGAATACGAACAGTATAAGCAGCAGGTTAACACCCCGTTTTTTCCAAACAATGCGGGTGCTGGAGACGTGAAATATTTAGATTTAAATGGTGATGGTGTTATTTCGGCAGGTGAGGGTACACCAAACAATCCTGGCGATCTTGTGAATTACGGAACATCGAATGGTCGTTATTTCTACGGCTTCAATATGGGCTTCCAGTACAAAGGCTTTGACTTTAGTGCTATGTTTCAAGGTGTTGCTAAGCGTTCTTTCGTTATTGCAACAGAGACTTTATCGCCTATGCTGGGAACCGCAGACTTACCGTGGACAATCCATTTAGATCGTTGGTCTCCCGAGAATCCAAATGCAACCTTTCCTCGTATGTATCAGACAAGCTCGCATAACTATAGACCGTCCGATAAGTGGATTCAGAATGGCGCTTACCTACGTTTAAAGAATGTTCAGCTTGGCTATACACTGCCAATCAAATCAGAAGCAATCCGGAAGTTGAGAATATTCTTCTCGGGACAAGATCTTTGGGAATCCACCAAAGTGATGGAAGTGTTTGACCCTGAAGTTCCAAATAATGTTGGAGCGACAACTTACCCTTTTTTCCGTACCGTTTCATTTGGTCTTAACATGACCCTTTAATACCTAGTCATATGAAAGCATTAAAAACTATATTCAACAATATCGCTATAGTGGCAGCCTTAAGTATGACGGCCAGCTGTAGCTTAGACCGCTTCCCAGAAACAACATTCTCTGATCAGGAGTTCTGGAATACGGAATCTGACTTAAGATTTGCCGCTAACCGATTGTATCAACAGTTAGATGGATTTGAATTGGATAACCGTGGCGACGACAATGTCAATCAAACGGTAAACTTGACGAGTAACGGCGCTTGGAGTATTCCTAGTACAAGCGCTAATTGGTCGGATCCCTATAAAATGATATTCACGGCCAATAACATCTTAATCAAAGGGGAAAAGGCCAATTTAAGTGATGAGATAAAGAATCGATACTTTGCAGAAGCGAAGTTCTTCAGAGCCTATGCTTACTTTCAGTTGATACAGCGCTATGGTGATGTACCTTTTCTAACAAAGACATTGGACTTTAATTCACCGGAATTGAATATGCCTAGAACGCCTAAGGCAGAGATTGCAAAGCAGCTTTATGAAGATTTAGATTATGCGAAGGATTGGTTGCCAACAGCCAAGTCGATTCCGGCTGTAGACTATGGTCGTGTTAGCAAAAGCACCGCTCAAGCTTTAAAGGGACGCATCGGATTATTCCTCGGAACCTATGCGAAATATCACGGCGGAGCTGATGCACAGACGCATTTACAGCAAGCAGTCGACGGTTCTAGCTATGTCATGCAGCAAGGGCATCAGTTATTGGCGGACTACTCGAAGCTTTTTAATCAAGAGGGAGAGGGACCGTCCAATTCAGAAAATATCTTTGTCAAGATCTATGGCGTTAATGCTTCCAATGTTATTCTGGCTCATAACTACTCTCGAGATCTCGAAAACGGTCGCGTTGCTATGACTCGTAATTTTATCCGGCAATATCTTTATGCGGATGGCTTGCCAGCCTATAATGAACGCAATGAATTGAAAGCGAAACGATCTTCGTTCTATGTGGCTGAGGGAGCGGAATCGAGTTACAACGAGGTTTTAGACAATAGAGATCCCCGCTTAGGCTTGACTGTGTTTCGTGCTGGAGAGCAAGCCTATAAAGGGCCATGGACACCTACAACGACATTGGGTTCGCGTACAGCATACGCAACCAAAAAGGGGTTTAATATCCCTGATTGGCAAACCTCTGGTTCGGGTACAACAGATAAAATCTTAATTCGCTATGCCGAAGTCCTACTGAATTATGCGGAAGCGAAATTCGAACTTAACGGATCAATTTCCGACGATGATTTGAATAAGACGATCAACCTACTAAGAGCGCGTGTGGGAATGAATGTATCTCTGTCGAATGCCTTCGTGACGACAAACCAATTGAGTATGCTGGAAGAAATACGTCGTGAAAGAAATGTCGAGTTGGCTTTCGAAGGTTTCCGCTATCCAGATATTATCCGTTGGAAGTTAGCGGAAGATGTTTTAACACAAACCATACTTGGTGCAAAATACAATGCAACCGACTGGGTAGGCGCGGATATTAAAAACTTAAATTTAAATGCCGATCAAGTGTTAATCGTTGAAGACAAAAGTACGCGTCGTTTTGACCCATCAAAAGATTATTTATATCCTGTACCCTTGAACGAGATTTCATTAAGTGGCGGTGCAGTTGTTCAAAACCCTAACTGGAAATAATATGAAAACGAATTTTGATAAAATAAGAAGTAAAACCGTTCGAATGTTGACGTTTTTGATAACGATTACGACCTTGTTTTCGTGTAAAGAAGATCGCGACGTGATGGCCGGATTGCCAGAATATGAGCATCATTACTATATTGTTTATGTTCCAAATAACAACTCTGCTGTAACGGTAAAACGTTCCCAAACGGCGCTATTGGAATTACCCGTTCAATTCTATTCCGAGTTTGAAAGAAGTTATGATGCCGTTGCCAATTATATTGTAAGTGTAGATGGCATCAATAGCCCGGCCGAGATTGGAAAAGATTTCGAGGTAGTAGATGCTTCGGGGAATAAGTTGAATCCTATTGCTGGTAAATACGAATTGATTTTCCCTAAAGCGAAGAAAGATCAAGCAAAGATCTATATTAAATTATTGAACAATTCGGCTGCGACTGGCAGGCGTACCGTAGCAATCAATTTGCAAGATAATGTTCAGGAACAATTCCGTGTAGACATCTTTTCAACAGCGTTTAAGAGGACAATCAACATCGATTAAACCGTTCTTTAGCGAATAGCTATTTACCAACCCAATTTATTGGGTTGGTATTATTTGTTTTAAGGCGTATATCAATTTGAATAATTCCCCGAAAATGTCTATTATGTAGAAGCCAAATAAACCAAGTATGAGAAGGATCCTGTGCGCCATGCTGTTTTCTTTTTTTCTAATATCATTGCATTTTGCTAACGCACAATTGCAACAGCCTCGTTTTTTTCACTTATCTACGAAAGATGGTTTATCGCAAAGTACCATCTTTACTATTCTGCAAGATCATCAGGATTTCATTTGGATTGGCACTCGTGACGGATTGAACCGTTACGACGCTAGTAAATTTCGTATTTATCGAACCGCACTTTCTGACACATGTTCTCTATCAGATAGCTATATCACCATGCTTTTTGAAGACTCCAAAAAGAGGCTTTGGGTAGGAACAGCGCTAGGGCTTAATTTATATCATCGAGATACCGATGATTTTCAACGAATCCCTATAACTAGTAAGTCAGCGTCACAACCGCTTATCTATGGGATAACCGAGGATAGCCAAGGAAATATTTGGATTAGTAGCAATCAAGGTTTATTTCGAATAGTAGGAGATGCCGATTCCTTTTACATACAATTGGCATTTAACGGAAGGAATATTAGTAACCAATCTTTTCCAAACAGTGCCGGTAATATCCAGCATGTATATCAGGATACGAAAAGCCGATTATGGGTAAGTACCAATGGTGGTCTTTATGTCTTTTCTGCTGGCGGCAAAACAGGTTTGGATAAGTTGATCTATAGTTTCCGAGAGCAAGCAAATAAGTTAAATCAAGAGGAAGTGCGCTTTGTGTATGAAATGAAACCTGGCGTATTTTGGATTGGAACAAAGGAAGGTGGGATAAACGTTTTTGATGAATCTAAAAAGACTTTTCGTTATTTGACCACCAAAAGCAGTCTGCCGACCGGTTCGTCGATTAGTAGCAACGATGTTCGCAGCCTGATTAAAGACAAGCAGGGAGGCTATTGGATCGGGACAATTAATGGTCTGAACTATTATGAAGAGGGGAAAGGCTTTGTTCATTACTTAAAGAAAGAAACAGATGTCAATTCGCTATCAGACAATTCTATACGTCCGGTTTTTCAAGACCGAAGAGGTTCCATTTGGATAGGTACTTATTACGGAGGAGTTAGCGTTTTTGATAGGCACCTTCCGGTTTTTCAGCATTATAGTAAAGATGGTCGGCCAGCGAGTCTTTCTTATAATGTCGTGAGTAGTATTGCCCAAGACGCGAAAGGGGGCTTTTGGGTCGGAACTGAAGGCGGGGGACTCGATTATTTAGATCAATCGAAGAAAGTGCAAAAGCATTTTAGACATGTTCAACATCAGGCCGCTTCGCTCTCAAATAATCACGTAAAGAATATATTTATTGATAGTAAGTCAAATGTTTGGATTGGAACCTATACAGGCGGGATCAATCTACTGAAATCAGATGGACGAGGCTTCGATCATATCAAAAATGATCCAAATGATCCAAATTCGTTATCTAGCAATAACGTCTACAGCATTAATGAGGATAAAGAGGGGAACCTTTGGATTGGTACTTATGGCGGAGGACTCAATCTAAAGAAATCTGGTACAAAGGAATACTTTGAACAATATATACCTGGGAAGAAGGCTCCATATGCCTTGTCTTCTGATATGGTACGCAAGGTATTTATAGACTCCCGACAAAATATTTGGGTGGGTACGGAGAATGGATTAAATGTAAAATGGGCGGGGAATGAACATTTCGATGTTTTCCTTCCTAAGACAGATGATCTAAATTCAATCAGCGGATCCATCATTCTGAGCATTTTCGAAGATAGTAAACGTCGTTTATGGATTGGAACATCCAAAGAAGGTTTGAATGAATTTGATTATAAATCGAAGAGATTTAAACGATATACCCAAAAAGATGGATTGCCAGGAAATAATATTGTTGGGATTCTCGAGGATGCAGATAAGCTATGGATCAGTACGAATAATGGTATATGTTCCTTTAACCCTGAACGAAAAGTGTTTACGTCCTTTAATACGAAAGATGGATTATTGGGGAATGAGTTTTCAATTGGTGCTGCTTTCAAAAGTCAGGAAGGGGAGATATTATTTGGGGGAACGCATGGCATTACTTCCTTTCAGCCCAGTCAAATGGTGAGCAGTTCCTATCAGCCGAAAGTCGTTTTTACAGATCTCCGCATTCATAACCAACCCGTTGAACCAATGCCGGGTGGAGTCTTGACACATCAACTCGTTGTAAACCCGAAATTGCAATTGCCCTACAATAAAAATACATTCAGCATTGATTTTGCGACTTTAAATTATGTTACACCCGAGAAGAATAAATATGCTTATAAGCTCGAAGGATTAGAAGAAGAATGGAATTATGTATCGATTCCAACAGCGACTTATACAAATCTTTCTCCCGGTAACTATACGCTGTTAATTAAGGGCGCCAGTAACGATGCGATATGGTCAGCCGAGGTCAATAGACTCGAGTTAACAATTTTGCCACCCTTTTGGCTTACCTGGTGGGCGATCAGCATTTACGTGTTAGTGGGGGTAGCTGTATTTTATTTGATGATCAGCTTTATCAAATCAAAGAGTGAATTGAAATATCAATTGGAGCTTATGAATCTAGCGACGAGTCATGAACGAAATGTCGCCGAGATGAAAGCTAATTTCTTTACCAAAGTCTCGCATGAATTAAGAACACCATTGATGTTGATTTTAAGTCCACTGCAGCAAATGTTGACCGATAGTACAGAACAAGATGCTCATAAACCAACCCTGCAGCTGATGAAGAAAAATGCACAGCGCTTGTTGCAGTTGGTGAATGAATTGCTCGATGTTCGTAAGAACGAGTTGGGCTTGTTAAAACTCCAAGTATCGTCAAATGACTTATATGCGTTGGTAAGCGATGTGCTCGAATCCTTTAAAACCGATTTTATAGATAAGCATATCTCGATAAAAATCGAAAGGGACGAGAACCTTCCTTTGATTTGGCTTGATCCCATACAATTCGAAAAGGTATGTTTCAATATCCTGTCGAATGCATTGAGATTTAGCCCTGAACGAGCGGAGATAAGAGTCGATATCAGACAATACGAGGCCACACAAAAATATAGCAAAGGCTTTCTTCAACTCGCTATCACAGACTATGGTCCCGGTATTCCAGCACAGGAATTGGAGACTATTTTTGAGCTCTTTTATCAAGGTGACCAGAATTTATCGAGTAAAAAATATAGTAGTGGTATCGGCCTCTCTCTTGCAAAAGATATTATGCAACTCCATCATGGGGAAATATTTGTGGAAAGCCAAAATGAAAGAGCAGAGCAAGCATCATTTACCACTTTCTTTATTCGAATCCCGATAGGCAATGAACATTTCCGTTTGGACGAAGTCATACAGGTGCAGACTGATGAGCAGGCAAACCTTACACAAGCATCGGGTGCAACCCCTCAACTTTCCTATACACCTGTTCTAGCAGGGGAAAGCAATACACTTTCTTTTGTCGATACTAAAGAAAAGAAGTTGGTCTTATTGGTGGATGATAATGAAGAGATTCTACAGTTTTTATATCAACAATTTCAAAGGAATTATCATGTTATACTTGCGCGCGATGGCGAGAAAGCTTGGGAATTAACTTCAGAACAATTGCCTGACATCGTGGTTTCTGATGTGATGATGCCGAAAATCGACGGCGTCAGTTTAGCCAAAATGATGAAAGCAAATACGGCAACTTCCCATATCCCTGTTATTCTACTAACAGCACTTTCCTCTACCGAGGATATTAAATCGGGAATGTATGCGGGTTCTGATGATTATTTAACGAAACCTGTTAATATCGAGATTCTAGCCCTAAAGATTCAGAATATACTCTATACCCAACATAATTTCCGAAAGCATTTTATTCGCGAATACTTGTTGAAAGATAAACCCAACGATGAGGAGCAGGAACATGAGGAAATGGGCTTTCTTGCGAAGCTCGTCCATTTTATTGAGGTACATCTTGCTGAAGAAGAGCTTAATGTTATGCAATTGACTACGCACTTTGGCATGAGTCGCCCGGTCTTGTATCGGAAGGTGAAACAATTGACGGGCTTAAGTATCATTGAGCTCATTAATGCCATTCGATTGCGCACAGCCGCTAAACTCCTAAGCAGTGAACATGTGACTGTTAGCGAAGTAGCTTATACAGTCGGATTTTCCGATCCCAAGTGGTTTAGCAAAACTTTTAAAGCTTTCTATGGTGTCACACCGACTCAATTCATCCACTTAGATGTCGAAGAGAAAGTGAAGATAATTAGCGTTAGCAAGTTTTAATCGCATCCGCGGAAACCACTTCTTTCACATTATCAGCATGCTCAATTTACTTTGTATAAACCAAAAAAGGAATGCCTCTAGTTAACAGAGGCATTCCTTTTTTGGTTTGAAAAGCCGTGAATAAAATGTGGCTTTCCTAGCTGTATAGGTTCTTCAATTTTATTCGCTTAATCGAAGAATTTGGAGACCTAACAGTCCAAGCGTTTCTAGAGTTTTTTATTCTCTACATCCCACCATAAGCGTGTTCCACCATTATCCGGACCACCTAACATCTTTACAGCCTCATTAACCGCTTGGCTATTGCTGTTGTATTCACGTTCAGGATAAGGCATTCTACGAATTCCTGGATGGGTAGGGATGGTTCCTCCGCTATAGTTTACAACAACGGGGAATAAAATGGGATAACCCGATCTGCGGTATTCTGCCCAAGCTTCATCACCATCCGGAAACATAGCAATCCACTTTTGGGTGATGATGCGTTCGAGTTTTCTGTCTTTGCTATCGGCTTCATTCCATGCAACAGTCACGGTACTCAAGTACGGCGAATTTGCCAAAACATCATTCGCACCAGCTTTTATAGATTTTGGATCCAGATAAGGGATTGCCTTATTGGTAGTATTCGTTTTATAAGTTCCAGCTTGTAAGCCAAACATATTAAACGAGCTTTCAATACCGCTTTCATAGTTTGCCTTGGCATTGCCAGCGTTCGACCAGCCGCGAAGTGCGGCCTCTGCTTTTAGGAACCAGGCCTCCGCAGCAATCATCAATTGCATTTTATTCGGCATAGGTAAGGGTTTCGAGTAGTTGTCATATCGGCTTTTTGCGTCTATATCAATGCCTGCCCGAATGCCTTTGAATTTACCTTTCACAGCAGCATCTGTCGCGGGTGCGAATAATTTCGAAAGGCGCGGATCCTCATAACCTAGCAAGAAACTCTCCATCTCCGCACTCATTCGTGTGTCGGACCATGTTGTAGCAATAATATTCAATGGATGATCCGTACTTAGGGCAATAAAACAATTGTCTGCATTGGTTTCCATCAATCCACCGCTACTTGGATTTAATGCTTTTTCACCCTCTATTTTTGCTAAGGCTGCGTCTTTATAAGCAATACGAAGTGCTAAACGTAGACGTAATGTGTTAGCGAATTTCAACCAATGATTGTAATTGTCGGTCGAATAGGCTAAGTCTGATTTTAACATGGCTGCTGATACGGGCTTATCCTTTAGCGCGCTCAAAATGTTGGTTGCCGTATCCAGATCTTTAAAAAATTGCTTATAGACGTCTTCTTGCGAATCGTAGCGAATTTGATCGGAAGCGTCCGGAGCATTGTATTTTGAATAGATAATCGGTCCTACTTTATCGGTTGTTCTGTGCATTGCGGATACTTTAAGGATTTTCGCAAATGCAAAAATATCTTTCAGATTTTCATCTGTTCTGGTCAAGATCTCTGCACGGTAGACGGGATTCATACCTCGGATGTAGCGATCTACCCAAAGGGAAGAATACCATCCCGGAACCAGGGAATAAGTCAGGTTGTTTGCATTGCCGACAAAGGGATTCTGAGCGGCCAAATAGCCCCCATAGGCATCACTAGAAAGATTGACGGCCACTTGGTATTCACCTACATTCTCCGGAATAATAGCTCGTTGCGCCTGTGCAAGGAAGGAAGCGACGAGTGCAAAATCGCCCATTGCTTCTTCGTCCGTTACGCCGCCAGGGTTTGTATTTAAGTCGAGAAAGTCTTTCGTACAACTGCTGCTGAACATCGTGCCTGCCAGTAGCAGAGCGCCAATTGTTTTATGAATATGTTTTTTCATGTTGCTTGCTTAAGAAAATTAAAAGGTGAATTTTAAATTTAAACCATAACTGCGTGTTGTGGGAAGCGCGAAGGCATCAAATCCTTGACCTCCAGCACCAGTCGTTGTGTTTAACTCCGGATCGTAGGGTGCATCATTCATAAAGAAGAACAGGTTTCTCCCGGTTAAGGATACAGATGCCGCTTTTACAGCTTTCGATTGAATCGGAAGCTTGTAGCTTAACGAAATTTCACGCATCCGGATATTGGTCGCCCCATAAACTTGCCCTTCAATGATACCATCCCGATTCCCAACAGCCGTATAATAAGCTTGTGCTGGCAGTAATCCTTGCCATGGCGTACCGTCGGTTTTTACAGCTGGAATATCCACTCCACCGCGATCACGTGCTAGTGCACTTTCCTCACTGACGCCAAATGAATTTAAGTAACCATCCGTAATACTGATAACTTGTCCGCCAAAGCGCGCATCAACCGAAAAGCTCAATCCAAAGTCACCATAGCTGAAGCTATTATTCCAACCGACGATAGATTTAGGGTTGTTGTTACCAATATATCCTTCGGGACCAACCTGTGGGCGCCCATTTTCGTCGACAACCATAAGTCCATTTTCATCACGTAAGAATGTTCTTGCCCAGAAATCTCCGAAGGAACCATTCAGACGTAATACGTTGAAATTGCCACCAATGCTATAACGTTCTCCCAAATTTGGGGCTAGTTCTAAAATCTTATTGCGATTGGCAGTGAAGTTTAGGTTCGTATTCCAGTTGAATTTTTCGCCTTTAATTGCATCAACACCCAATGCAACTTCAATCCCTTTGTTCTGAATATTACCAGCATTCAAAAAGACGGTCGTATAAACTTGACCCACTGGACCTTGGTAGGCAAAGTATTGATCTGTGGTATTGGTCTTATACAAGGCAACGTCTAAGTTCACACGATTATCCCAAAAGCGTCCTTCATAGCCGATCTCATAACTTTTCGAAATCTCTGGACGTAAAGGTAAACCTTGATAGGGGCCCGAAACATTCGATGTCAGTACGCCTGTATTGAGTGTGTTAACAGGAATTGTACTGTAAATACCAACGTCATTACCTACCTCGGCCATCGTTAAACGTAATTTACTATAGGAAATAAAGTCCGGAAGTTTAATCAAGTCAGAAATTACAGCTGATAAACCAATGGAATAGTAGAAGTAGCCTTTTTTCTCTTGTGGCGTATTGGCCAACGTGGAGGACCAGTCATTTCGAGCTGTTAAATCTAAAAACAACTTGTCTTTATACCCTAAATTGGTCGATGCGAAAACGGATTGGAGTTGTCTACGACTTATCGTCTCATTGAAGCTATTCATGGGGGCGTCGCGATAAATATTACTTAAGATAAATTTATTTGCAACGGCTAGCTTCTTTTGATCGATACTCCATCCTGAAGAGCGAGCATCGTTGATCGATGTACCCAAGGTGAAATTCAAATCCCAATCCTCCGCGAATGTCTTGTTACCAATTAATAGGAAATCGGCATAAATGGCTGTATTTTCAGACTCATCACGTATCATTCTACCATTATCGGCTAATTTTCCCTCGATGGTTTCTCCGGCCAAAACCCCCTGGGTTCCGGCATAAACTTGTCTTTCGAAGGCATCCCAACGCTTATTAATGGTTCCGCGTGCACTTGCAGATAGCCAATCAGTGATCGTGTATCGTAATTGTGCTTGCCCAATAATATTATCGCGGTCTTGGTTTGTTGGATTTCTATGTAAAACCCAATACGGGTTTTGCGAGTGGTGCGTACCTGAAAGTCCAGCATCAGCATTCACATTCCACCAATCTTGTAGATACAAATTTCTTGTCGGCGAGCGATACTCATATGTTTTGTATTTGTCAAAATCTAATCCGCGTGGGAATAAATACATACCTGCGATTGGACTAAAGTAAAGGCCGGAGGTCGGTCTATTGTGTATATCTTGTTTTGAATACATTAAACTTCCGTCGAAATGTAGCTTCTCATCGAAGAAATTCGTTGAATTTCGAAACGTGATGGAATGCTGATTGAATTTATTTGTAGGCAGAATTCCACGGTTCGTCGTGTTTCCGTATGAAAAATAGTTCTGCATTTTGTTTGTCCCTCCACTGAGCGATACCGTATTAATCAGCGTTGTACCGGTGTTGTAAAAGTCTTTAACGGGATCTTGGAATGAACCTTTTTCGCCCCAGCTTTCCTCACTACCTTCCGTCGTTTGCCCATAGCGATACTGCAGTTTCGGAAGATAAAACGCTTGATCCGCTGTAATGCTCGACGATACATCGATCTTTAAGTTTCCTTCGGCTCCTTTTTTTGTTGTAATCATAATTGCACCATTTGCGCCTTGACTACCGTAAAGTGCCGAAGCAGAGGCACCTTTCAACACGTTGATGCTAGCAATGTCATCAGCATTTAATGAGCTTAAGACGTCACCCCGGTCAGTTCCTCCGCCGAATGCGCCTTCGGATCCGGATCCTCCAGTGTTGGTAATTGGAAGACCATCAATAACGTATAAGGGCTGGTTATTTCGGTTTGATTTAAAACCGCGGAGGACAATATTAACAGATCCGCCGATACCCGAGGAGCTTCGATTAATCTGCATACCCGATACTTTACCCGTCAGGTTGTTCATCGGATTGGCATCTTTAACCTTGGTGAGCTCATCGCCTTTGACAACTTGAGTCGAGTAGGAGAGACTCTTTGCTTTCCGTTCGATACCCATTGCAGTTACTACGACGTCTTCAATACGTTCCGTCTGCGCCACAAGTTCTAAGGTCAAATCGTTGTCAGTTACCGAAAGGGGACGGCTGAGCGGATTAAATCCAACCACGCTCACGCTGAGTCGCTTCGCATCAGCAGGCAATTGAATGGAAAATACACCGCTACTATCTGTTTTTCCCGCGGTTTTTCCGGGAAGAATTCTAACAGTAGCGCCTGAAATGGGTGTCTTAGATTGTTGGTCGATGACCTTTCCGGTTAGTGTTTTTTGTTGGGCATAGCCCAATTGTATGGCCAAAAGCCATAGCATTAGGTGGGTTAATGTTTTTTGCATAAGTTAAGTTCAAAAAGTTCCAAAATGAATTGTAACGGAAATGATACGTATGCATACAAAACGGTGCTTCTGAGAAAATATTTTGCAAAAAATTGTAGGATGATGGCGGAAAAATCAACAAAATAAAAATGTTGATGGGTAAATCATTAACTATCAAACGATTGTGTGTTTTAAAAAACGCAAAAAAATGAGGATTTTCGTAATAAATATTTTACAAAAACGAAGAATGATAGGAAATTTGGAAAGAATGGGAGGTCTTGGGGAAGTAGCTAAGGTCTACATTTCATGCATCAAAGCACATCAACCTTCCTAACTGATCTTGGCTTGAACAAAACGCGATGGATGCCGCCTCATTGCAGGTCATCATTCTTATGTTTTCTGCTGGACTTCTTCGTACATTAGTCGGATAACAATCGAATTCGATCAAGTTGTGTTCAATTCGGCTTGAATCCAAACGAGCAGTTTATTTGCATCTTCCTGAGCGATTCAATCGATGAATAGAATCGCTGCAATTTAATTGTTCTTGGATTGTAGAGTCGTTTATTCGGTTATTTCCAGAAGCCTGTCTCTCAATAGTAAGCAGGCGCCAAAAGCAGCTAACTTCTCACCATGAGAAGATAGGGTAATTTTAGTATCTCGATTGACAATCGATAAGGAATACTTATTGATCGCATTCTTAACCGGCAAACTTAAATATTCGCCAGATTTTGCCAATGATCCACCAATAATGATAAGCTCGGGGTTGAAAATATTGATTAAGGATGCGATACCACGTCCTAACTTGTCTCCAATGTAATTTATGGATTCAATCGCTAAGTTATCATCCTTTTTGGCTGCGAGAATAATATCATTTAAACGAATATCTTCTATATTCTCAAATTTCTTGGTCAGTATCGTCGAAGCGCCCGCTTTAATTTCGTCGATTATCTTTTTTCTCAAGGCACGACCAGAGGCTTCAGTCTCCAAACAACCTCTTTTTCCACATTTACAGATAATCTCATTATCGAAAATTGGTATATGTCCGAATTCACCCGAGAAACCAGACTTTCCATAATATAACTGGCCATTAATCATAATCCCTAATCCTATACCATTATCTATATTGATATACAATGCGTCTTTTTCCGTGGTTAAGATGCCACTTGAAAATTCCGCATAGGACAATGCTTTCGTATCATTTTCTAAATAGGTAGGGATGCCTAATGCCTTCTCGAAATAAGTAGATAAAGGGTCTTCGTAAAAATTGAAGTAACTATAAGAGTATCCCGTACGGTAGTTAATTCGTCCGGATAAGTTGATACCAATTCCTTGAATATTCTCCTTGTTGACAGGTTGTTTGGCGATAAAATCGGTAATACAATCGCAAATCATCTTCAATGACTCTTCTGAGTTTTCTAAACGGAAAGGAATATCTTCGTTTTGTGCGACCAGATCTTTCTTCAGGTTTATCATCGCAATACTAAGGTTTTCCGTACCCACTTGGACACCTATAAAGTAGGCCGCGTTGGCCACCAAGCCATAAGAATTTGGTTTTCGACCAACAGAAGCGGAAGTTTTCCCGTAATCCTTCACTAGTTGGTCATTTATTAATTCCGATATACACTCGTTGATCTTCGGAATACTGACGTTGAACTCTTTGCTGAGTTCAGCGATTGTTGCCGTTTCATTTTGAGCGAAATAGGATAGTATCTGCTTCTTCAGACGTATGTTCTTGTACGCTACGCCAGAATTTGCTCCCAATTGTATGTCGTTTAGAAAATTTAAGGTCATCGTTATTTAACAGCTGTTTTTTATAGGAATTGCTACTATACTGCGATAATAGTAAAAATTTTGATATTATTAAATAATTTTAAAAACAAGTTTTAACTTTTGATATTTTTTTAATATAATTGATCGTTTTTATCAATAGATAGAGCAAAACATCTACCTGTGAAAATCATTTTATAAATGGCGGCTTAATAAGTAGCAGGTTTATGAAATGAAAGCATAATATACCAAAAATATCAATAACCTTAATTATTCAAACGTGAAAGAAACACAAAACAGCAAAGAAGTACATCCCTTAAAATGGATACCAACCACATGGTTTGCAATGGGATTACCCTTTGTTGCCCTATCTACTGCCGCTACGTTAATGTATAAGAATCTCGGAGTCTCGGATGCTAAGATTGCGTTTTGGACTTCCTTAATTATGATGCCATGGACATTAAAGCCGCTCTGGGGGCCCTTCTTAGAGCTCTACAAGACGAAGAAGTTCTTTGTATTCGTGACGCAAATTCTTACGGGATTGTTGTTTGGTTTAGTCGGAATCTCCTTGCAGTTAGATAGTTTCTTTAGTATCTCTATCGGGATATTAGCCATCATCGCTATCAGCGGTGCAACACACGATACGGCTGCCGATGGTGTTTATCTTAATGAATTGAGTGCTACACTTCAAGCAAAATATGTTGGCTGGCAGGGAGCATTTTATAATATAGCGAAAGTTTTTTCGGGCGGCGCATTGGTATACTTGGCGGGCGAATTAGAAAAGGGGATTGGGGTGGTCAATGCTTGGATGATTGTTATGTTTGCCTATGGGATCATTATGGTTTTATTGGGTTTATATAATATGAGAGCAATTCCATCTGGCCAAGCGGCAGCAAATACGAGCTCCTTATCTGAAGGTTTTAGTACGTTAAAAGATGTGATTATCTCTTTTTTTCAAAAGAAACATATCTGGTTTAGCTTAGCTTTTATTGTGTTCTATCGATTTGCAGAAGGTCAAGCCATTAAGATTATTCCTTTGTTTTTTAAAGCAAGTCGCGAGGAGGGAGGCTTAGGTCTAAGCACTTCAGAAATAGGACTGCTTTACGGCGTTTTTGGCGCAATAGCTTTTGTGTTGGGGTCTATTTTAGCCGGAAATTACGTCGCGAAAAATGGTCTCACGAGGAAGACGTTGTTGGTGCTATGCGCGTTTTTTAACATTCCCTTCGCTGCCTATGCATTTTTAGCGATTGCAATGCCTACGAATTTATATTTAATCGCAAGTGCTGTTATTATTGAATATTTCGGATATGGTTTCGGTTTTGTTGGCTTAATCCTCTTTATGATGCAGAACATTGCTCCTGGGAAATATAAAATGGCGCATTATGCTTTTGGGAGTGGATTGATGAATTTAGGCTTTATGATTCCTTCGATGATTAGTGGTTACTTAAGCGATCATTTGGGATATAAAGAGTTTTTTATCTGGGTTTTAATTGCGACGATACCTGCTTTTATTGTCACTTGGTTGGTGCCGCTGCGTAAGCCAACAGAAGAAGGTCCGACTGCCTAGTCCATCTTCTATACGCTGTTTTTAGTAAAAAATATATTAATGACTAGTTTGTTTTTAAAAATATTTAAAAATAAATTGGTCATTATTTTTTTTATTTATAATTTAGTTCCCGTATTAGAACCTGCTATACAATCTACCTAATTGTGATAAATCCAATGCGTGCGGTTTAGCATAATTATAAATCAAACCATATATGAAGAAAATTTACTTATTGTGCTTTGTTCTTTTTTTATCGCTCCCTCAAGTATTCGGACAATTAAAAACAGATATTATAATCGTCGGCGGTGGTGCTAGTGGCACGATGGCTGCCATTCAAGCGTCTCGTCTAGGCGTAAAATCCATTGTTCTTGAAGAAACTGTTTGGTTAGGCGGCATGTTAACGTCTGCTGGAGTTTCTGCTATTGATGGCAACCATAAAATGCCATCGGGCTTATGGGGTGAGTTTAGAGAAAAATTATATAGTCACTACGGCGGGGCTGCAGCTGTGGAAACAGGCTGGGTAAGCAATACGCTTTTTGAACCCTCGATAGGTAACAAAATTCTTCAAGAGATGGTAGGGCAGGAGTCGCATATTCAAGTGATGTTTGAAACGACTTGGGCCAATCCTGTAAGAACGGCAAATGGTTGGACAATTGAAGCAAAGGGGAAAAAGGGAAAGACCATTCATATTGAAGGCAAGGTTCTGATTGATGCGACCGAATTAGGCGACGTGATGGCGAATCTGAAGGTTCCTTATTATTTAGGAATGGATAGTAAGTCATTAACCAAAGAGAGCTTTGCTTTAAATGAGGGCAACGATATTATTCAGGATCTAACCTATGTTATTACGCTGAAGGATTTTGGACGAGGTGCGGATAAAACGATCAAAAGACCCAAAAATTATGATCCGAGTGAATTCGCGGGCTGTTGTGATGTTTCTGATCCGGCTACCCACTTAAAGAATAATAATGATTGCTATAAGATGCTAACTTATGGAGGCTTGCCTAATAATAAGTTTATGATCAATTGGCCGAAGAAGGGCAATGATATCTATCTAAACATTATTGAGAAGTCTAATAGCGAGCGTACGAAGGCGTTAGAAGAAGCCAAGCAAATGACGCTGCGTTTCGTTTACTATATACAACATGAATTAGGTTTCAAGCATCTTGGGATCGCGTATGATGAATATCCTACGAAGGATGGTTTTCCGATGATTCCTTATCATCGTGAATCGCGTCGATTGAAGGCAAAATCTCTTTTTGCACTTCAACACATTATGACGCCTTTTGAAACTGAGGAAGCTTATTATAAGACAGGGATTGCTGTTGGCGACTACACAATCGATCATCATCACTATAAATATGGTAATGCGCCAGAAATTGATTTCGTAAAGATTCGTGTTCCCTCTTATAATGTGCCCATGGGTTCTCTAATTCCTGCGGAATTCGAAGGATTGATTGTGTCTGAGAAAAGTATTGGTGTGAGCAATATCGTAAATGGAGCGACTCGATTGCAACCTCTTGTTTTAGGAATAGGACAAGCGTCCGGGGCATTGGCAGCCCTAGCGGTAAAACAAAACATGCAACCATCCGAAGTCTCCATTAGAGACGTACAAGCAGCACTACTAGATCACAAATCGTATATCATGCCGTATATCGATGTGCCTGCGACCGATCCACAATTTAAGGTTTTGCAGAAAATAGGAGCGACAGGATTATTAAAAGGCACCGGTATTCCTTACAAATGGGCGAATCAGACTTGGTTCTATCCAGAGCGTGAACTGAGTCAATACGAGTTAATGCAGGGGCTTCGCTTATATTATCCTGCACTTCAAACGAATTGGGAGGCATCGGGTGAGGCGCTAGATCTGGAATCGCTGAGTGGCATGTTAAAGTATGTAAAGAAAGATGTGTCGGTAGAGGCTTTAGTACAAATTCTAGCTCAGGAAAATCTAGTTTTGACAGATCCTAAAAGCAAATTGAATAGAAGAGCCGTTGCGGTAATTTTAGATAAGGTCCTCAATCTGTTCGGTCAAGAAATTGACTACGCGGGTCATTTAAAAAACAAACAATTTTAATAAACATTTAATTATGAATCATCTAAAAAAGAGCAAATCTTTGATTTTTAAGGTGTTCTGTTTGATGTTCTTACTGATGCAAACAATGGCTTCCTATGCGCAGTCTATTGTTCGCGGATTGATTAAGGATGATCAGAATGCGGCGGTGGCTGGTGCGACTGTGAAAGTAAAAGGTAAAGGTCAGACAGTGATGTCCGACCAACGGGGAGCATTTGAAGTGCAAGTCGACGGATTACCAGTAACATTACAAGTTCAATTTATTGGTTTTAAATCGAAAGAAGTTGTCATCAATAATGCATCGAACAACACAATTACGCTAGCATCTGAAGACAATGCCCTCGAAGAAGTAATGGTTGTTGCTTATGGAACACAAAAGAAAGGTACAATGGTTGGTTCTGTGGCTCAGATTAAAGGAGATGAGTTAAAAAGAACGCCTACACAAAATATCACGAATACATTAGCAGGACGTCTACCGGGTTTATCTGCCGTACAGCAATCTGGTCGTCCGGGGGCTGATGGATCAGCACTGTATGTGCGCGGTATCGGTACTTATGGTTCTAACCGAAGCCCTTTAGTGATTGTCGATGATGTGGAAAGACCTTCATCTACATTAGCTTATTTAGATCCCAACGAGATTGAGTCGATTTCCGTTTTAAAAGATGCGGTCGCTACAGCAGCTTACGGAGTTCAAGCAGCAAATGGTATTATTATCGTTAAGACAAAGTCAGGAAAAGAATCTCCCGCAAAGGTATCTTATGATTTCTCGTATAGTCTTGGTCAAAACACGCGTTTCCCGAAGTTTTTGGATGGACCAGACTATATGACTTGGTATAATAAAGGTATAGAAGTAGATAATGATTTCTTATTACATACGAATCAAGATCCCGCAGCATTAGTTTACTCGCAAGATTTAATTGATGCAGTACGTAATGGAACGAATACCAATCTATTATTTGGAAATACGGATTGGGTGGGTATGTTAGTTGATAATAACTCACAATCACAACATCACTCTGCAACGATTTCTGGTGGTAACTCAAATACACAATACTTTGCGGCGGTAAACCATATGGATCAAGATGGTGTGATTAAGAATACGAACTTCAAACGTTATAACGTTCGTACAAACTTAAATAGCCGCCTGACAGATTATTTATCTGTAGGATTGAATGTTGGTTTGCGTAATCAGTTAACGAATACTCCGGGTATTTCGCCGGATAACACCGCTTACATGAACCCATTCTACCAAGCGGTTCGAACATTGCCAAATATGCCGATGTATGCACCGAATGGCTTGCCTACTTCTTACGCCTCAAACGCTGGATATGTAAATCCATTGGCGGCAGTAGACAATTCGGGTTATCAAAAATATAACGCCAATGTATTTCAAGGTCAGGCGAACATTACATTGCGTGTACCGGGCGTTGAAGGCTTGCAAGCGAAAGTTCAAGGAGCCTATGATTATTCTAACCAAGAGAGCAAAACTTGGTTAACACCTTATGAAACGATGGGCCGTGCTAGGGATCAAGTTACAGGTGATTATGTGGCATTGTCCACTTTGCCAGGCATCACCAAGAGTACCTTGCGTCAGTCGTATAGCGCTTCCTACAGAAAAACGCTTCAAGCAAGTCTGAATTATGATAAAATTATCGCTACAGATCACAGCCTTTCCTTACTAACGTTATATGAGTTTTCTAGCCAAAAAGGAAATTTATTCTCCACTGGCGCATCGAATCTGCCAATTGATATTATTCAAGAAATTGATTATGGTTCGAAAGATCCACTTGATTTTGTAACGCCGACAGGTAGTTCTGACGCAGAACAAGCGCGCGCGGGTGTTGTCGCACGAGTAAACTACGCCTATAAGAGCAAATATTTATTGGAAGCCGCAGCACGTTGGGATGCCTCAGCGAACTTTGCTCCAGAAAATCGTTGGAAATCCTTTCCAGGTGTTGGTTTAGGCTGGGTTGTGTCAAATGAAGACTTCTTTAGTAGTTTGAAAGGTATTAACTACTTGAAGCTGAAAACTTCTTATGGTAAATCTGGTAACGACCGTGCACAGGTTGGCACATTCCCTTATCTAGCAACTTTTGTACAAAATACAGGACCTGTTGTTGTGATCGACGGAAAGCCTGTAACCGCAATTTATACCTCAAATATTCCTAATCCTTCACTAAAATGGGAAGAATCTACGATGTTTAATGTGGGGTTTGAGTCCTTCTTCTTAGATAATAAATTAGGTTTCGACTTCGAATGGTTTTATCGCTATACCACCGGTATTCTTGGTGGGGTAGGTAACTTATATCCTTCATCGATCGGTGGGTATTATCCTTCACTTGCCAATATTGGGGAGATGGATAACCGCGGTTTTGATGCGCAAATCAAGTATAGAGATACCTACGGAGATTTCCGTTTAGGTTTAACTGGAAATATCAACTGGTCGAAAAATAGATATTTGAAGTACCAAGAGCCAGCGGGCACTCCTTCATATTTAAGTGTGATCGGTCGTTCTGTAGGTGAGAAGACTGGTTTCGTTGTTGATGGAATGATTCAAACTTGGGAAGAAGCAAATAATGCCATGTCTCCAAGTTCGGGTGTGATTGCTCCTGGATTTTACAATTTTAAAGATCTAAATGGTGACGGCCGTTTAACTGCTGCTGGGGATAGAACCTTCATCGGTCGTTCGAATGTTCCGGAGTTGACTTTCGGATTAAATATTGATTTAGCTTACAAAGGGTTTGATTTCTCGGCACTATTGCAAGGTGCGGCATTGGTTGACGTGAATTTAGCGGGAACGTATGAGGGCTCATCCGGTACTTCTGGGGTTGATGATAATACGCCATTTACAAGAACGTTCTACGGTTTTGGTAACTCTCCTTATTTCTTAGTAGAGAACTCCTGGACGCCAGATAATCCAAATGCAGAGTTTCCAAGGTTAAGTTCGTATAAAGCAACCGGTATGTCAGCACATAATGCAAATGCGAACTCCGCTTGGATTCGTAAGGGCGACTACTTACGTTTAAAATCAGTTCAATTGGGTTATACTTTACCTAAGACCATAACAGACAAAGCGAAGATCGAAAATGTTCGTTTGTTTGTTACGGGATCCAACTTATTTACTTGGGATTACTTAAAGTATTTAGATCCAGAAATGCCAAATGTGAACAATGGTTTCTATCCACAACAGAAGATTTACTCATTTGGTCTTAACGTCACTTTTTAATCATAGTTATGAGAAATTTAAAAGTTTTAAAATATAGCGCACTGACATTAATTTCCTCCGCATTCTTGAGTATGAATAGCTGTAGTATTGATGTTATTCCACAAGATAGATATGTTGAGGAAAGTATCTGGTCAGATCCTTCGACAATAGAGTTATACATCAATGGGATGTATGCGGAAGTAAAGAAATTTCAATTTGGCGTATTCCCAGGACTAGGGTACGATAATGCCATGGATGCTTTAGCGGACGGCATGAAATTCACCTCGAATACGGCGGGTAACGGTACTGTAAATATTCTAATTTCTAATGCGAATCAGTTTTCGCCAGCGAGTGTTGGATTAAATTATTGGTCAAGTGCTTATGAACGAATTCGCCGTGTCAATGAGTTTATTGGAGGATTGAAAACAAAGTCTCAATTAAGTGCAGAAGATCAAGTTCGATATGAAGCTGAAGCTAGGTTTATTCGTGCCTATACCTATTTCTGGCTCGCGAAACTACACGGTTCGGTGATTATTTTCAATGATATCGCACAATATTCGAATAAGGATAACGCGCGTTCTAGTGAGGAAGCAGTGTATGATTTTATAATTGAAGATCTTGATTTTGCAGCTACTAACTTACCAAAGAGTAATAAGGATGGGCGTGCTGGAAAAGGCGCAGCATATGCTCTCCAGTCACGCGTTGCATTATTTGCTGGTTCTATTGCTAAATATGATAAAAAGCAATTCAATACGGATCCTTTGACAGGAATTAGTCAAGCGAAAGCGAATGCTTATTTCACAAAATCTGCAGAAGCAGCACAAGCGACCATTGATTTGGGCTTATATGAATTAGATGCAGATTTTCAATCTATTTTCACGAATAAAAAGACTAAAGAAGCGATCCTACGTGTAGATTTTGTAGCGCCTACAGTCACACATCAATATGACTTAGGCTATGCACCTCCAAAGGATGCTTTAGGGAATACTTTAGTCTATGGCGTGCCTACAGCAGAATTGGTAGATGAATTCGAGATGAAAGATGGTAGTACTTTTTCATGGGCGAATCCAGATCATGCAGCAGATCCTTATGCGAATCGCGAGCCTCGTTTTTACGCAAGTATTCTTTATAACGGCGCTAGTTGGAAGGGGAGAACGATTAATACGAGTATCGCTGATGTAAACGAAGGATTTATTCAGTTTGGTACGCAAGGTGATCCAAAGCGTACGGTTACTGGATACTATGCTAAAAAAATGTTAGATCCTACCAACACGAACTTCGTTGTCAACAAGAGCTCGCAGAGCTGGATCGAACTTCGTTATGCCGAAGTATATTTAAATCTAGCCGAAGCAAAAGCTCAGTTAGGCGAATTTGCGGCTGCCTCTACGGCTTTATCGACATTACGTGCTAAACGTTCTTTACCTGCGGCTTCTTTACCAAACCTAGCAAAGGCAATGGAAGTAATTGAGCACGAGCGTACAGTTGAGTTAGCATTTGAAGGACATCGCTTTTGGGACTTGAGACGTTGGAGAAAAGCACATATTGAGCTCAATGGCAAGCGAATGACTGGACATAAGATTACGCCCGAAGGTACAGGCTTTACATACGAAGTAGTGCCCGCAGATGCCTCCGATCGTAGTTTTACGGGGAAACTTTACTATCTGCCAATTCCGGAACTTGAGGTTCAAGTAAACTTAGGTTTGACACAAATTCAAGGTTGGTAATCGTTAAGCTAGAATAATTATGAAAAAGATTATAAAATATACAGTGGTTGGGCTTCTTGGAGCCTTAACATTTGGCTCTTGTCAGAAGCCAGATTATGTAGCACCAAATGATAAATCGGAAATCGCTGATTTCTATGCCACATTGGATGGCTCTGGCCGATCAAGATTATTTGAAAGTCGTATCAGTAATGATACGGTTTATGTTGATATCGATTATTATTATCCAATTGAGTCGGATAATGAAGTGGATTTATCGAAAGTACTTTTAAAGGCTTCTATTCCAGTTGATTCACGTATAGAACCTTCTTTAGAGGGGATTAGCGATTTATCCAAGCCGATTCATGTTTCGGTGATCGCTGGTGATGGCTCTTCTAAGGAATATGTGATTGTCGCGAATAAAAAAGGAAATACGGATATTTTCAGAGCGACAATCAATTTTGAAGATCAAGCGGGCGTTCCGCAGGAAGTTGACGCGATTATCGTAGGAAATGTCGTGAACTTTTCTATTGTTCCAGGGACGCAATTAATCAATCCAAAGCTGACTTATGTTTTAAATAAACATGCTACGGGTTCCATTACGAATGGTTCTTCTATTAGTTTGTCCTCAGCGCTACCTTTTACCGTTTCATCGGCAGGAAATGCGACACGCACTTATAGTTTGAAAGCAGTGGATGCGGTAAAACTTCCGAAAGGTATTCGTCAAAACAGTGCTAAGATCATGTTTGCGAAAAAACTGAAAGCCGATTTAGGTATTTCAGTAGACGATATGACGAACAGCTTAGCTGTTGTTGGTAAGCATTTAGTATTGAATACTAGAGGTGAAAACAGTGTATACATCAATGCATTTACGGGTGAGAAACTTGGTGCTATTGAATTAGGAGACAAAAAAGGAAGCTTAAGAAACTTCAATAATACCTCAGATGATGGTGGTAACTTTTTCTTGAACAACTTGGTTCCGAATGATGGTAATGTTTTCAAAATATGGAAAGCGACTTCGGTTTCAGCGCCATTGGTTCCATTCATTGAATGGGATGCTGCGGGTAAAAAGTTAGGAAGACGTGTATCTATTATTGGTGATGTAACCAAGAACGCATTGATTACAGCTCCATTCCATGGCGCCAATGATAAAACATTTGCTCGTTGGCAAGTTACAAATGGGGTTTTAGTTTCTAATACACCGACGATTGTTACCGTAAGTGACTATGCTTGGTCAGATAACAATATTGATATCATTTATACAAATCCATCAGATCCTTCGAATGAGTATTATGCAGTTGGATATTCGGATAATCGGTTGGCAAAGCTGAATGGAGTAACGAATTCATTATCCGCAAGTCTAGAAAAGCTAGATGCGAACTTTATCACAAATTCTGTTGATTTTACAAACTTCAATAACGGTAAATATGTTGCCTATAATCATATCAATAGCTTCGATTGGGGAATAGCAGATCAGGTTTACTTGATTGATACCGAAGGTGGATTCAGTGGAAATCCTGCATTAGCGACTACCCCAGGATTGGTTTGGGCAGCACCAAAAGGTGTTTACGGTCGCGCTGGAACCAGTCAACCGGCTAATAAAAACGGGACCGGTGATGTCATCATGGCTGTTTCTGAAAACGGCTTCTATATGTATTTGTATTTCGTGTTCACGAATGGTTATGTCGTGGGCGTGCAGTATGACTGCGTGGACTTATAAAATATTTATGTAGCTATAAGCAGCAGTATCAATACTGCTGCTTGTTAAAAAGAATTGAATGATGAAATGGAAATCAATATTTGCTGCATTAGCGATCGCTGCTTTAGGATCTTGTTCTAAAGATTCAGGAACAGAAAAGCCAGTAGATAAACCTGATCCGGAAACCCCACCTACGCAGGAGGCTGGTAAGCAAGTGCTTGTTTGGGTAGATGCTCGTTCGAATGTTTTTGGTACTTATGGTAAGTTCAATAGCAAAGAAGAGATTGTAAAAATTCTCGATAAATTAAAAGATTGTGGAGTTACCGGTTTAGTCATTGACGTCAAGCCTAGCTCAGGTTATACGATGTATACCAGTAGTTATGCGAAGGAGTTTACAAGTTTAGATGGTAAGAATAAACCTGAAGATTATGTAGAATTTCTAATTTCTGAAGCGAAAAAGCGAGAGATGAAGGCCTATCTGTCTATCGTTACATTTGTTGAAGGTGACGGGGGTAGAAATATGGGGCACGCTTTTGATCATGGGGATTTCAAAGACAAATACGAATCGATCGTGCTGAAGAATACGCAAGGTCAGCTGGGGCGAATTTCTGAAACTGGAAAGAATATCTTCGTTAATCCAGCACAGCCGGAAGTACAAAACCGCGTGCTAAATATGATTAAAGAGATTACTGCTAAATTTCAACTGGATGGTCTAATGCTAGACTACGCTCGTTACACCGATATTAATGCCGATTTCTCTGATTATAGTAAACAACAGTTCATATCCTTCCTAAAAGAAAAATATAATGATAACCAGGCGGACAAGATCAATTTTCCCTCGGATATTGTAAGTTCATGGAAGGAACAATCAGGGCAACTATTACCAAATGTAACTGGGAAGTACTATAAGCAATGGCTTGTCTACCGAACTGGCGTTATTCAAGATTTCGTTAAGAAGGCGCGTCAAGCCGTCAAGTCGGTAAAGCCGGAAGTGAAGTTCGGAGCGTATGTTGGCGCATGGTACACGACTTACTACCAAGTAGGGGTGAACTGGGCGAGTAAAGATTACGATCCTTTTCAGGATTTTGAATTACGTTTTGACTGGGGTTATCCTGGCTACGGTGCTACAGGTTACTTTGAAGAGATGGATATGCTGATGACAGGTAATTATTTCACCCAGATTCGTCTTGCCGATAATCCAGCGACAGCAAATCTGAAATATCACTGGTGGAGTATCGAAGGTTCGCTAAATGGTATTGATTATATCACGAAAGGGAAGGCGCCTATCTACGGTAGTATTGATGTTGGCAATGTCAATTACGCGAGCAAAGCTGAGATTAGTAAAGCAATTAAATATATCCTTTCAAGAACATCCGGTGGAGTGATGCTTTTTGATGTTGTTCATATGTATGCTCCACAATATAATATGCTAAAGCAAGAATTATTTGATGCCGTTAAAGATGGTGTGAAAAACTAAACGAAAGACATGAGATTATTAAGTATAGCTTTTATCATTACAATTTTATTCAGTTCCTGTGGAGTTCGCAAGCAACAAGCAGCTAAGGGTAAGCCTTTCATTGATAGGAATATTCTATGGTTTGATGCGACAGCGAACTTTGACAGATTCTGTCATAAAGACTCTATTCTTTTTTACCTTCAAAAGTCGAAAAAAGTAGGTGTGACAGATATTGTAGTGGATGTGAAACCCATTACTGGCGAAGTTTTGTATCCTAGTAAGATTGCACCTGTAATGACTTCTTGGGGTGAATCAAAAACAAAAAAGGATCTTTCTTGGGATATGTTAAGCTATTTCATTGAAAAAGGACATCAATTAGGCTTAAAGATTCATGCGTCCACAAATGTTTTTGTTGCTGGTCATAATTACTTCGATCGTGGCGTTGTTTATGATGACGAAACCAAGGCTCACTGGCGGACAAAGTCATATTTACCAGAGGGTTTTAAGCTTATCACGGAGCAGAAGAATAAGTATTCGGCAATGATTAATCCAGTGTTATCGGAAGTGCGTCAATATGAGCTTTCAATCTTGAAAGAACTCGTTTCCATGTATCCTAAATTGGATGGGATAATTCTCGATCGTGTTCGCTTTGATAATTTAAATGCTGATTTTTCAGAGGAAAGTAAAAAGCAGTTTGAGAGCTATTTGGGAAAACCATTAGCTAAATTTCCGGCAGATATTTACGAATATCAAGATGGCAAACGCGTTGATGGAATCTACTTTAAAGAGTGGTTGACTTGGAGAGCGAAGATTATTCATGACTTCATCTTTGAAGCACGAGCGGCACTTAAAGGTATCAATCCTAATATTGTTTTCGGTGATTATACAGGTTCTTGGTATCCATTGTATTATGATGTGGGTGTAAACTTTGCCAGCAAGAATTATGATCCTTCCAAGGAATTTGAATGGGCCTCGGGGGAGTATAAGAATTATGGATATGCGGAGGCTTTAGATTTATTCACCACGGGTAATTATTATTTCGAAGTAGAGAAATCTGAGATTTTGAAGAAGGATGACCAAAAGAAGTTGGAGTCTGGATTAACTGTCGCACAAGAAGACTGGTATACAGTTGAGGGCTCTGCGGACTTAGTAAATCGCGTCACTATGGGCGAAACACCCGTGTATGCTGGACTTTATGTCGAACAGTATAAAGGACATCCAGAACAATTTGTGAAAGCTTTAAAGATGTGCCGAGCAAAATCTGAAGGCTCAATGATATTCGATATTGTCCATGTCATTAACTATGGATGGTGGGATTATTTAAAAGAAGGTTTAACAAAATAATATACATTTTCATGCTTAAAAAATTTATCACATTACTTGCTATTCCGTTCTTGTTTCAACACGTATCGTTGGCTCAAGAAAACCTATCCACGATCTCTAAAGCGCTGAGAAACGCGAAAGAAGGAGAGACAGTCATTTTAAAGAACTTTCTAAAACCTGATTTTAAGAAAATTGCTTTTAAACAAACCGTTGTTCCTGGCCCTCAGTTTTTGATCTCCGATGACCCTGAATATATTCGTATACCTGAGGCTATCGTCATGCAAGAGCAGGTAGCTCCTGGAGCGGTGAGATTATATGTTTACAATGTAAATGGGGTAAAGGAACCGACACAGATTCCTAGAAAAATTAATGCCGTAATTAAGAATCTTGGAAAAGAAAATTTGCACTTAAGAATGCTTAAATTCTCTTCTCAAGCACCGAGCACGAATTATTTCAAAATCGGAAAACAAGGTTTAGAAGATTACTTCAAATCGGAAGAAGTGAACGCCGTGAAAGTGATCAAGCCAGGAGAAGTAATTCCAATCGATGATCAAATGGAAAAACAAATTGCCAAATACGATGAACTTGTTCACGGTATTTATGAATTTGTAGTAGATCAACCTGCTTTGATTTCTGTTGTCCAAACGGCCCCAGAGCGTAGCACTGCTGAAGCATTTTCTAAAATCGATACGATCATTCCATTTAGTCATGTGAATGCAGGACGGGGTATATTCCCAGTATCGAACTACAAGATAGTTAGTACAGATACGTTAGATACGAAACAAGGGGTTCAACAGCTGATTATTGCCGATGGTGAAGATGATCCTTGGATCACGGGGACAATCGGTGCGGATAAACAGCCTGCTAAGAATGCTGGAAACTACGGTGTATTATACGATACGAATATCAAGTGGAAAAGTACAGATGGTAAGGGACTTGCATTAATCACTTGGAATAGTCGTTCCGCAGACAATCAGTGGTGTGGCGGTATGGGATTAACGATGGAGGTCTTCGATGCGCAAGGCAAAAAGTCGGTAAACCAGTATCCTAGCAACCAGCTTGTCACTAGGGCTGCCCCTGAAGCGATTTTAATTAAGATTTACAAACCAGACCCGAAGAAAGAAATTCAAGAGATTAATTTCACGTATTCGCCTCCGGGTGCATCTTGTCTACCTACACCAATGATTTTGGTGCCGATCGACTTAAAATAAAAATATTGTAATCAACCAACCTCGGTCTGTTACTGCTAGACAGTAACAGACCTTTACAACAAAATTAAAGGAATAATAACTTGAATACACCTGTAAAAAAATATAGAAATCTCAGTATCGATTTGTTAAGAGGATTGGCGATCGTTGGGATGGTTTTGGCTGCAGTGATTCCTTGGACATCTGAATTTCCAGGTTGGATGTATCATGCACAAGTAGCCCCACCTGACTTTAAGTTTAATCCAGATCGACCTGGAATAACTTGGGTAGATTTAGTTTTTCCTTTTTTTCTTTTTTCAATGGGGGCTGCATTTCCTTTTGCCCTTAAGAAGTCATATGATGCTGGAAAGTTCGGCTCGATAAGTAAAATCATATTTAGAAGAGGTTTTTTGCTTGTGGTATTTGCAATTGCTTTAGCATATTTAACTCCAGAAAACCTAACTGGGAGTAAGACAATAAACTATCTCAGCTCATTAGCAGCCTTTGCCGCATTCTTTTTACTATTTATGCGTTTTGAAGGAAGCGTATGGCGAAAATATGGACTTCAGGCCTTGGGCATATTGATACTTATCCTACTCACCTATTATCATAGCGAAGTATTAGGTAATACGTTTCACAAAGAAAAAAGTAATATCATCATTCTGGTACTAGCCAATATGGCTGTATTCGGAACTTTATTTTGGCTGCTATCGGCCAATAATATGTATATAAGAATTGTGATTCTTATTTGCTTCATGGGAATTTGGTTTACCAAAGATATCCCGGGAAGTTGGACGGCTTACATTTGGAACTTTCACCCGGAGATACACTGGTTCTATAACTTTGCATTTCTAAAATACCTATGTATAGTCTTGCCTGGCTCTATATTGGGAGATCTAATATGGAAGCATAAGGACCTCTTTCAAACGCCTTTTACTGACGCAGAAAAGAAGTCAACCGCAATGCTTGCGATCCTAGCGCTCTTGTTCGTCGCATTCCATGTGGTTTGTTTATATGAGCGGTGGATCATGCTTGATTTGGTAGGGCATACCCTGTTCGCATTGCTGTTTTATTTCCTATTGAAAGACAAAACGGTAGGCAAAATCGCTTTCTATAAACAGTTAGTATTATGTGGCTTGGCATTTTCAACAATGGGTTTATTCTTCGAGCCCCTTGATGGCGGGATCAAGAAAGATCCATCATCTTTTAGTTATTGGTTTATCACAAGCGGATTGGCATTTATATTTTATCTAACATGAGACTACTAAGAAACAATCTGGAAAAATAATATGATTATCCAATCATTATTGCGCTGTGGTCAAAATCCAATGATTGCTTATAGTGTCTCTGCGTTTTTTATTACGCCAATCCTAGGGTTAGCACAGGTGTTGCCTGTGTTAGATCAACTTGGTAGTATAAGTCCTTATTTAGGGTTAATTAGAACGGTCATTTTTATTGTGCTTATGATCTTTGTGACCAGTTATTGCACAAGACGTCAATGGTTTTGGCGTTCATAAATTCGATTATCAACATACTAACGATATATAAATGAAATTGAAATATTTTAGTCTAATCATGTTAGGTCTCTTGACTAAGAATCTTAGCGCGCAAGTGGCGGTAGACAGCAACTATGTCTTCTCTGGTTATACGGATCGTCTTGCGTTCTTCAATAAGATGCCTGTAAAGAAGGGCGCTGTAATTTTCTTAGGTGACAGTCTAACCGAGGCGGGGCGCTGGGAAGATATCGCTCCTGAATTACCCATCTTAAACAGAGGAATTAGTGGCGATATCTCGTTTGGTGTTGTTGCGCGTTTAGAGGAGATCATTCGTCATCAGCCGAAGAAGGTTTTCTTGATGATTGGGGTGAACGACTTAAAGAGAAATGTACCTGCCGCTATGATAATCGCAAATTATCATAAGATTATTAAACGTATACAACAAGAGTCCCCTAAGACTCAAATCTATTTGAGCAGCCTGTTGCCTATTAACGACGCTAAGTTGATCGAATCATTTAAACTGGTTAAAAATACAGATTTAACAAACATCAATTCCGAGTTGAAGCAACTGAACGCTACTTATAAAAATGTCACTTTCGTTGATTTATACCCAATAATCGCTGATGAAAAAAGTCAGTTGAGAGCGGAAATGACACCTGATGGTATTCATTTGGAAGTAGCGGCTTATATTCCTTATATCAATTATTTAAAAGCCAAGAAATATTTATAAGATGAAAACTTGTTTATTCATTATAGCGTCCCTTCTTTGCTTTTCACAAGGAAACGCGCAGGAGAAGAAAGAACTGTCTAGGGATAGTACTTACAATAACTGGTATTATGTTTCGCGCGAGAAGCTGTATCAAGGCTTAAAAGACACGAAGACAGACTTAGTGTTTTTTGGCAATAGTATCACGGAGCGTGGCCCTTGGCAAGAATTGATCGGCGGAAAGCTTAAAATTGGAAATCGGGGTATTGGTGGAGACAATACATTTGGGATGAAAGCTCGTGTTGCTGATGTTGTGAAAACTAAACCGAAAAAGATATTCTTAATGATGGGGATTAATGATATCGGTAGAGGGCTTCCAACAGAATGGACCTTAAAAAACTATGAAGAAGTGATTCAAATCATTAAGAAAAATAGTCCGAAGACGAAGATTTATGTACAAAGTACCTTGCCGCTCAACGAAGATGTCCTTAAGTACGATTATTTGAAAGGTAAAGCACAAGCGATTAGAGATTTAAATACCGGAATTCAGGAGCTTGCCAGCAAATATAAGTTGACTTATGTAGCGTTGAGCAATGTACTCGGCGAGGGAGATAAGTTGTTAGAAAAATATACATCAGATGGTATTCACATTAATACGGAAGGTTATATCCGTTGGGTAGAATATCTGAAAGCTAAGCAATATTTATAATGAGAATTACAGGGACTTTTATTGACGAAATCAGTCATGATATTCCTCATCAAAACTGGGGAAGAGCCGAGTGGGATCAGGATTTTGCTCACATGAAATCCATCGGGATTGACACCGTAATCATGATTCGTAGTGGTTACCGTCGTTTTATAACTTATCCTTCACCTTGGTTGCAGAAAGAATATGGATGCTATGCACCAAGTGAAGACTTGGTCGAAATGTTTCTTCAGCTTGCTGAAAAGCATGGCTTAAAGTTTTATTTCGGACTATACGATAGCGGACGCTATTGGGATACTGGAAATATGCAACATGAGATTGATGCGAATCGCTACGTGATCGATGAAGTTTGGTCTAAATATGGTCATTATTCAAGCTTTGGCGGTTGGTACCTTAGCATGGAAATTAGCCGAAAAACCAAAGGTGCTGCAACAGCTTTCCGCGTGTTAGGGGAGCAATGTAAAGCTGTTAGTAATAATCTTCCGACCTTGATATCCCCTTGGATCGACGGGAAAAAAGCCGTTATGGCTTCCTCTTCTTCACTGTCGAAGGCTGATGTCGTTTCTATTCAAGAACATGAGCGTGAATGGGATGAGATCTTCCATGAAATACACCAGGCTGTAGATGCCGTAGCCTTTCAAGATGGTCATATCGATTACCATGAACTTGAAGACTTCTTTACTGTGAATAAAAAACTTGCAGATCGATATGGTATGGAATGCTGGACTAATGCGGAGTCTTTCGACCGCGATATGCCGATCAAGTTCTTGCCCATTAAATTCGAAAAATTAAGACTTAAGTTGGAAGCTGCACGTCAGGCTGGTTATGATAAAGCAATCACGTTTGAGTTTTCACATTTTATGAGCCCACAGTCTGCGTATTTACAGGCTGGACATTTATTTAACCGCTACAAAGAGTATTTAGAAAAATTGAAATAAGGAAAAGATATGATGGATTTTGTGAATAAGTATAAACAGGAACTGCTGCAGAATGTTCTTCCGTTTTGGACGAAGAATTCGAACGATAATGAATTTGGAGGATACTTTACCTGTTTAGATCGCGAAGGTCGCGTTTTTGACACCGATAAGTTTATGTGGTTGCAGGGACGTCAAATTTGGACTATGGCGACAATGTATAACGAAGTGGAGCAAAATGCAGAGTGGAAGGCAATGGCAATCCAAGGGGCAGAGTTTATCTTGAAGAATGGAAGAGATGCACAGGGGGATTGGTATTTTGCTTTAGACCGCGCAGGAAAGCCACTCGTGCAGCCTTACAATATCTTTTCAGATTGCTTCGCAACGATGGGCCTGAGTGCCTTATACAAAATCGAAAACAAAGATGAATATGCGCAGGTCGCCGTGGATACGTTTAATCGAATTCTAGCGCGTCGTGACAACCCGAAAGGAAAATACAACAAACAGTTCCCGAATACGCGCTCCCTTAAAGGGTTTTCTTTACCTATGATTCTCAGTAATCTAGCGTTAGAATTAGAACACATCATCGATAAACAAACTGTCGATCGTTTGATCGATGAGGTAATGCATGAAGTGATGGAGGTGTTTTATCAAAAGGATACCGGGCTGATCATGGAGAGTGTTAATCTGGATGGATCGTTTTCCGATACATTCGAAGGGCGTTTAGTGAACCCAGGCCATATTATTGAGGCTATGTGGTTTATGATGGACTTAGCGATACGTAGAGAAGATGGTGAATTGATGAACCGCTGTATCGATATTGCGATCCGTGCGCTAAACTATGGATGGGATAACGAGTTTGAAGGGATCCTTTATTTCAAAGATATATTAGATAAGCCACTTCTTCAACTGGAGTGGGATCAGAAATTATGGTGGGTACATCTTGAGGCGCTGGTATGTATGGCAAAGGGATATGCCTATACAGGTCGTCAAGATTGTAAAGAATGGTTTGAGAAGTTGGATAACTATGCATTCAGCAGATTTAGCGATTCCGAATTCGGCGAGTGGTACGGATACTTGAATCGTCAAGGAAATCCATTACTGACGCTAAAAGGTGGTAAATGGAAAGGATGCTTTCACGTTCCTAGAGCCTTATATAAAATCTATAGTACCTTAGAACAAACAGAGAACGCATTATTCGTTCGATAAAAATTCCATATTAGTTAAATTAGTTTTCATGTAAACCCTCGATCTCCAGTCGAGGGTTTCTCTTTTTATATAAATCGAATTCAACAAACATAAAGCTTAACCATCGGAGACTATTTCTTTCGATAAAAAAGGTGTTATATTTGTTTCGATCGAATCAAAATGCCTCGAGAATCCGTCTCATGATTGTACGTAAAAAAGAAAATTGGTTCAGGATGCTATTTATATGGGAAGGCTCCGTACTCCCCAGGGTATTGCCTCGTTTAATCCTAATTTTTGTACTGTCTGTACTCGTCGTTTACTTCCATGGAACGCTGCTTGATTATAAGGTTCCCCTGAATCCAGCACCCTTTACATTATTTGGCTTCGTCTTAGCATTGTTTCTAGGCTTTAGAAATAACGCTAGCTACGATCGGTTCTGGGAGGGACGTAAACTCTGGGGGGCATTGCTCAACGTTTCTAGGGCGCTTACACGCCAAGTGACTACTTTAACCAATGGATCACTCAGCAAAGAAGAAATGCTCGTCTTCCTAAATCTAAACATCGCTTTTATTTATGCCTTGAAACATCAATTACGCCGGAGTGATGCAGGCGCCGATTTGGAAATTCATCTGTCGGAATCACACTTTAAGCGCGCGAAGGACGCAAAGTATAAGCCAGCCATCATTATGCAAATGATGGGGGAGTGGATACAGGAAATTAGAGCTAAGCAATATATCGATAGTATACAGCAGGCACGAATTGATGAGAATCTGGATAAGTTATCCGATATTCTTGGCGGTTGTGAACGAATTGTATCGACACCTATTCCTTACAGCTATTCCGTTTTACTTCATCGAACCGTTTACATCTATTGTTTCTTGTTACCTTTTGGATTAGTAGATAGCCTAAGTTGGTTCACGCCTTTTATTGTTTGTTTTATCGCCTACACATTTGTTGCGTTTGAGGCCATTGCGGACGAAATTGAAGAACCTTTCGGAAGTGAAGCCAATGATTTAGCATTAAATACGATGAGTAAGATGATTGAGGAAACGACTTTGGAAATGGTGGGACATAAGGCAGCTATCAATCGCGAAGATCATCCCAATTTGAAGATTATAGACTAACCATACTTTCTTTTCGCAGACCTATTCTCAACTTACGCGCTCTGATGTGGGGGCGATCCAGACGCCTTTATATCAAGGCGATATCATTCCTTGTATGTTTACAATGAACCCTGTTACGTTATGCTGTTGGCGAATTAACCATCGGCGAGCCAAGACAATTTAGCTTCCAATCACCTTTCCTGCGAGCCAACTAAAAAATATTATACGATTCATTTTTTTATTTGAAAACCTTGTTTATATTTACATATGTAATACATATTAATGTATTCGAATAACCAAGAAAAACAAAATACTTATAGATGAATAATAAAACGCAATTTAAAGGGCTATGGCCAGCCCTATTTACTCCAGTTTCTGAAAACGAACGACCGAATTTTATACAATTAGAGAAGTTATGTGATACATTAGTAACACAAGGGGTTGATGGCTTGTATGTGTTGGGATCGACCGGACAAGGAATCTTGTTTCATGATGAAGATAGAAAGCAAGTATTAGAGACGGTTTTGAACGTTGTCAATGGACGTATTCCAGTGATGGTACAAGTGGGCACATTGGCGACGCGAGATGCTTGCAAGCTTGCTGAACATGCCGCAGAGGTAGGTGCTGCAGCAGTATCTTCCGTCGGCCCTATCTATTTTGGAGGTGGACCTAAAATGGCCTTACACCATTATACTGAAATAGCCAAAGCCGGACAACTGCCCTTCTTTCCGTATCAGCTAGGGAATAATTCTATACCTGGAAATTTCGAGGATTTTATTGCTGCAGTGTTGGAAATCCCATTTATCGAAGGGATGAAATTAACGACGGGGAATATGTTGGAGATCAGTCGAATCCATAATATCGCGGGAGATAAATTGAAGTTATTCAGCGGAGCAGATGAACTGATTTGTCAAGCGGCTTTATCCGGAACAGTCGGTGCAATTGGTACATTTTACAATCTATGGGGAGCAGAATGTAAATATGTACTTAACCAATTCAAGGCGGGTGATTTCGAACTTGCACGTCGTTTTATGCTAGCGTTTCAGCGTACAATTGAATATGTATTGCCGAACATTTGGACCTTCTTACGCGTAGCCATGCAGCAAAAATACCAAATTGACATTGGTAATACCGTTGCGCCTCTGGCCAAAGGACAAGCGACTTGGGATGCTGAGGAGGTAAGAAAAATAATAAACCAATTAGAGTCTACACTGAAATAAATATCAGCACATAGACCTAATGAAATAACCAAAAATAAATAAACTCAAATATATGAATCATGAAAATTAATGAGAAGTTTTACAAAATGACGCTAACTTTTCTGCTAGTGGCATTGGTCAATTTTGCATTTGCCCAAAATGCTATCAAGGGAAAAGTGACCGATGAAAGTGGAACACCGCTCTCAGGGGTCACCGTCACTGAAAAAGGAACCAACAACGCCATTTCAACTGACGATAGTGGTGCCTTTAATTTAACGGTCAAATCGAATTCCGCAATTTTGGTGTTCAATTATATCGGTAAGCAACTTAAGGAATTGCCTGTCGGAACTCAATCGACCATCAATGTAATGCTTGCCGACGATAATACCAGTGTAGGTGAAGTAGTCGTAATTGGCTACGGTACCCAGTCTCGAGAAACCTTAACAACCTCCATTTCGAAACTCGATAAAAAAGTATTGGAGAATGTGCCTTTGGCGAATGTAGCAAGTGCTTTACAAGGAACCCTACCAGGTGTTCGCGTTCAAAGTACGTCGGGACAACCTGGTGCCGCTCCACGTGTTATCGTACGCGGCGGAACTTCAATTAATAATCCCAATGGTGCCACACCTCTATACATCGTCGATGGAATCTTGCGCTCAGATATCAACAATATTAATGCAAATGATATCGAGTCACTTCAGGTGTTAAAGGATGCAGCCTCGACAGCAATATATGGTGCTCGTGGTGCTAATGGAGTTGTCTTGGTGACAACAAAATCGGGTAAAGAAGGAAGAGTACAAGTTGACTATGGTTTTGATCGCGGATTCTCTAATGTGCAGAAAAAGTTTGACCTACTTGGCGGTCGTGATTATATTTACTTCCAACGCTTAGGGATTGCTGCACGTGCAAACCAAGATCCTACGCAGTTGACCAAGCTTGGCTTAGCAACGAGCGGTGGTGCAGGGAATGATTTAACCAATAAAACAGCCTTTACAACGCAATATTTATCCGATGCAAATAAGCATAAGTTAAATGAGGGTTGGGAAAGCATGCCAGATCCAATCGATCCATCGAGAACGATTATTTTTAAAAGTACCGATTATCAAGATGTACTTTTTAATACAGGTAATACCAACAACCACAACCTATCGTTCGCTGGCGGAAGTGAAAAAGCGAAGTTTAATCTAGGAATGGGCTATTTAGACAATGAGGGGATTGCGCTAGATACCGATTACAAAAGACTATCTGTAAACTTAAATGGTGAAGTACAAGCTGCCGAAAACTTGACGGTATTTGGACGTTTGCTTTATTCTAATATGCGCAATAAGTCCGTATTCGGTACAGAAAACAATATGTTCGGCCGTTCATTAGCCTTGCCTCCGGTTGCTAAATATACTTTTGAAGACGGATCTTTAGCACCAGGGATTGGTAGTACAATTGGTAACCCAGAATACTACTTAGGTAAGATTGATTCCAAGAATAGCAATGACAACTTAACGATTTCTGTTGGTGGTAAATGGGATATTCTTCCAGGATTGGACTTTGCTCCGCAGTTTTCGCTATACCAAGTAACAACAGATAATAGATTCTTCCAACAAGCCTACTACAATGGGGTAAGTACATATGTAGATGCTCGCGACGCGAGTGCTGGTTTTACGAAGCTGCAACAACACCAGGCGGATGGAGTATTTACTTATAAAACGAATATCCATGAAAAACACGATATCGAAGCAAAAGTAGGTTTTTCGTATTTCCAAAATGTAAACTCTAGCATTGCTGCCGCAGGCCGTAAAGCTGCGACAGATTTAATTCCAACATTAAATGGATCCGCAGAGGCTGTATCTGTCAACGGAACAGAAACGCAAATGCGAATCATTGGTTACTTTACCAGAATAAACTATAATTATTTGCAGAAATATTTACTTTCTTTCAATTTGCGTTATGATGGCGCTTCCAATTTAGGAAACACCAAATGGGGATTCTTTCCAGGTGTCTCCGCCGGATGGAACGTACATAACGAACCGTTTTGGTCTGATATCAAGAACACCATGTCACAATTTAAGCTTAGAGCAAGTTATGGGGTGAATGGAAATATTGGTGCATTAGGCCCGTATGATGCGCAAGGACAATATTCGGTCGGGCAACGTTATGCTGGCTCGGCAGCGATTATGAACGCGACACTCGCCAATCCTGAACTGACCTGGGAAGAGTCGAAAACATTAAACTTTGGTACAGACATGGGCTTCTTTAATGGAAGATTAAACCTGATGGTCGATGTTTATCGTCGTGTGACTGACAACTTATTAACCAGCATGTCATTGCCACATTCGACCGGTTTTGCTAGTATATTAACCAACCTTGGAAGCTTAGAAAATAGAGGTGTCGAGTTGGAATTAACCGCTGGCATCTTACGGAATAGCTCACCTTTGCGTTGGGATGTTTCGTTAAACACTGCCCATGTCAAAAACAAAATCAAGAGTTTACCGAGCAATGGTGTTGAGTTTAATCGTATTGGCGGAGATTATGTTTACGTACCGTCAAAAGGAGATTATGCCTGGGTTGGTGGTTTACAGGAAGGTGGAAAACCAGGTGATTTATATGCTTATCATCAGCTCGGAATTTATGCAACTGATGAGGAAGCCGCAAAAGGACCAAAAGACCTGATGGTGCCATTAACGGATAAAACTAAATTTGGGGGTGATGTAAATTGGGAAGATTTAGATGGAAATGGAGAGATTGATTCTCGTGACCGTGTTTTTGTTGGAAATATATATCCAACATGGACGGGTGGTTTTACCAACTCATTTGCCTATAAGAATGTAGGTCTATCCGTGCGCATGGACTACACTACGGGACATACTATTTACAACTATACTTTAGCAACAAGTGTAGGTCAATTTCAAGGCGAGAACGGTTTATCAACCATCGTATTAAATTCTTGGCAGAAGCAAGGTGATGTAACGGATGTACCCCGAGTGTATTGGGCAGATCAACAGGCGCGCAGTAATATTTTTCGCGGAAACTCCTACTATTATGAGAAGGGGGATTATCTAGCCTTACGTGAGGTAACCTTAAGCTATTCCTTGCCCGAGTCGTTAATTGCGCCATTGAAAATCAGTCAATTGCGATTTAATGTAACCGGATCTAACCTTCATTATTTCACCAAGTATAGAGGCTTAAATCCAGAAGAAGGTGGAACGGATAACGGTCGTTATCCAATTCCAAGAACAATCGTTATCGGTGCTAATTTGACATTTTAAGATTAAGACTATGAAGATGAAAGTGAAAAATCTAGTAACATATAGTGCTGTGCTATTGATGTCAATGGCTTCATGCACAAAAACTTTAGAATTGGATCCCGTTAGTCAAATTTCTAACCAATCCTTTTGGAAATCCGAAGCCGACGTTAGCGGCGCATTGAATGGTATGTACGTTCGCTTACGTGGACAAGCAATCGGCAACTTGTTCGCCTGGGGTGAACTGCGCGCAGAAACAATGGACCGTAGTCTCGCGGGTGCTGCAGGTTTGCAAGTGTTCTATTACAATGAGTTAGACCGTGCCAATGTAGGAACTGCTGCCGGCAACGGAATGGTTAATTCAACTTGGCAAGGGATGTATACGGTCATTCACGATGCCAACTTATTGTTAAAATTCGCGCCAGGTATTACATATTCTTCTGAAGCAGCTAAAAATCAAGTGCTAGCAGAAGCCTATACCATGCGTGCCTACGCTTATTTTGTTTTGACCAAAACTTGGGGAGCATTGCCTATTGTTACGGATCCAACAGAGGGGTATAAGCCCGAAGTGATTATGAAAGAGCGCTCCTCGAAAGAAGAAGTCATGAAGCTCATCAAATCGGATATCGAAGCCGCCTTGAATTTGTATCCAAATTCGAATTTCAAAACCGGTAGGAACATGTGGTCGAAACCCGCTACGTATGCGTTGAAAGCCGAAGTGAACTTGTGGACCGGAAAAACAATGGGCGGAGGTGCGAATGATTTCCAAGCAGCCTTGACCTCGATTGCAGAAATCGAAAAGAGCGACGTGGCTTTATTAGACAATTACGCTTCCGTTTTCGATTATGAAAACAAAGGGAATAAAGAAGTGTTGATGGCCGTTCGCTTCCAAGACTTGGAAGCCGGAGATAATATTTTTGCCAATATTTATATGTCTGGTGCGTATATGACTTCCTCGGCAGATCAAGCCTCGAAAGACAAATTGGGCGTACTTGGCGGACTGCCCATCATGTCAATGAGTCAACTCGTACGCAATCAGTTTACACTCGATGATCAACGTCGCGATGCGACCTTCATTGAAATTAACATTCCCAAAGCGGGTGGCGGAACCGAAGTCTTTGCTTCGGCTGTATCAAAATTTAGTGGAACCGTAATCGGAGGTAATCGTCGTTTTATTGATGATATTATACTTTTCCGTTATGCTGATGTTTTACTAATGAAGGCAGAAGCGCAAAATGCTTTAAATCAGGATCCAACGGAAGCCATCAATAAAGTGCGTAAAAGAGCTTATGGAGCGAACTATAGCAATCATATCTATGTACATAGCTCGGCCTCGGCTGCCAATGATGCCATTTTAAAAGAAAGATTGTTGGAACTCGCCGTAGAAGGAAAACGTTGGTGGGATTTGATACGTTTCGACAAAGCCTTTGATCTGGTGCCTTCGCTGCAAGCGAAGAAAGGCAAAGACTACTTAAAATTGTTCCCGATTTCGGAAACAACGTTAAGTTTGGAACCTAAAATTCAACAAAACGAAGGTTATTTATAGTATATTTTCCATTGATTTTTTAGAGAAAGCCGCTAGCAATAGCGGCTTTTTTCGTCAGCTCTTCAAGTCTTCATTCCAATTGAATTTATCAGGTACAGCATCGCCCCTTCCGCTGAGCACAAACGGACCTAAGACCTTCTGACTTACAAATAAAGGGTTAAGCTACGACTAAGCTAGGTCTAAAGTAGGCTTCAAGTCTAAGGCCAATCTGAGCTAGGCGAAAGGGGGAGAGCGACGAAAAGCTGAATAGAAAAGGGGATGCGTTTAAAGCATCCCCTGTATCCTTTATATCAATAGCCTGTTGGACTATTTGATTTGTTCGAAATATTGGATTAAGTGTTTGTACATGCCCTGTCTAAATTCCTCGACAGTACCATCCTTCAAAATTTTAATTAAGACTTTGTGCGAAACATAATCTGCAGTCTGCTCCTGACTTCGAATATGTAAGGTGTTTTTCATGTAATCGAATACAGGCATCAAAATACGCTGAAAACGTTCTATTGTATGGTTTCCGGAAATCTTATAGAGCGTACTGTGGAACTCAATATCGAGTTTTAAAGATTCATTGATTGTTTTTGCATTCGCTTCTTTTTCGACGATTTCTTCTAATTTCTTGATGCTATCATCGCTCTTACGGACAAACAATAAATCGACAATCCCCATCTCAATGACCAAACGTAATTCAAAAAAATCCTGCATCGTTTCCTGATTGAGCAATCGAGGATTCATCACGACATTCATGTTTTGTAAGACGTCAGGCTCCGTCATTACCATACCTCTGTTCTTCTTAGATTCGATAAGCCCCAAAGTTTTAAAGCGTGTTAATGCTTCGCGCATTGCTGTACGACTGACGCCCATTGCTTCGGCAAGTTCGATTTCTTTCGGGATGGAATCTCCAGGCAAGAAGTTCTCATTTCGAAAATAATCGTGCAAGTTCATCTCGATTCGGTCGACTTGCGTCATGTTTTCAATCGGTTTTATCCCCTGTAGTTTCATTTTGAGAAATTGTTAATGTCTTGCTTGCAAATATAAGTAATACTTATTTTAAATCTTCTGTTTTTTTATGGACAGAAACCTACGTTTATAATCAATTTTTTTTACAAAAAGGTTTGCGAACTAACAAAATATTCCCTAGTTTAGATTTTAATATGTAGTACATATCTACAATAACCAAATAGATCATTATGAAAAAACACTTCTTTGCCATTTGCTTGGCCGTATGCGCATGGAGTTTTGCAGGAACTGCTGACGCCCAAACTCAACAAGTACCCCATTTAAAGAATAATGTGGTTCTGAAACTCGCACCTAGTCAAACCAATCCGCGAAATAGCGAAGGTTCATTTGTTACCTTAAAGGACGGTAGTATTTTATTCGTTTATTCGCACTACACTTCTGGCAATGGCGGGGACCATGATCCAGCGTACCTGGCAAGTAGAATTTCAAAAGATGGTGGGAAAACTTGGACTGCATCGGATGAGCGCGTGCTCAATAATGAAGGGGGAATGAATGTGATGTCGGTTTCATTATTGCGTTTAAAAAATGGCGAAATCGCGATGTTCTATCTCCGTAAGAATTCAACTGATGATTGTATCCCATACGTTCGTTTCTCAAAAGATGAGGCAAAGACCTGGTCGGATCCGATCGCATGTATCCAAGATAAACAAGGGTATTTCGTGCTAAATAACGATCGTGTTATTCAATTGAAAAATGGTCGTCTCTTAATGGCGGTGGCTTGGCACAAAAATCTGAACTCGGAAATGTCGGGAAATGGCAACCTATTTAGCTACTACTCGGATGATAATGGAAGAACATGGCAAGCTAGTACTGAAGCATTGGCACCTAAAGGGATCATTACACAAGAGCCTGGCGTGGTCGAGTTAAAGAATGGCGACATCATGATGTTTATACGCGCAACAGGTGGTAAGCAGTTGGTTTCCTACTCAAAAGATAAGGGCCAGAGCTGGACAGCAGCAGTTGCGTACAATCTAGATTCGCCCTTGTCACCCGCAAGTATCGAGCGCATACCAAGTACCGGAGATTTATTTGCGATTTGGAATAACAACGATGGATCCAATAAAGAGACGAAAGGTGAGCGTACGCCATTAACCATCGCTATCTCGAAAGATGATGGAAAGACTTGGCAAAAGATCAAAAATATAGAGATCGATCCTGACGGTTGGTATTGCTATATGGGTATTCACTTTGATAAAAAGAATGTGTTGTTATCGTATTGTGCAGGTAGCCAATCAGCAAGATCCCACTTAAACGTGACAGATATCGCTTTATTGAGTTTAAAAGATATATACAAATAAGATCGTAAAATAAGGAAGCGGGATATACGTGAAAGCGATGAAAAATAGCGAGCAATTAATGGAAATTCGGTCAGCAGAGGTTGGACCTACGGTGCTCATCTTGGCAGGTGTACATGGCGATGAATACGAGCCCATGATTGCGGCAGCGCAACTGAAAGCGTTTATAGGCAATAATCTAAAAAAAGGGGTTGTAAGAATTATGCCTATCGTTAATAGGAGTGCCTTTAAAATAGGTGCTCGCTGTGGCGAAGATGGTCTGGATTTGGCGCGTATTTGTCCGGGTGACGTGAATGGTTCCATTAGCATGCAGTACGCAGCAATGGCGGCTGAAGAAATCCAGAAATGCGACTACTTAATTGATTTACATACAGGAGGTCAACTTTTTGATTTGTATCCGCTAGCAGGCTATATGCTACATGAGGATAAAGCGGTTCTAGCAAAGCAGCGTAAGATGGCCAGGGCATTTGGACTGCCCTTAATCTGGGGGACAGATCCTTTGCCTGAAGGACGAACCTTGTCTGTTGCTCGCGATTATCAAATTCCTGCAATTTATGTAGAATTCGGTGGCCCAGGACCTGTTAGAGCTAAAGTTATCGATGCTTATATCCAAGGTTGTTTGAATATACTCAGGGATCTAGATATGCTCGATTTTATCCCGAAAAGTAGGAAACGCCCGAAATATGTTGTCGAAGATTCTACCCCTGGGGGTGGTTATCTGCAGGGAAAAATGGCCGCTCCATACGACGCCGTGTTTGAACCGACTGTTCAAGTGGGCGAACAGATAAAAGCTGGCGATCGCTGGGGAATTATCTACGATGTCGACACGTTAAACCCCAAAGATATTTTAGCAGATATGGATGGGATTGTCCTCTTTATTCGTTCGATACCCCTCGTCAAGAAAGGGGAATCCCTCGGTGGAATTTTAAACATAAAGTCATAGCTATGAAAAGAAGAGTAGCCATCATTACAGGGGCAGCGGGTGGAATTGGTCGCTCGATTGTCCAACGATTTTTAGAGGAGGGCTATGCCTTAGCACTAATCGATCAATCGGAAGCGGCTATGCATCAGGCGAATCCATATTTAAGAGATTATGCTGATCAGACTTTACTTATCGCGGGCGATTTAACGGATGATTTATTTTTAAAGGCTATAGTAGGACAGGTAGTTGACAAATGGAGTAGAATTGATGTGTTAATCAACAACGCAATTTGGCGAAAGGCAGAAAGCCTTGCGGAAAGCACATTGGAAGATTGGAACAAGACGATTGCAATTGGTATCACCGCACCTGCATTTCTTTCGAAATATGTCGCAGAAGCCATAATTCCACTCGGGCAGTCTTGTTGTATACTTAATCTTTCGAGCGTGATGTCAACTTTCGTCTCGGGTTATGCATCTGCTTATACGGTATGTAAAGGTGCGATAGAGAGCTTAACCTATGAATTGGCTACGTTATACGGACCAAAAGGGTTTCGAGCCGTTGCTATTCGCCCTGGAAGTGTTGATACCTCCTTATCTACAGATTACGAGGATCCAAATGGCGATAATGTGAGTAGTCATATACAGCGCGAAGTAGAAAATCGGACAGCCTTAAATCGATCTGCAAAAGCGATAGAAGTTGCTGAAGCACTTGTTTGGTTGGCCTCTGAAAAAGCAAGCTTTATTACGGGAACTTGTATCACCATCGATGGTGGATTGGAACATAATTTCAACCCCTACGATATCAAGAAATTACTTAAACCTAATCAGTTTTGAAAGGTATTTGGAAATATAAAGAATTACTCCAATCGGTGAGTGAGGATTATCAGATCGCACTCGGCGAGGGAAATACTCCACTCGTTAAGTCAAGACAGATTGGTAAAATCTTAGGCTTGGAGAATCTCTACTTTAAGTTGGAGAATCTCAATCCTAGTGGATCTTATAAAGATCGTTTTGCCGCAATGGCGGTTGCCTATGCGCAAGAGCATGGGAAGAGCGCTATTCTAGCGACTTCCAGCGGAAATACAGGTGCTGCGTTGGCTGCATATTCCGCTGCGGCAAGACTGAAATGCATCTTTTGTTTGGTTGATGGCGCACCATTCGGGAAAGTCCAGCAGATGGGGGTATACGGTGCAGAATTAATGATGATTAAGGATTTTGGAATCAACGATCAGCGCACTGTTGATGTGATGAATACGCTAAATGAACTGGCTGATCAACATGAGTGTTCATTGGAAATTAGCGCTTATAAATTCTCTCCAAACGGAATGGAAGGCGTTCAAACAATCGCTTTCGAAATTGCGGAAGAGCTAGAGCAGGTCAATCAAGTCTTTGTTCCTGCTGGTGGCGGAGGACTTTATTTATCGATCGTTCGCGGATTTGCGAAATGGAAGAATAAAGTTAATGCGTCTGTTTCTCCAACGCTGTTCTGTGTGCAGCCGAAAGGTAATGACACCATTGCATCGGTGTTACTTGGCGATCAGTCAGAACCTAAGGCAATAGCAAATAGCACGACGAAGATTTCAGGACTACAAGTCTCCTCACTTTTGGATGTCGATGCTATTCTGGAAGAAAGTAAATCTACCGCTTGCGATGCTGCTTTGGTTGAAGATGCAGCCGTTTTTGAATGTCAGAAAATGCTCGCGCAATTCGAAGGGATCTATTGCGAACCTGCCGGTGCTGTGGCATTAGCAGGTGTTAAAGAAGCCTTAGCGTTGGGTAAAATAAAAGCAACAGATCATGTCGTTTGCATCGTAACGGGGAATGGTTTCAAAGATCAACAGGCCCTCTCACGCATATATACAGATGCCGATTGCTTGTATATTGATCAAGCGCTCCACACAAAAGAAGAAATAATTAGAAAGCTAGAAAAGTAAAGAATCATGGAAAAAGAATTTGTATTTGGAAAAGATGTGCCTCAAAGTCATTTACCGTTTTCACCCGGCGTAAAATGTGGTCAGTTTTTGTTTATCTCTGGTCAGGCGTCCGTTGACATGGAAGGAAAGATTGTGAACGACACGTTTGAGAATGAGTGTAGACGTTCTTTTGACAATTTAAAGCGTATCGTTGAAGCTGCGGGCTTAACAATGGCCGATATTGTACAGGTACGTAATTATGTCGCGGAAGAGAAGGATTTAGTGAAATTCAATGAGATTTACAGAGAGTATTTTTCTGCTCCGTTTCCAGCAAGGACAACGTTGATTGGTTGTCTTGGTACCATTTTAAAGTTTGAAGTTGACGCTACGGCTTTCATCAAATAAAACCAATGAAGAAGCGCATTGCCATTGCCGGTATTTATCATGAATCGAATACGTTCAGTTCAATTCCCACCGAATGGGAAAATTTCACCAATGGACATATATTCCGTGGACAAGAAATTATAGAACGATTCGAACATGCGCATCATGAGATTGCAGGTTTTCTAAAAGAGATACAATCCGAAGAAATCGAAGTTGTGCCGCTATTTGTGGCCGATGCGATTCCGTCCGGCGCGATACAGAAAGAGGTAGCATTGGGTTTGGCGAAGGAGCTCTGTGATGCAGTCGAATCTGCTTTGCCACTCGATGGAATCTATTGCGTCGCCCATGGTGCGGCAGCAGCAGAGGAGATTCGCGATGTTGATGGTTATTGGATGACCGCGCTGCGTGCGATTGTGGGCGCTTCTGTTCCCATGATGGCGAGTTTAGACCCGCATGCCAATGTTAGCGAGAAGATGATTGCAGCAACAAATGCAATGATATCTTATACGACAAATCCTCATCTGGATCAGCGAGAGATCGGACAAAAGATTGCCCGGTTGATGAAAGCTGTCGTTTTAGACGGCTTATCCATCAAACAAGAGCTGCTGATGCTTCCGGCTTCGCTCAGCTTAGAGCAACAGGAAACCAGTGTAGAACCCTGTCTTTCGATGTACAAAGAAATTGCTGATTTAATGAGGAATCTACCCATTCTTTCGCACAGTATTATCTTAGGTTTTCCCTACGCTGATGTCGAAGAAATGGGAACTTCGCTCATCCTCGTTGCAGAGGATCAGTTTGATACGGCTGCTTTGAAGCAACAAGCATTAGCTGTTTTTGAAAGTTATTACCCGCAATTTACAGGCAAGCGACTCCATATTCAAGAAGTAATCGACAAGAAGGATTCGTACGCAAAACCGGTCTTGCTCTTAGATATGGGCGACAATGTTGGCGCTGGTGCTTTGGGAAATAGTTCCTATTTGTTAAAAGCACTTGAGGATAATAGATGTACTGGGGGCATTATTGTTATCTATGATCCCCAAAAAGTACAGGAATTAAAAGATATCGCTCTAGAGAGTTGGGCGGAAATCGTGTTGGATGATCAAACTGCAGGAGATACTACTCAGAGCTATAAGGTTCAGATCCTAGAAATCCGGGACGGATCATTTTCCGAATCGACACCAAGGCATGGTGGACAGACTTCTTACGATATGGGTAAGATTGTGTTGGTTAGAACAGAGTTGGGCAATTATATTTTGTTTAGCAGTCTTCGCGTGCCACCTTTTAGTAGTCAGCAGATTGAGATTTTGAACCTCGATCTAAGTAAATTGAATTGGATTGTTGCCAAGGGCGTAAATGCGCCGATCGCTGCCTATCGTTCAATCTGCCCAGTTTATCTAAAGATTCAGACAGCAGGCGAAAGCAATGCGGATGCGACGCAATATCAATACAAGTATAGACGACGTCCGATGTTGCCTTTCGAAGCACTTAATGTTAAATATGATGGATAGGAAAGATGTGTTGATCTCTAGCGATTTCTATACCGAAGGCCCCGTAATGAATGCGAATGGTGAACTTTTCGTGACGAATTTGTTGGGAAAGAAGATTCTTAAATACCAAGGCGATGGTCGCTTTACCGAATGGGGAACGTGCAGCAGTCCGAATGGACAGTTTATCGCGGCTGATGGTACACACTACGTTTGTAATAGTTTAGCCGCTAGTGTTGAACGTTTTGATGCCGATGGGAATCATTTAGAGACCTATTTTCGAGGAAACGTTGCGGGCTATCAAGTGAAATGTCCTAACGATCTTTGGGTAGGCGAGCAGGGCATATATTTTACAGACTCGGTTAGAAAAACCGGCGCCATTGTATTCATTCCCAAGCAGGGCCAGGCACAACTTATCGCTTGTAATTTGGATTATCCAAATGGCATAGTTTACGATGAACAGGTAAACTGTCTTTATGTCGCTGAGAGTTTTAAGAATAGAATAATTAAAGTCAACCTTAACCTACCTGACCATCCGGTTAGTACCTTAGTGGAGCTTCCAAAGCATCCTTCATTAGATGAGACGAAGAATTTACCGGATGGTCTATCTTTAGAGGAGAATACTTGGCTTTGGATTGCCCATTATGGGATGGGACAATATCACCGTTACCACCTTAATACAGGACTATTAGAGAGCTTTGATAGCCAAATTACTTTATGTAGTAATATTTGCGTTAGTCCCGATGCGATTGTATTGACAGGCGGCGAAGGAGAACCAGGACCAGGGAAGGTTCGGATTATTCAACGTGGTCGAGAATCTGTTGTTAGCGATTTGAACATCTCCAAACTGAGCTTAGGAACCGTTGCATTAGGCTTACCCTATGTGGTCTTTAATCAGGAAAAATCAAATTCTGAAAGCGCTGCAAAAAGACTAATCGTGCAAGCTCATCGTTTAGGGATTACCTCCTTCGATACGGCTCGAGAATATGGAACAGCAGAATCCTTACTAGGTCATGTAGTTGAGAGCGGTCAGCTTGAAAATGCGACTATTATTTCGAAGTTTAAATGGACTAATGAAGCTTGCTTTGATTTTGAAAAGGCCTTAGCAGAATCAATTCAAAGTGTTGAAGAATCGCTAAGTGAGTTAAAGCTTAAGCAATTACCGATCTGTCTTTTTCACATGGTCTCATCATTTGATATCTCCGCAGTAAAAGCAGTTTTGCCACGCGTTTTTGAGCATTTGAAAAGTAAGGGTTTGATTGAAACTGCTGGTGTGTCCGTTGATCATCCGCTTGAAATTAAACACTTCTTGGACAATGATATATATCAGGCGTTTCAAATTCCCATCAACATTTTTGATCATCGCTTAACGTCGACTTCATTTTGGCAAGATCTGACTAAGCGTAAGAAAATCATCTTCGTGCGTAGTATCTATCTGAAGGGACTGTTGTTGCAAGACCCAGAGAAGCTAACGGGGAGTTTACAGTTGGCAAAGCCGTACTTGCGGCAGCTTAAAGATTTAGCGGATGAAGCGCAGATGTCTGTTAGCCAGATGTGCTTCTCCTACATCAGAGATCTGGAAGGAGTAAGCAGTGTGTTGATTGGACCTGATCAAGAAGAACAACTACTTGAAAACATTGCCCTACTGGATGGCCCGAAAATACCGAAAGCGATATTCGATAAGATAATGCCTTTATTTTCACAAATACCTGAAGACCTATTAACCCCAAGACTATGGAAAATGTAACGATGAAAAGATTCTTCCTAAACGGAAAAGTGGTCCTCATCACAGGAGGTACAGGTTTGTTCGGTAAACCGATGTCACTCGCACTAGCGCATGCTGGCGCGACGGTTCTTATTGCTTCAAGAAATTTAAATGCATGTCAAGATTATGCAAATGAGCTGAATGAAGCGGGATATAAATCGGCAGCCTTCCAACTTGACCTTTCAAATCATGAATCGATTACCCAATTAGTCAATGAAGTTCAATTATCGTTTGGAAAAATTGATGTTTTGGTCAACAATGCGGTTACTCGGGAGGGATTTAAGAATCTAGCCGATATGACCAAGGAAGAATGGGAGCAATCGCAAGCTATCAATAGTACGGGTCTTATGTTATTGACGCAAGCTGTCGTAGCAGGCATGCAAGAACGGAAAGCTGGAAATATCATCAATATTGGATCTATTCAAGGCACCGTCGGCCCGAATTTTCCTGTCTACGGCGATACGGGAATGACCAGTCCGATTAACTACACGTATGATAAGTGGGCGATGGTTGGTTTTACTAAATGGATCGCTAATTATTACGGACGGTTTGGGATACGTTGTAATTGCTTAAGTCCCGGCGGTTATGGCCCTGGGGTTACGTCTTCATTTGGCGAAAACGAATTTGTTGAAAACTATAAGCGTTTAACACCACTAGGGCGTTTTGCTGATGACGATGATATTGCTGGACCAATTGTGTTCTTAGCTTCTGATGCATCTTCTTTTATTACGGGCCACAACTTACTAGTCGACGGTGGCTGGACAAGTTGGTAGAAAACAAGCCTATGGAAAAAATTATAACACTAATAATTGTACTTACGATGCTTTTACATACTGAAGAAAGTCAGTCACAAACTTTATTGCCCTCTTCTACGGAAGAAATAAGTCCGTTGCCCGACCCTTTAGGATTTGCTGGCATGTATGCGGGGATGGTAGGAGACGAGCTTGTCGCGGCTGGAGGAGCGAACTTCTTAGATAGGATGCCTTGGGAAGGTGGAAAGAAGGCTTGGCACGATGATATATTTGTGTACTCGTTGCCCCATAAAAGTTGGGAGAAATTATCGTTAAAACTACCTAAAGCTTTAGCTTATGGAGTGGCTATAGCTTTCGAAAATGGTCTTATTCTTTTCGGGGGCTCGGAGCAAGATAATGTACCTTCAAAAGCAGTCTATTATCTTCATAAGAAGAATAAGACCTGGCATATTGAACGTTGGAAAGATATGCCGATTGCACTCGTGAATATGTGTGCAGAGCGGATAGGAGAGCAGGTGGTTTTCGCTGCGGGATCGGATAAGCTGAATAGTATGCCTACGGATCAGGTGTTATTATTCGATTTGAAAAATCAAGTCTGGTCGGTCTTACCTACACTGCCAGCTGCTAAACGTATTAATGCGGTAAGTGCGAAGATCAATGGTCAGTTCTATCTATTTTCCGGAATCGAACTTATTCCGGAAGCTAATGGTAAGATCAAAAGGAATATTTTACAAGATGCTTATCGTTTGACGCTAAGTAAAACCAATGATGGAAATACCGTTGGGAAATGGGAAAGACTTGCTGATCTACCACAAGGAATGGCTGCTGGCCCCTTAAGTGCTGCAGTAATCAGGAAAAGAAATCAAATCGTTCTTTTTGGCGGCTTAGATCATCAAACTGCGCAATATGCAGATCCAGTTACTCATCCTGGCTTTCTCCCTGATGTGCTGGGTTATGATATTAAAACAAACAGTTGGTCGGTACTAGGGAAGCTCGATAAAAAACAAATCCGTTTGACTTTGCCGGCGGTACAACATCATGATCAATATTACCTTATTTCTGGGGAAGTTGGTCCCGGCGTGCGCACCAACAGTATACTGACAATCCAATTAAATAATCTTAAATCAATTAAATAACATGAATAGTTTCACTGAATCTAAAAACCTTTTAGACCGCGCTTCCAAGGTATTGGCGGGTGGCGTGTCTTCAGAGTTCAGAAAATATAATCATCCGCATGCTATATTCTACAAAGAAGGCAAGGGAAGTCGATTGATTGATGTTGATGGTAATGAGTACTTAGATTTTACATTAAGTCAAGGTCCTTTAATCCTCGGGCATTCGCATCCACGTGTATTGGAAGCTGTCAATGCTTATTCGACAGAAGGGCAGCTTTACGCGGGGCAACATATCCAAGAAGTGCTGTTAGCAGAAAAAATATGTGAGCTAATCCCTTCGGCGGAACTCATTCGATTTTGTCTTGACGGCTCTGAGGCCGTTCAAACTGCTTTCCGCGTAGCGAGAGCTAAGACAGGAAAGAACAAATTTTTGCGTTTTGAAGGTCATTATCATGGCTGGTTAGATAATGTCGCTTGGGGTATTTCAACACCGAGTGTGGAAGCTCTGGGCGAACCAGCAGAGCCGACAGCACATGTATGGTCACAAGGCGTTTCGCCAGAGAGTCGGAATGAGTTTATTATGCTGCCCTGGAATGATCTGGAACTTTTGAGAGAAACTGTAAAAAAACATCATCAGGAAATAGCGGCTATTATCAGCGAACCAGTGATGTGTAATAATGGCTGTATAGCTCCAAAAGCGGGCTTCTTAGAAGGAATTCGCGCTTTGTGTGATGAATATAATATCGCATTTATTATGGACGAAGTGATTACGGGTTTTAGACTTGGGCTAGGAGGAGCACAAACTCACTATCAGGTAACTCCTGATTTGTCAATTTTTGCGAAAGCAATGGGGAGCGGTTATCCAATCAGCGCCATCGTAGGGAAATCATCTTGGATGGACTGTATTTCTAATTCTCAAGTAATTCACGCTGGCACGATGAATTCAAGCAATCCGACTATTGCAGCTTCCTTGGCGACAATCACTGTTCTGGAAGAAGAACAACCTTATGAGCGTATGTTTTATTTGGGTAAGAAACTGATGAAAGGTATTGAAGAAGCAGCGGCAACTTATCATCAAAATTTAAAGGTTTTTGGCTTAGGTCCGATGTTCGTTACGCTTTTTACCGATTTGGATGAACTCGTTGATTACCGAGATACCTTACAGAGCGACAAAGCAAAACTAGGGAAGTTTATCGCTACACTTCAAGATCACGGTATTCGCGTAATTGGTCGCGGTCTGTGGTATATCAGTGCTGTCCACACCGAAGCCGATATCGATCAAGCTATAGTAGCCGTTAACGAAGTACTATCTGAAATGTAAAGATTATTCCAACACACAACCAACTTAAACTTAAATTATGAGCTTCTCTTTTGTGACCAAAGGTCCACCTAGTAAATTCCGTTCCTGGCTAATCGTCGGTCTTTTATTCATCATTGCCATGTTGAATTATATAGATCGTACGATGATTACCACCATGCGTACTTCCATTGTCGACTCTATTCCAATGAGCGATGCAGAGTTTGGATTATTGACTGCTGTTTTCCTTTGGGTTTATGGTTTCTTTAGTCCCTTTGCCGGTTATTTAGCCGATCGCTATAGCAGAAGCCGTGTTATTCTATTTAGCTTGTTCGTCTGGTCTTTGGTGACTTGGATGACTTCCTATGCATCAACATTTAACGAATTGCTGATTACCCGAGCTTTAATGGGCATTAGTGAAGCCTGCTATATTCCAGCGGCATTAGCTTTGATTATGGACTACCATAAAGGGCCTACCAGATCCTTGGCAACAGGTGTTCATATGGCCGGTATTATGTTAGGTCAAAGCTTGGGATTTGTTGGCGGCTGGCTCGCAGAAAATCACACTTGGAACTATGCTTTTACAGTTTTTGGAATATTCGGAATGTGTTATGCACTTGCTATGATTTTCTTGATCAAAGATGTGCCGAAAGCAGAAGTAAATGTGGATTCAAATACAGTACCTAAGGTCAGATTTGTTGATTCCTTGAAAGTCCTAGTAAGCAATCGATCGTTTTTGTTTATCGTTGCCTTCTTTGGGTTTATCAGTATTGTGGGCTGGTTAATTGTAGGCTGGCTTCCAACTTATTTCCAAGAGAAATTTAGTTTGACTCAAACGCAGGCTGGTGTTTATTCAACGGGCTATGTATTCACTGCCGCCATATTTGGAGTACTTTTTGGTGGTATGATAACGGATCTCTGGAGTAAGAAAAATTCTAAGGCGCGGATTTATATGCCTTTTATCGGTTTGTGCATTGCCGCCCCAGCCATATTTATGGCGAACTACTCCTATATCCTTTCAATCTCGATTCTGTGCTTTATTCTGTATTCCTTCTGTAAGTCGTTTGTTGACACGAACACGATGCCGATTTTAAGTATGGTTGTCGAAGAGAAGTATAGGGCGACAGGCTACGGCATACTGAACTTTTGTGGAACTTTGGTCGGTGGATTAGGACTCTATTTTGGTGGTGCACTACGTGATTCTAACATTGACCTACATACCATTTTTCAATTTGCATCTGGTATGATTATTCTATCGGCTGTATCCTTATTGTTCATACAACCGAATCAGAAGCTCGTTAATGCACAGAAGTAAGCGGTAAGCACAGGACGGTTACCTGATAGTAAATAATTAATATTGTATCATAAGCTTTAGAGCTATTGAGATCAACCTTCTCAACGAAATTTAATAATGACAATCAACCTAAACCACAAGACCCTTATTAAATGCTTTTTTGCTGTTCTTCTCTTATTAGGATTAAGTTCTTCATCGGAGCCTAAAGATCAGCAAAAAGCTAAGGGTTTTCGTATAATTCATAACAATGACGGAACTGATGCGCTTGCCAATATGTGGTTCAATCGCAAAGGCAATTTGTCCCGAAAAGATATTAATCGTTATGTAGATATCGTTGCGGATAGTAAGGTCGTAACTACTTATATGATGTGTACTGGTAGTGACTTCGTCTACTACCGTTCAAAGTATGAACGAACTTTTGGAGATGATCGAAATGGTACGCTATCTTGCGATAAAAGTACATCGGAGCGTGATGCTTTTAAACATTATTACGCTAATTTTCTAAGCTTAGAAAAAGAAGGTACTGACATCATTGATGCTTCGCTTACGCGTGCTAAGGAAAGAGGAATGGAGGCATTTATTACTTTCCGTGTCAACGATCTGCATTTCGCAGATACAGCGTCGAAATGCCGAGTTTCCTATCCTGATTTTTGGTATAACAATCCCCAATATTATACAGGTGATCCTTCTCAAGGTATGAACAGTGCGCAAGCACTTGATTTCACCTATGAAGAAGTACGAAATCATAAGTTGAATTTAATCCGTGAGCAACTCGAAAATTATCCGCAAATAGATGGTTATGATCTTGATTTTATGCGGTTTATTGTGCTGTTTAAGACCGGTGAAGGATCAGCGAAGGCGCCGTTGGTAACATCATTTGTTAAATCGGTCAAGCGTATGGTTGATTCAGTTTCGACTGTAAGAAAAAAGAAAATTTTACTTTCTGTACGTGTTCCAATCACGGTTGAGGGGGGCTTAGAAAAAGGATTAGATGTACGCGAATGGCATAAGCAAGGATTAATAGATTTTATATCTATTGGTGCACATTGGCGAGGTGAGACCGCGACTCCAATTGCTAAATTTAAAAGAGATTTATTTAAAGGTTTCAATAAAACCATCCCGGTTTATGGTTCTATTGACGATGGCGGTTATCAACCTCGGGAGTTCTTCTCGGAGGGTATGTATCGCGGTATGGCTTCCCATATTCTAGGGCAGGGTGCAGATGGATTGTACTTGTTCAATTTCTATTTTGAAAATGATGCGAAGGTAGATTACGCCAAGGCTGTAAATGAGAGTGGATTGGTTTGCAGGACGCGTTCACAAAGACTGTTAACAGAACTAGGAGATCCTACTTTATTACGTAAGCGTAATAAGATCTATTGCGCATCAGACGGGGTAACCAATGCTTATGGTGTCCTTCAGGTTGCAGATCTTCCGATGGCATGCGGTAATGGTAAGTTGAGCAAAGTTGGAATCTTTGTCGCTGATGAAGTGAATTCTCAAAATGTTCAATCACAGCTTCTGTTTCTCCGTGCGGATAAGAAAGCTAGAATGGAAGTGAAGATTAACGGGAAATCAGTTAATCCGCTAGAGGGCCGCGTTGCGGAAGATTACGACCGGCTCAAAGGCTTGCAGGATGGGGAAGAAGTATATGTATTTGAAATTCCAAAGAATACCCTAATAAAAGGGGATAATGAAGCCAGTATTTTGTCCAAAGGCGGGATATTTGTTGTCAAGCGTTTGGAAGTCGCGCTAAACTATGGCGACGTTAAGCAATATGGTTATTTCTAATCATTAAAGATCGTTTTTGTTTCAATCATGTGATGTTTAGTCGGCTGCAATTTTACACTTAGCAGCCGATTTTTTATTTTGAAGGATTTAACAACATTCCGATTTGCTTGGCTGTTCGTTGAAGATTTACTGTCGTATGTTTTATAGCTTTCGATAATTCTTCAGGACTGTTTCCAATGGCGAATAACGCTGTGAAATAATCTTGTAATTGTGAATCTATTGTTCTAGGAATATTACCTGCAAGTCCAATAATTGGTTTGTTTGCTTTTCTTGCTAATTCTGCTAAGACTACCGGCGCTTTACCTTCCAAAGATTGCGAGTCAATACTCCCTTCTCCGGTGATAACCCAATCAGCTTGTTGAATTTGAGATTCAATCTCCGTAAGTTTACAGAAATAAGCTGCCCCTTTCTCCATTTCAGCATGCATAAAAACCTTGAAAGCTGCCCCTAAACCACCCGCTGCACCGCCTCCAATTACTTGATTCAATGACTTGCCAGTAAGGTTTTTCGTTATGTGTTCAAATTTGGAAAGAAATTCCTCCAACGCCAGCACATCGGATTCTGAAGCTCCCTTTTGCGGTCCGAATACGGCGGCAGCACCTTCTGCGCCTAATAGTCTATTTTCTACGTCGCAAAGGATCGTGAAGTCTATACCAGCTATTGTTTTATTGAGATTACTTAAGTCAAAGCTTGCAACGTCTCCGAAATTTGCAGGTGCTGCTTGCAAAACTTTACCTGATTTATCGAAACATTCTAGTCCGAGTGCTTGCAACATACCCAATCCTCCGTCGACTGTTGCTGATCCCCCGAGGCAAATAATAAATGAACGCACACCCTTTTCAATATTGTGGAGAATAAGTTCGCCCAAACCATAGGTGCTTGAATGCATAGGACTTCGTAATTCACCAGAAATAGATTTAAATCCTGATGTTTCTGCAACCTCTATTATGGCAGTTTTTCTATCCACTAGAAGACCGTATTGTGCTTCTGTATTCTGAAGATAGGCACCTTTAACTTGCAGCGTGTGCATGCTACCGTTTAGATGTTTAGTCATTAAGAACGAGGTATGATCGCCGCCATCAGCAATAGGAAACTTTACCAAATTAGCCCTGATGATACTCTGATTGAGACCTTCAGCAATCGCGTCAGCAACTTCTTCAGCAGTAAGGCTCCCCTTAAAACTATTAGGGGCTATTAAGATATTCATCATTAGGAATTTGTGTAGACTTCAGGGTTTAAGCAAGTAAGCAAAGGTTTTCCTTCCACAAAAGCAATGATGTTCTCAGCGGCTGTTTTTGCCATTCCAGATCTTGCTTCGAAGGTAGCGGAACCAATATGTGGTAATACACAGACCCTTTCTAGGTCGAGTAAAGGATTGTCCGGTAACATAGGTTCAGGATCAGATACATCCAAACCTGCTCCCCATATTTGCTCGGTTTTTAGCGCTTTGTAGAGATCATCCTCATTAATAAATCCTCCGCGAGCTGTATTCACTAAAATAGCATTTGATTTCATTTGCTGAAAGACTGATGCATCAAATTTTCCACGATACTCCGCTGAGTAATTCGCATGAATGGAAAGGACATCAGACTGAGCTAATAGTTCCTCAAAAGAAACATAAGTCGCATTGATGCTTTCTTCTAACTCTGGATGTCTATTTCTATTATGGTAGATGATTTTCATCTGGTAGGCTGCTTGGCATTTTAATGCCATTTCAACGCCTATTCTTCCCAATCCGAATATACCTAGTGTTTTACCATATAGTTCCTGTCCCAGGTTCGCAACCGGATTAAAGTATTTAAACCGGACGCCCAAACGTACTTGATTCGTATGAAAAGATGCTAATCTAGAAACCATCAGCATTAGTAGAAAAGCAATGTCAGACGTTGCTTTGCTTAATACATCAGGTGTATTGGAAACAGGGATTCCTCTTCGAGTAGCCTCTGCTAAATCTACTTGATCGTATCCGACAGAGAACAGCGATACAGCTTTTACCGATGGACATAAATCAAAGAATTTAGCATCAATTTTATATGCACCAATATTCAAGATAGCATCGCATTGTTGGCAATAACTTATCCATTCATCATAGCTGATCTCAGGATTCTCAGGCATGACTAAGTCGATGTCAGGACGTGCTAGTAATTGCATGCCGATTTCTGGAATAATTTTGTTGATAAAGACTTTCATCGTTGTGTTTTTTGGCTCTGGTTAGAAGAAATGAATGTACGAAATTTAGACGTAAAATCGGAGTTATTGAGCATTAAATTGATATCGATTATTTAGTAAGTATCCATATTCATGATCGTGAACGGTTAAATATTCGACCTTGGTAATAAGCTAAACTTTGCGCTTGACACATATACGATCTCCTCAAGAATAGCCAGAAAATAACTTAGATTGAACCTTTAAATTTTCAGGTAAACCTGATTATAGATTATTTTCGATCGGATACATAAAAAAAGGACTGTTATATTTAACAGTCCTTTTCAGCTAAACGAGCCAGCTATACTACTTTACGAATTTCTTGACATTGATTTCGTAGTTAGCGGTGCCTTGCGCGGCGCTTACCGAGGCCGCATTGATAACGTAAAGCTCATCGGCGTTATCATTCAGTGCCGCACCTTTATACATGACGATGTAACGGTTTGCAGTAGGATATACGGCATGATTATTTTTGAAGTCATAAATAATCCATGTAGGTCCTGTTGCCGGGGCACCGGCACTGGATGCATCGATCGTAAAAGCATTTGTAGCGGTTAGTTTTTGAGCTAAAACATCCTGCAAAGTAAGTTTTTCAATCGATGTATTTTCTTTATCGAAATAGCCCATAGCGTACACATCTGAACGCGAATTCTGTAGGTTAGAACCGTACATCCCCGATAAGTTTACCATGCTTTTAGCACTGTCTTGAAGGCTGTTAGTTTTAAAATCAAAGAATACCTTCTTGCTCGGAGGAATTGTAATCTTGGCGATTTCTGTCTTCGCATGGCTGTCTGAGAGTTTTGGAGTCGCAATTTCTTTGTCGTCTGAGCAGGAGCTAATTGTAGTCCAAGCCAGTCCAGTAACTGCGAATAAAAGGAAAGAAGATTTAAAGGATTTCATCATGTTAGTTATGCGTTAATAGTATTTGTGAATGTATTTGCAAATTGTTCAAACGTGTTTTTCGCACTCGCGATAGCTTCTTCGATGTCAGCTTCCTGATTAACTTCTTGGTTGATGATTTTGGTAAACTCGAGCCATTTCTCTGCCGACTGATCCCCATAGCCTTGGAAGAAATTGAAACCTGATTCAATACCCACTTTCTCGAGCATTTTCACAATAAACGGACCTCCCATAATAGATCCCTCTAAAACATACAAGGCACCAATCGCTTGATTTTTGTTTTCAATGGCAGGCAGGAAAGCTTGAGGTAAATCGGCGACGGATGAACCCAAGACCTCAATATCCTTAGCGATATCTTTTGCACTTCGGCGAACGCTAAAGTAATCTTGCAGAGCATCTGGCATAAAGGAGGCAATTTGTTGCTCTAGGGTCTCGAAATAAGCAAAGAAATATTTTAATAACTCAACATAGTCTTTGTTGTTTTCTATTGCTTTGATACGGTATACCACTTGTTTTTCCAATTCTTGGTGACCGTCTTTTGTTGCTGTTTTGATTCTTTCGCTCAACATAATTATTCTATTTAAGTATTTATTTTGTTTTAAGATTTTTACTGCCGTCTTCCTGAATGAAATAGCGGAAGGTGAAGTAGGGGGCAGGCCAGTTCAAGTCGGTGACTACGGGCGGATTGTTTTTGTAAACGCTTATGAATTGCAGTTTCCCATATTTGCCGTTAGTAAGTTTTAGCAGGTAGGTTCTGTTCGGAATCACTTGAACCAGGTGAGAAGTCATGTTATAGTTATACCAACCTTTAGAATCCTCACTAGTTACCATGCCGATATTATATAGCGTGCTTTTATCGAATTCTGAATCCGAGGGAGCGGTATCAACAGCATCGTAATCTTTCTCGATTAGGAGCATTTTATGCTTCGCAGCATTCCCTGAAAATGGAACATTCGGTTGACTCCCATTGTTGATATATATGCTGCTATTGTAGTAGTTACTAAATGCCAAATCCCATTCTGTTTGATCGAAATGGCTAGCCGAGTCTTGCGCATTCTTAAGCCAAGTTTGTTTCTTATCGGCGAAGCGGAATAAGAAGGTGTGAAAGTCACGTTTCTCTTTGCCGGGGCCTGTGCTTCCTACGGACGCATCGACGTCTCCGGCCAAATTGCTAATGAGCACGCTTACTCCATCTTCCAATTCGACAGTTGGTCCCTCATTCGACTTGCTGCAGGCTGTAAACGTCAGTAACAGGACTGGGACTATTATTTTTAGATAGTTGATATTTTTCATGTTCTTTAGTTTTTAATAATACGGTAGGACAGACCGATGCTTGTCATTCGTCCCATTTGTCCAGGAATCATGTAATTGATATAATTTGTCATATTATCCATATTCACTCGAATGCTCAATGGCATGCTATCAAATTTCTTTTCGATTCCTGCGTAGTAAATGATGTGGCTATCCACATAGCTGTCATATTTGTCGATGAAACGATTTCCATTCAAGTCCATGAACGGGTATTTTCCTCGAAAAATAGCACGCAGATTGAAACTTAGATTCCAAGGTTCATAGCGGTAGATGACTCCCAGATTAAATTGATGTCTCGATCGGTTTTCCAATCCCCAATAATCTTTAACGGATGGCTTATATGCGTTTCCTGTTTTGGGATCATGTATATTCTGACTGTATGGCCATACATTTGCCCGGATGCTGTCTCGTACCGAGAGATCTTTCGCGATTAAATATTGGTAACCGCCGGATAGCTGTAGTCCGTTAAATAGTTCGGCTTGCCAATTGGCTTCAATTCCCTTGTTCACTGCACTGGGGAGATTCTGAAATGAGTAGATTGCCATATTACGCTGACCTGTAGCCACCTGAATACTGTTGATTTGGTTTCGCAAGCGGTGATAGAATACATTCAATTCAATCTGACTGTTCTTGAAGGGGGCATAATGAACACCTGTATTTAAAGAGGTGTTCTTTTCAGCATTTAGCGACTGATCTAATTGTTTGAGTACTGCGGTTCGAATTTCAGAAAGTTCTCCAGCGGCATCCATTCGTTCAAGGGTTTCACGTAAAACCTCATTGCCAAGCACATAGTAATTAGCCGAAGGATTATAGAACACCTGATATCGCGTCCGGAAGTCCGGCGCTTTGAAGCCCGTTGCTATCCCCGTCTTCCATGTGAGTTGATCTGAAAGTTTAATGGTCGTTCCTAAGCTAGGACTCCATTGCGACCCAAAATTTAAGGTATGATCAAATCGTATGCCTGCTGTAAGAAGCACAAATCTTCCCCAATTATAGTTTCCTTGCCCGTACACACTGCTGGTCAATTGCTGCCGCTGATTCATGTTAGCTTCTACATTCATTTTTTCTAGTTGAACCATCGCACCTAAAGTCAGATTAAAACCCGCTCTTTGATACGCTGCTTGTTGCTCGATCTTATGAATGGCTTGTCGAAACCGATCACTTGAAAGCGATGTTGAAGCCTCTCGATTGTTGACGGTAATATCGGATTGATAATGAGAGAAATAATAATTTGTGAGACTTTTCCACAGACCAGACCAGCGTTTGTCAAACGATAAGGAAGCATTTAAATCGGTTTCATCCTGCTGATCTATAATTTCGTAATCTGTAGCATATTTTCTTGTCATTTCAGACTGTCTATTATTGGCGCGAAGGCTAAGGCTTAATAGCTCAGATTCATCTTTTAATTGATGTCGTATTTTCCCTTGCACAGCGAAATTAGTGTATGGAGGAACCGTAGTTCCTGCTTCCAGATATCGCTTATTGTTATTAAATCCATGGGTTCTATAATAATTGCTTGAAAAAAGTAAATAGCCTTTGTTCTTGTTGAAATTACGTTCCGCTTCAGCAGTTAGGTCTAGCGTATGGAAGCTTCCATAGTTTGCTTGTAAATGCAATTGCGGAGAGGTACTCCCGAATCGGGTAATGATATTAATTGCTCCACCTAGGGCATCATTGCCGTACAAGCAGGACGATGCTCCTTTGATAATTTCAATGCGTTCAATGTTAGAGACTTGAATTCGCGATAGGTCTAAATTTCCAGATTGTCGCCCGAGTAATGGTTGCCCATCGATTAAAATCATGATATATTGACTCGAGAGCCCTTGCATTTGTACGCCCACCGAACGACTTCCGCCCGCTGTATTATGGACGATAGCCATGCCTGTTTGTTCACGTAGCACTTCATCCAAACGACGGCTTCCCAGAAGATCCAGCGTTCGACGATCGATGATAGTGACAGGCATGGCAGAATTTCGAGGATCAATCAGTGTAGGTCTTTTCAATACCTGACCAACGACGGTCACTTCTTCGATTTGTTGCTCAGCTTTCGAGAGCGTGAAACGGATAGGGTTTCTGTTTGTTGTTAGGTTGATAGACCCCGTGTCTTGTTGATACCCTAAGGCCGTAATGGTATATCGGTATTGCCCAGTATAATGAGGGTCTGTTTCGAAATACCCTTTTTTGTTTGTGAATGCTTGGATTTGATCCGGTTGAAAGCGCAGCGTAGCGTTGCTGATGGGTTGCCCTAAACTATCAATAACATAGCCCTTGAATCTCGCTTTTTGTTGGGCGAGGATCGTTGTAGAGTTGCTATGAACAAGGACCGCTAAAAACATGAGACGATATAGGTGTTTGAGTTGCAATCTATTTGTATTAATTCTAAATAATAGTGCAATATTCCTCAATATTCGGGACAAATAGTTTATTCAAAACGTAGCTTGTTTTGTTGTATTTGTATGTTTTTTTGTGATATATAGATTTTTCAGCTGAAAGTTCCTGATAAAACAAATGTTGTATATTACTGATAATGAGTGTTGTATTGAAAAAGAAGTATACCTGTTGTATTGTGAATTTCGAATATTTTGTGGTGTTCGCTTATTTGGAACTATTTTAAATAAGTGCTCTATTTGTGTTCAATATTAGTACAACAAACAATGAAAATTTATCCATTATCCCGATCAATTCTGATCATTTTGACTTTGATTTCTATCAGTATCTCCGTTCAAGCAAGCCATCCAAAACGTATTATTTCACTAAGTGGATCGATTACCGAAGTACTTGATGGATTAGGCATAGGAAAGCAAATTGTAGCGGTTGATTTAACGAGCGACTATCCCGCCTACATCGCTGCCTTGCCGAAGGTTAGTAAGAATCGAAGTGTCACCATCGAATCCCTTAGTTCGTTTCGACCTGATTTGGTCCTTGCCCTTGAAGGAGAGTTAGCCGCCGATGTACAGGTTCAACTTCAGAAACTTAAAATCCCCTATGTGCTGATTAAGCAGGAATTCTCAAAAATAGGTCTCCAAAACTTCATCCTCAACATCGCTAAATCAGTAAATCAAGTGGAAAAAGGACAGCTACTTGCACAAAGTCTTGGCAAAGAACTAACAGCTTTAATGAATAAGTCTAAGAATTCTGCACAGAAAGTACTGTTTATCTACGCGCGTGGTGCAGGTCATATGAGCGTTGCGGGGCAACAGACAGCAGTTGATGCGGTTATTAGCAATGCCGGATTTAAGAATGCTATGAAAGGATTTACGGGCTACAAAACCTATAATACGGAAGCTTTAGTTGCAGCAAATCCCGATGTTATTTTGATGTTTAATTTCGGTCTTTCTAGTCTAGGCGGCGCTGAAGGTATCGCAAATATGCCAGGTGTAAAACTTACCAAGGCAGGCAAAAACAAAAGAATTGTATCGATGGATGCGAGTTTACTAAACAACTATAGCCTTCGTCTTCCGGAAGCCATTTCCAAACTACAGCAACTAGTACTTTAGGATGAGGTATAGTATTATTTATATCGTATTGGGGATATCTCTGCTTTGTTTGATCGTCTTTTCATTAGGAGCTGGCGCCATGAAAATCCCATTTCAAGAAGTTTTTTTATTATTATATAAATCATTGGGATTCTCCAACTTGAAAGAAGAAGACGAGCTGCTGAAGAATATCTTGTTAGAAATTCGCGTTCCACGCATCCTGTTCTGTACCCTCATTGGTGCGATATTAGGAATCACAGGAACGGCGATACAAGGGATATTTAGAAATCCTCTTGCTGAACCTGGTCTTGTTGGCATATCGGCTGGCGCTTCTTTCTTCGCTGCACTAACGATTGTATTTGAAACTAGTATAATTGCTTTCCTAGGCAACGCATTTAATCTGTATTTAATTTCCATTGCGGCATTTATAGGCGCTTCAATAGCGGTTTTAATAGTCTATCGTATTTCAATGGTCGATGGGAAATCGAATATCGCGACCATGATTCTCGCGGGTATTGCGATCAATGCGCTCGCAGGTGCGGCCACCGGTTTGATGAGTTACATGGCGACTGAACAGCAGTTACGGAATATTACTTTTTGGTCTTTAGGAAGTATGGCAGGGGCGACGTGGGAATCTGTAAATATCCTAGCGATATTTAGCATCATAGCAGTCACGCCGTTGTTGTTTTTTGGTAAGTCGCTGAATTTATTTGCACTAGGGGAGTCCCAAGCGGAGATGATGGGGCTAAATACTAAGCGATTAAAAGTATTGATTATTGTTTGCTCGACATTAGCCGTTGGCGTTTCTGTTGCTTTTGCTGGAATAATCGCCTTTGTAGGCTTATTAGTCCCACATACGCTTCGATTAATAGGGACAGTTGATAATCGCTTTTTACTACCTGCATCTCTCTTGGGCGGGGCTATTGTATTAAACCTAGCCGATCTAATTGCGCGTACGATCATTCAACCGCTAGAACTACCTATCGGAGTTATCACGGCCTTAATTGGCGCACCAGTTTTTCTAGGAATTTTATTAAAAGAAAAAAGAAAGTTATAAATCATGATACGAATCCAAGCGCTAAATTATGCAGTAAAGAACAGAACCATTATTAAGGATCTCCATCTTTTTATTGACAAGGGCGAGTTTATCAGTATTATTGGGGCAAACGGTGCTGGCAAAAGTACGCTACTCAAGTTAATCGCGGGAGAGCTAAAGGGAAATAGTGGGAAAATTCTGATCCAAAGCAAGGATATTACTGCGCTAAGTATGAAGGAAATGTCGACGTTCCGAGCGTATCTTCATCAGAATAATTTAATGGATATCCCATTTACTGTGGAAGAGGTTATTTCCATGGGAAGATACATGAAACAGATGCTTGCCCTCGATAAAAAGATTCTGGAGGAATGCATCAACATCTGTAAGCTGAATCATATTCGAGCACGCTCTATCCGCGAATTATCAGGAGGTGAACAACAACGTGTCCATTTAGCGCGTGTCCTTGCACAATTATGGGACGTGGAAGAGGGAATCCTACTCTTAGATGAGCCGATTTCCAGCATGGATATTCAATATCAACATCAAACCTTGGCGATTGCGAAGGCTTTCAGTAAAGCTGGTTTTACAGTGATCGCCGTATTACACGATTTAAACATGGTCGCGCAATATAGTGATCGAGTGGTGATGATGAAAGCGGGCAGAGTCTGGTGGTATGGTAGTCCAAACGAAGTCTTTAAGCAACAGCATATATACAGTATTTTTGGGATTGATAGTCTAGTCTATATTAATCCAAAAAATTTGAGAACCGAAATTCAGGCCATTCCCCTGGAATATGATTTGGAGCAGTTTAATTCGGTACTAATGGCTAGGCGGACCTGACCGATAGATTTCGCTAGGCAGAATGCCATAATACTTTTTAAATGCATGGGTGAAGCTTGCCTGATGTTTAAAACCAACTTGGGTCGCAATTTCATACATATTTTTTTCTTCATCTAAGATGAGTCGCTTGGCTTCTTCCATGCGCAAGCGAGTGATAAAGTTATAAATGGTGGTCCCGAAATAACGTTTAAAACCATTCCGGAGCTTAAACTCATTTAGGAGTACGATTTTAGATAACTGACGCTGTGTCGGTGGATCTACAAATTGTTGAGTCAGGATCTTCTTAGCATCTTCTAACTTTAGAATATCTTCGGTCCTGATCTCCTCTATATCTTTCTCAACAGCTAATCCAAACTGTTCAAATTGATACATGATAAGCTCTAATACCTTTGCGTTCGTAAAGATCTGTTTTAGTTCTTTTTTATCTTTTATTTTCCCAAGTTCTTCAATGGTATGGAGCATTTCCATCGTGGCCGGCAAATCCTCCTTAAATATAGAAACTGCGTTTCGTTGGGTCATCCGCTGCTTAAATTGGTCTTGCAGCGGATTATAGATCGTAACTAAGTTATGATAGAAGTTGGGGGTCATGACCAATAGAATGTACAAGCATCGCTGGTTTTCAGGAACTACATGCTCTTCATTCATATACGGCAAGTACCGGATATTATGCTTACTAAAGGTTGGCTTGTTGTGTTGGTTAACGCCGATGATGAATTGACTGACGATTGCTTCACTATCAATCTCTGCATGAATACTTCCCGATTCACTGAAAGTCATTTCCGCTTGGATGATAAAAATACCTTTGCTTAATATCTGATAGGAACTTATGCGAATAGGGTACTTATTGATGCTGATGTTTTTCTCTGATAAATCTCTATGAAGACTATTTTCTTCTGAGAGTTCTTCCCAAAACAACCATTCATTATGCTCCTTTATCTTTGCCCTTATCTTCATTTGCTTTGCAAAGATACTAGTTATTTATAATTAATCTAAATAAATAGTAAGGATGGAACTAAGTATTTTTCCCCATATTCAGATTCCAATGTTGAAAAAATCTTGGAAAAGCGAGTTGCCAATAAGCAGCACCATGTTTACCATGTTGATTGATATCCAACTCAATTGCCCCTCTATAATTTTTGCTCAGGAAATCAATGTATTTCACGAGTTCTTTCTTCATGTCATTTTCCGTTGTTTTATGGTCGAATCGCTTTTCTTTTCCGCCAACGTAAAAGTATAAGGTCTGATTCTTATAATCAGTGCCATGTTTCAACAACTTGTTTAACGACTTTAAATAAAGCGCTTCTTCGTCCATCCAGATAGAGGGAGAGAATGAGCCTATAGTACCAAATACATCGGGATATAGTAAACCAGCATAAATGCTAATTAATCCACCAATGGAACTCCCCGCAATTGCCGTATTTGCTGCGTCTGGATAAGTTCGGTATTGATCATCGATAAATGGTTTAAGTTCCTGAACGATATCCTCCAAATAGAGTAAGCCTTTAGGGTTTTTAATCTCTTCAGTCGCCGACAGCATATATTCTTGTGCACGGAGCTCGTAATTTGCAGCATGGTAAATCGCGACAACTATTGCTTCATGGGCTGACTGATCAATTGTGTTATCAACTTGCCATTCCACAGGCCCTGAGCGTCCTACAGAAGTCGCCTCATCGAATAAATGTTGACCGTCGTGCATATAAAGAACCGGATATCGCTTTTCGGATTCTCTATATCCTTTTGGCAGGTAAATCATGATTTTTCGATGTACATTAAGACTCGGAAAGTAAAAGTGTTCATCTAATATGGTAACCTGTTTACTCGCCGTGCTTGCCGGAAAATCATCTCGCCATGCATCAATCGCTATTTCTAAGGTTGATTCTTTTGAATGATTAAGCCAAACCGCCGGCGCCAACTGTCCCGCAGCTGTTGCAAACAAGGTTTTGAAATTACCGCGCGATAATTTAAACTCATGTTCCCCAGCCTTGAGTTCGGGGAGGACAAATTCTATACTTTCTCCCTTCTTGGGGATGGTGCCCAGCAAAAGGTGTTCGTCCGACCAATTATTCAATGTTCCGGCTAGGTATACCTGCTCACCAACATGCTTCTCGTCTTGATTAACAATATGTAAATGCAGGGGGTAATAGTGTTTCGTCATGGTCGTTCAATTAAGCTTACGTATCGTTTATATGTGTATTGTAAATGCTTAATTTAGAGAGATTATAGTGAACAAGCGAAACTATTTATCTATTTATGACGATTCACTGATGATTGTGCTACATGCTACATTTCCACCGCGCCCACATATCGACTGTTCGTGCTACGAATAGGTAGGTTGACAGATGCAAATGCAATATATAGATGCTGAGTAATTTTATGATCGTATGTTAGAATATTGATCTGTTGAAAACCGTCGGTAATTGAATTTCCAGCGCTTAAACCCTGTACATTCCAATTTTCTAAATCACTCGGGATAATCATAATATATGCGCGCATATCGTATCCTTCCATACGCACTAAGGCATTTTCGTCGATTTGCCAGCGAATGGTCAAAAGTTTCTTTCTTCGATCTAGACTAAAGGAAACTTGCTTCAACGGGTCGGGCATATCCCGGCTGAATGCCAGCGAATTCCAATCCATCGCAATCCCGTCGGCGTCACTCTTTACGGCATTCCTCAAATTATAGGACATTGCACGATTGTAGGCTGTCCCATTCCCTGTGCCATACTGAAAACCAAATTTGATAAACTGCAGCATATGAATAACGTGTTGTTGTACGAGCTTAAATTTTGAGCGGGTGAGTTGAGCGATTGCCGATTGCTTACGTTCCATACGTTTCGAAGGAACAGAACGTATATATCCAATTCCATTGCGTTCGTAGTAGATAACATTCCCTAGTTTCCCAGAAACCAATCCATGTACTCCGTTTTTTGTCGTTGCCATTTTATTGTTGTTTAAAAGTATTTTCTTTAAAATTAATAGATAAAGCTTAGGTCAGGTTTAAAGAATTATCAATTCTATATTAAACTATTTTATCTCCCTTGAGAGTCGGAGGAAATTAGGACTTGAATGGGACTTGAAAGGGAAGTGAAAGGGATCTGAAGTGTATGAGCATACCAAGAAACCTGCTGCTACGAGGGTGTCGAGATAAAGAGCGTACGTAGGGTAATATTGAAACTAGGGTAGCAGGGTCGGATGCCAAACATACGCTTATTCTGCAAACTGAACAAAGTTTTTGTGCAGGTGAGTGGTTAACACATCATCAAGGGAAGCGCGGTTTGTGTGAACCCTTCCTTGCTGTTAAGATGTGCTCGAACTAAAACATTTTTGTTATTTGCCTTGTTTAAGGATTGACATCGATGGTTGAACGAAAAAGAAAAAGAAGATGGGAACACAAAATAACCAAGGGAGATCAAACAATCCGGTAAACCCTGCCACTCAGGCGAAGCAATTTCAGAATAAGGATAAGCTCGATAGCCGGGAGCATGAAGAAAATGAATTCAAAGGCGAAGATATCACGCACAACAAGAAGGAGAAGAAAAGCGAGAATAAACAAAAGGATGACGAGTAGCTTTCATCGTTTAAAGGCGGTCTTTAGGAGTAAAGGCCGCCTTTATATCTTGTCGCCTTACCTTTCGTTTTAGATCCCGTAAGCATTTATCGACGTTTAATAACGGATATGATGCAGAAGTATGCGAGTAATTTGATAAATTGTATACATTTGTATATAGGATTTAGTTCATTATGAAAGAAGATTCACTAGCAGAAAAAGTTTACCTAGAAATTCGAGGCAAAATATTATCAAACCAGTTGGTTCCGGGAAGTCGCTTGAAAGAAGATGCTTGGGCAAAGAAGATGGAAGTAAGCCGTGTAGCTATACGCGAAGCATTGATTCGCTTACTAGGTGAGGGCTTGTTAGTGAAGGGAGAGAAATCTGGCTATTTCGTGAAGTCTATGAGTATGGAAGACCTCAAGGAAATTCGAGAACTGCGGGAGGTGCTCGAGTTAGGAGCGCTTCAGCTCGCATGTCAGAAGATTAATGCCCAGCAAATCTTAGAGTTGGAGAAGATTTGTGAAGACTTTAGTTTAATGGTTTCTAGCGGATACTATGGTGGCGCTTGCGAAGCGGATGTCAAGTTTCATGAGTGTTTGTTTGAAATCGCAGATAATGATAAGCTCACCCTTATTTATAAATCGAGTAATATTCCACTTTTTCACTTTAAATTGGGTAGAGCGTCTCAAATGGACGACTATGAAAAGACAGATAGAGAACATCGCGAGATTTTGAACGCGATAAAGGAAAAGGACTTTGAAAAGGCAATGGGGATTTTAAGATCGCATTTGCATCGGGGGGAATTGGAGTCTTTGGATTTGGGATAGGGGAAACATGTGGTGTTTTTAGAGCTTAGCCAATTGATTGTTAAGCTTTTTTTATTCTTAAAATTCTTTTCTTTTTTATTTACAAAAATTACACGTTTTTGTATACATTTCATATATTTGTTTTTACCGAATAGACTGGTTAATTATGATGTGTTAAAAATATTGTTGAGTTTTTCGACAGTTTTAAGCCAATTTTAATAGCATGGAGGATAGATACGCGAAACTCCTTGTTGTGGACCAAATCTTATTCATGTTTATACGCTTCGATAGGTTTGGAGCGAACTCATTTTAAATTATGATAGAGGCTTCGTGAATATCTCATATAGGCTTCGTCTCTACAATATGAAAAGTAAAGAAGCACAGAAAACTATATCTAACGCTTTCGAAGGTATAATTGGAGTCTCGACAAAGATTATCACACCGGAAGTGGGCATTTACACGCGTAATTGGGGTGCGGGTGATTCTCAGTATAGTCAGGGCGTACATCGGCCTTTAGAGCTGAATTGTTTAACCTTGCAAGAACGTGAGGATTCAGCCCCAACAATTATTATTTCAGCGGATCTCGGTTGGTGGAAAACACCAGACGAAGAGGCCTACATTAGAGCAGGCGTGCGGAAGTATTTCAATATCGAGGCTCCAAACCTTATGTTCTGTCTCTCCCATACGCATTCTGGACCAAGTCTATCTTTAGCTGATGCGCAAAAAAAGGGTGGAGAATTCATAGCTCCGTATTTAGCTTTTTTATTAGAAGCAATTATTTCAGCGATACAATTGGCCCTAGATACGTCATTTCTAGGACGATTAGATTGGCGATATGGAAGCTGCGATTTAGCGACGAATCGTGATTTCTATTGGGACGAAGGAAAACGTCATCTGACTGGCTTCAATCCAGAGATTGCAGGGGATGATACCCTTCTTGTGGGACGCGTCACGGATTTGAAACATCGAGTTAAATTCTTGATCGTAAATTATGCATGTCATCCAACGACGTTAGCTTGGGACAACCACCTAATTTCACCAGATTATATAGGGGCTTTACGCGAAGTTATCCGAGATCGTGTCGGCGTAGAGCTTATGTTTTTACAGGGGGCTTCCGGAGATCAATCGCCGGCCGTTCAGTACGTCGGTGATCCAGATGTTGCTGATAATTATGGCAAGCAATTGGGGTATGCCGTTTTATCGACAGTTTATAAATTCAACGATGCAAGTAAAGCACTCGCCTTTCAAGGAAGCGTGGAATCAGGTGCATCATTAGCGATCTGGGGTTTTACAGACGTTGCCATTTCAACATCGTTAACTCCGCAACTCATTTATGTAGAACTTCCTGTTAGAGACTTGCCTTCAGAGGTTGAACTTCAATCTCTTTGGGCTAAATCTTCGGATTCAGTGGAAAAGGAGCGTCTGTGGCGGAAAATTGGATTAAGGAGAATTTTAGGGGAAAAGGATCGTTTCGAACTACCCGTGTGGGTTTGGAAAGTTGGCGAAACTATTATTGTTGGCCAGTGTACAGAGGCTTATGTTCATTTCCAAAAACACCTTAGAGCAGCATTTTTTCCAAAACCGGTGGTGGTAATCAATATTGTCAACGGCTACATCGGGTATTTACCTACTGAAGAGTTATATCAAAGCGATGCCTATTCAGTATGGCAGACACCATTCGAAGCCGGTTCTCTAGAGATATTGGAAACCGGAGTGGTCGAGGCTATAGCTAAACTAGATAATAATGAATCATAAAATATGAGCCCTAACTTTACATATATCGATTTCGCTATATTCTTAATCTACATTTTATTAATTGTTAGCCTTGGCGTCTACTCTTCCAGAAAAGCAAGCCAATCCAAGCGAGATTATTTTTTAGCTGGCGATAAATTGCCCTGGTGGATGGTTGGAGGTAGTATTATTGCTGCTAATATCAGTAGTCATCAACTTGTCGGGGTGATGGGGGTTGCATACGATCGTGGCTTTGTTGCCATGGTTGTCGAATGGGGAGCCATTCTGATTGGATTCAACGCGCTGCTTTGGATATTTTTACCGTTCTATTTGAGAAATGGCTTTTATACGATGCCTGAGTTTTTGCAGAGGCGATTTGGAACAGGAGCGAAAACAATCTATGCCATTCTGGTGCTATTGACCTATATTTTCGTTGAAATAGCTGCCGTGCTTTATTTGGGTGCATTGACAATGCAAGCCATGTTAGGGATCCCAATTTGGACTTGCGTATTGATACTTGCCGGTACGACTGGTATCTACACGATTCTAGGTGGGTTGAAAGCGGTTATATGGACTGAAATGGTTCAATTAGCGGTGTTGATCATGGGAATGATTGCCCTTTCCTACACCACGATTGATGCTGCAGGAGGTTTTTCCGCAGTGTTGGAAACAACAAAAGATTGGAAGCTCATTATGCCAGCAGGCGACCCAGACTTTCCCTGGACGATGTACCTAGGAGGATTACTCTGTATTAGTGTTTTCTACAATGCTACTAATCAATTTATCGTTCAAAGGACATTGGCGGCGAAGAATGAATGGCACGCAAAAATGGGGATTATCTTTGGCGATTACTTGAAATTTATAATTCCATTGCTGATTGTTTTTCCGGCCTTGGTTGCCGTTAAATTATTTCCGAATCTAGATAAACCCGATCTTCTCTTTTCGCTTTTAGTCGAAAAGTTATTACCTACAGGATTGGTTGGTCTAGTAATGGCGGGTTTAATCGCAGCAGTGATGTCTCATCTATCTGGTGCGATCAACTCTTGTACAACCATCCTAACAATAGACATCTATATTCCATTCATGAATAAGAATGCAACAGAGCGGGAGTCCGTGAATTTTGGTAAGCTTTCTGGTGTTGTGATTGTGATATTAGGGATTATATGCTCGGGTCTAATCGCATTGTATTCTGAAAAGCCGATATTCATTTATCTGATGAACGCCTATGGTTATTTTACTCCTGGAATCGCCACGATGTTCTTGTTGGGAATATTGTGGAAGGGGACAACTCCCACAGCTGCAGTATTCGCGGGTTTATTAACTATTCCACTATCACTTGCATTGGAGTTCGCATTTCCTGAGTTATCTTTTTTTAATCGAACTGGGATCGTATTCTGGGTTTGCATGGCCTCTTCCGTTTTGGTAAGTCTGGTTACAAAGAAAAAAGATGAAACAGAGCTGGTAGGTTTAATATGGAGTCGCCGTAGCCTAAGATTGTCTGAAGAGGATCGGTATTTACAGCGCGGCTTTAGAAATCCCACACTTTGGTGGGGAATAATTACGGTGATTGTTTTTTTTTTTTATATAAAATTTGATTAAATACGGCATTCATAGTAAAGGTTTTAAAAATATATATTGATGAAAAACAAAAGCCTAATCCCCGACTTACTAATCGACACTTCGTGTGAACTAGGCGAAGGGCCAATTTGGGAGGCAGAAAATAATAGATTAATCTGGTTAGATATTGCATTAGGAAAGGTTCATTTTTGGAATGCCTCAAACAACGAGCATACCTGCTATGAATTTTCATTGAGGATTTCCGCGCTAGCAAAAAACAAGTTAGACCAGTACATTGCGGCCAGCGACAAAGGATTTGTTATGTTAGATTTTGAACATTGTACGCATATGCCCATTGTTGACCCCGAGTATGATAAGCCAAATAATCGGTTTAATGATGGGAAGCTGGATGCGAATGGTTGTTTTTGGGCTGGAACAATGGATGAGGTCAATGGCGAAAAGGGAGCTGGAAAACTTTACATGTTAAAGGAAGACGGGACGGTGGAAACAAAAATTAATGATGTTACCTGTTCCAATGGATTAGGGTGGAGTAGGAATAATGATCGTTTCTATTTTATTGATAGTCTTGCTTACAATGTTGTGGAATATGATTTCGACCTAGCAAGCGGCATGATTTCGAATAAGAAGGTTCTATATACTTTTCCAGAAGAGGAAGGTCTGCCCGATGGAATGTGTGTTGATAGGAACGGAAATCTATGGGTTGCTATCTGGGGTGCCGGAAAAGTAGTGCAAATCGATATACAACAAAAGATCGTCGTCCAAGAAATACAGGTGCCAGCGAAACAGGTAACTTCCTGTACTTTCGGGGGAATAAATATGAGTGACCTTTTTATTACGACAGCGAGGATTGGTTTAAGCGAAGCGCAACTTGAAGCAACACCACACGCGGGGGCCGTATATCGCGTAAGCAACCTCGTCTAAGCGTATTATGTTTTTCATTCTAAATAAAAATGCCTATTTTGATAGTTCAATCGAACTAAACCAATTATGAAGGCAATCTTATTTTCATCACTCTTATTATTTGCGAACCTGCATTCTTCTGGACAACAAACGAAAATTGAAATATTGAATCCGAGTATGAAAAAGATTATCCAATCGGATGTTCAAATTGAAAACTTAGGTGCAGGAATGGTATGGGCGGAAGGACCCGTTTGGAGTATGAAGGGGCAATACTTGTTATTTAGCGATCCTCGGTTGAATACTATTTTTCAATGGGACGAAAAGAATGGATTAAGACCGTTTCTAAAGCCATCCGGTTATGAAGGTGAAACTTGGTATAGCGATGAGCCCGGGACGAATGGACTACTGATTAATTCAGAAGGGATGTTAATCGCTTGTGATCATGGAAATCGGCGAATTGCACAGATAGATCTAACAAGTAAAGAAAAGCGTACTGTTGTTTCCGATTGGAAGGGTAAGCGTTTTAATTCTCCAAATGATATTTGCGAACATCCGCAAGGTTTTTACTTTTTCACCGACCCGCCTTATGGTTTACCTGGTCGCTTGACGGATACTATAAATCGAGAGATAGAGCAAAATGGCGTATATCGTTTCAATAAGAAAGATCAAAGTGTTAGTCAGGTTATCAGTAATTTGGATAGACCGAATGGGATTGCTTTGTCGCCTGATGGAAAGAAATTATATGTTGCACTTAGTGACGATGCAAAACCTTATCTAATGGTTTATAAACTCAAAAATGCGAATATTGTTGGAGATGCGGAGGTGTTCTTCGACTTTGGGAAAAGCTTTCCTTCAGAGAAGCTTCGCGCGGATGGAATTAAAGTAGATTCAACAGGCAATGTTTATGCGGCTGCAGGAGACGGCGTTTTGGTCATCAATAAGCAAGGTCATGCCATTGGGAGGATTCGTTCGGGAGTCCGAACAGCGAATATTGCATTCGGTGCCGATCAATATTTGTATATGACAGCAAGTGATCGATTATTTCGGGTTAAATTAAAGTAGCGATTAAACGAGCTTCGGTTTTGGAAATTGTATGCGAAACAAAGTTCCTTGTTCTTCCTTGCTTTCCACTTTAATTTGACCACTGTTAGCCGTTACAAGCTTCTGAACCAGTAGAAGACCTAGGCCAGTACCTTTTTCACCTAAGGTTCCGTAGGCCGGTTCTCGAGTACCTTCAAAAAGATGATTTATCTGCTCGTCGTTCATTCCTTTCCCATGATCGCTAACGCGAATCTCGATGTAATCCCGTTCAGTTTTTGCGGATACGGCGATACTACCGCCAGGATTGCTAAACTTTATTGCATTATCTAAAAGATTCCGGAAAATAACACTTATTTGTACCGGATCAGCATCGATACTGGCTGTCGAATCAATTTGACTGGTCATCTTGATATTTTTTTCACTGGTTCGAGCTGCAAAGGACTCTATTGCATCATTCATAATCTCGCGAAGTAAGATATGAGCTTTTTGCGTTTCTATCCCTCCAAGATTAATGCGGCTCCAATCCAACAGGTTGTCGAGGTTCGAACGCAGTGTTTTCAGCTGCTTGTTAATCAGTCTCAGGGTCTCTTCCTTGCTTTGCGGATCTATCTTCTCTTCAGAAATAAGTTGAACCATTGTCGATGTCGTTTGCAAAGGCGAATGAATGTCGTGGGCAATTACTGCTAGTAAATGCTTCAAATCGTTATTAAGCTCTACAATCTTTAGACTTTGTTCTTTGATGTATTCTTGGTATTTATCCTGAATAGTCTGATGATAGATAACTAAAGCAGACAGAAACAAAAGGCCTAAAACGGAATTAATTAGTAGACGTTCTTTCGCTACCTCTGAAATGAAGGGTAAATCGTAAGGAAAGAATTTTGGAATAAGTACAGCTAATGCCACTAGAATAAGGATGCTTATTTTTGTTGTTTTATTTTTGAAAATAAGCTGTCCAATTGTTAACACAATAATCAAATAATATTCAGCGACGTTCGGTGCTAGAATATTTACGACGACTAAAAAACACATAAATACGACCAACATCCAACTCTTGGCAGCTTGATATCGTTGTTGCTTATTCAGCTTAAACGCGTACAAAATCAAGGCAACGCATACAAAATTGATTACGCTTATGATGGGCAGCTTCAGGATGTTGACTACCCCGTAGATGAAGGATACACTCGCCGTTGATAGCGCAATAACGTTCACCATCTTTATCTCTTTGCGTAATAAATAATTGGCCTCTTCCGTGACTCCCGTCAGCGAGATTCGGTTCAAGAATAAAGAAAAACGCATGAAATAATTCTGCAAGATTTTCATAAGTAATTGTGTTAATCGATGGAAGGACTACAGGAATGGTTTGTAGCTCGTTGTCTACAAAGTTATTTATTAAATTCTATATTCAATTACACAAATATGCTTTTTAGCGGAATATTTAAAGGTTATTAATGATGAATCCGTCCGGATCGACTACGCTGTTACAAAGTGCTTAAAAATTAAAGATACTATCGCCTTTTCCGATAATTGATTCCAGAGGACAAGGATCCTAATATTCCTGGAAATACGCGGTAGTTCGCTAAGAATGATGCTTATACTGGTTATTGCTGAACTTACATTATTTACTCGCGTATTTGGAGACAGCATGGGCAGTCTCAATTCTTGGCGAATCCTAAAATTTATGTCTACCTTAGCACTGGATTATGGTTATTTTACTATTAACAATTCCAGAGCAAAGGAATCGCAGACCTTTGCTCTTCCTTTCTACATTCATACTTCCATTTAGATTTCTTTGCTTGTTTGGTGTTTTGCAAATACGATGCAAACGCGTCGGAATTTTGACCTGAAGTTCCTTCTGCAAGACGCTATGTAAGACAAGCTAGTTGTAACGCAGCTTTTAAACGACCGATTCGCTGCTATTTGTTTAGCCAATCCCGAAATTTCTGTCTACAAACTTTTTAGCCTTACTGAATTTTTAAGTCTTTTTTCCAGGTTGGAAGCATAATATTCATTTATCCGAAGGTCGGGAGGAACATAATTTGAATTCCAATACGATTTTCTTGTTCCATGTGCTGTTACGCAATCGATATCGGCATCGTTTGCGTGTATTTCTCTAGTTTTCGCTAGTTTTTATTATGAAATTGAACCCGATAAAGGATATAAATTATTTATTGAAGACGGTTGGAATAGTTAGATGACACGCAGCTGCACTGTCGCTCAGAGCGTTTATCTTACTTAACCACTCGAAAATAGTTGAGGAAGTTTTAAAGAAAAGGCGAGGACGTAATTTATAATCCAAATGTTTCGCTTGTGAAACCAATTATAAGGAAGAGGATTTTCCGACAGCTGCATCCAATCAAAAGGCTGAAGAATAGCGAATGTCAAGCTTTTTTTTCAAAACCTTGAGTCTTAAACAGCGCACGGAACCAAACTTAAAAAAGCAAATAAAAAGAAAGAAATAAGGATTATTAGGGAATAATTATATGCTACTAAATAAGAACATGATCAGTTTGTTAAAGATAGACGACCTACGTCTTCCTTCCACGGAAAGTTTTAATTTTCCGGAGAAGGTAATACAATTTGGAACCGGAGTACTGTTACGCGGCTTGCCCGATTATATTATTCATGTGGCAAATCAGCAGGGTGATTTTCGAGGGCGTATACTTGTTGTTCAGTCGACAGGATCAGGAGCGGTTGAGGCTTTTACGAAACAGGATAATTTGTACACACTTGCCGTTAATGGCATTGAAGCGGGCACGATTAAAGATGACTATATTTTAATCAATAGTATATCGCGAGTTTGTGCAGCAGCTACTCAATGGCAAGAAGTCTTGAAAGCCGCAGAGAATCCAGAATTAGATGTGATAATATCGAACACAACAGAAGTTGGGATCGTAGCGAGTACCGATTCTGTTGATGAGAATCCACCTACATCATTTCCAGGGAAAGTGTGTGCCTTTCTGTTTCATAGGTACCAATATTTTAATGGGGCGCCCAACAAAGGTATGGTGATCCTTCCCACCGAATTGATCGATAATAATGGTTCCATGTTGAAGAAGTTCGTCTTGGAAGTTGCGGAGCGTTCAGCATTGCCTGAAGCATTTATCCAATGGTTAGTGATGGCCAACGATTTTTGTGATACGCTAGTGGATCGAATTGTTCCTGGGAAATTAAATGCTAGTCAACAGGTTCTGGCTGAATCCCGATTGGGATATGAAGATCCTTTAATGATCATGGCAGAACCTTATTACCTATGGGCAATTACTGCAAAAAACCAACGAACTTTCGATAGACTGAGCTTTGCCAAAGCTAATAAGTCGGTTCATTTAGTTCCATCGATCAAAAAATTTAAAGAGATAAAATTAAGATTGCTAAATGGCACACATACGCTTAGTTGTGCTGCCGCAATTATTGCAGGATTTGTTACCGTGAAAGAGGCAATGGAAAATACATCCTTCAATCGGTTTGTATCCAGTTTAACAGATGAGATAATTTCCTGTATGGATGATCCAGCATTAGAAAAGTCAGAATTGAAGGAATTCGCCAATCAGGTCATTGACCGATTTGCAAATCCATTTCTTGCGCATCGCTGGGAAAGTATAGCGTTGAATTATACAAGTAAGATGCGTATGCGCAATGTACCCCTTTTATTAAAGAGTCAAGTCTTGTCCAACAGTCCTTTACCAAGTATGACTTTAGGATTTGCTGCCTACCTGTTATTCATGCGAAGTCATGAATCAAATGGGCAGTTTATACAAAATGCATACGGCTCAAGTATTGTTCTGCAAGATGATCAAGCGGCTAAGCTATACGAGTATAATCAGCAAGGGCAGGAGGGCTTAGTGAAGCTATTGGCGGATAAAGAGCTCTGGGGAAGTAGTTTAATGGAGATTCCTGGTTTTGCGGAGCAAGTGCAAAAAGACATGCAGGCCATTGTGCAAAAAGGATTTTTAACAGCTTTTGAGGAAAAGTAAAGACATGCGACAAAGAATTATACAATTGGACCCACAGGATAATGTGTTGGTCGCGTTACAGGATTTAGCGAAAGGTGAATCGGTTATATTTCAAGGGGAAGAATTTTTATTAAAAGAGGATATTCCAGCAAAGCATAAGTTCTTTATGCGGGACATGGCCGTTGGCGAATCCATAGTGATGTATGGCGTATTGGTTGGAAAGACTCAGTATGCAGTAGCTTCAGGAGAGCGAATGAGTACGGAAAACACGAAACATGCAACAGATGGATATGCTTTTCGTCAGGTTGACTATCAGTGGCAAGCACCTAATGTTGATCAGTTTAGAGATCGAACTTTTAGGGGATATGTTCGTTCGGATGGTCGCGTCGGAACAGCAAACTACTGGTTGTTTATTCCAACTGTATTCTGCGAGAACAGAAATCTGGATTTAATTAAAGAGGTGATGCATGCTGAATTAGGTTATTCGGTTAGTGCGCCTTTTAGAAATTATACGCAGGCATTAAAAAAAGCATTTATTGCCGGAGAAACCTTGATGGATTCTTCTTTTGATGCGATTGCCCAAGCGAAACCGGATACACATCGATTGTTCCCAAATGTCGATGGTATTAAGTTTTTAACGCATCAAGGTGGATGCGGTGGTACCAGACAGGACGCGGTTATCTTAGGAAAGCTTTTAGCGGCGTATGCGGATCATCCCAACGTAGCGGGAATAACGATTTTAAGTCTTGGTTGCCAGAATTTACAACTGAAGGAGCTTATCAATGAGATTAAAACTAGAAATCCAGGTTTCAATAAGCCTTTATTCAGTTTTGAACATCAAGAGGGCTACACCGAAGAACAAATGGTTAGACTTGCGATCGCTAAAACTTTTCAAGGCTTAGTGCAAATCAATCAATTTGAGCGGGAGGAGGTCAGCTTAGATAAACTCGTGCTTGGGGTAAAATGTGGGGGTTCTGACGGCTTTAGTGGTATCTCGGCAAACCCAGCCGTTGGCTATGCGGCTGATTTATTAGTTGCTTTAGGCGGCAAAGTACTTCTTGCCGAGTTTCCTGAGTTATGTGGAGCGGAGCAGAACTTGATTGATCGAACGATTGACGAAGAAGCTGCGAAGAAGTTCATAACACTTATGCAAGCTTATAGCCAGTCGGCAGAGCGAGTAGGTTCGGGATTCCATATGAATCCATCGCCCGGTAACATCCGGGATGGACTGATCACCGATGCGATTAAGAGTATGGGGGCTGTGAAAAAAGGAGGAACGGCACCGATTGTCGATGTACTAGATTATACCGAACCGGCCACAAAGCCAGGCTTAAGTTTAGTATGTACGCCAGGGAATGATGTTGAAGCAACAACCGGAAAAGCGGCGTCGGGCGCTACGCTAATTTTATTTACAACGGGATTAGGAACGCCAACCGGTAATGCCGTATGTCCGGTTATCAAAGTTTCTTCGAATACAGCCTTAGCGAAACGAATGCCCGATATTATTGATATTAATACCGGAGCTATCATCGAAGGGGAGAAAAGCATCGAACAAATGGGCGAGGAGATATTAGAATACTGTATTCAAGCAGCAAGTGGTGTGATTATACCGAAAGCTGTACAATTAAATCAAGATGATTTTATTCCATGGAAACGTGGAGTTAGTTTATAAGCGAAAATAGTATGAAAGCATTTTTAGATCAAGATTTCTTGTTGCTGAGTGAGACAGCGAAGAAGCTCTACCATGATTACGCCAAGTCTTTGCCGATTATTGATTATCACAATCACTTAATTCCGGAGCAAATTGCAAAGAATACAAAATTTGAAAACCTAAGTCAAGTTTGGCTTTATGGGGATCATTACAAGTGGCGGGCAATGCGCACACATGGAATTCCAGAGCAATACATCACGGGGGATGCTTCAGATCGTGAAAAATTCAGAAAATGGGCAGAAACTGTTCCCTACACAATGCGCAATCCCTTATATCATTGGACACATTTAGAATTACAGCGTTATTTTGGAATAACGGAACAGTTGAATGCGGATTCTGCGGATCGCATTTTTGATCAGACCACCGAACAATTGAAAGACGCTAGTCATTCAGTGCATGGCTTGCTGAATAGGATGAATGTGGAAATTGTTTGTACAACAGATGATCCCTTGGACAATTTAGCGTACCATCAAGCCTTTGCTCAAGAGGGTCAAAGCTTTCGAATGCTTCCGGCTTTCCGTCCAGACAAGGCTATGCAAGCGGAAGATGTGGGTAGTTTGAACGCTTATATTGATCGCTTAGCGTTGGTTGTGGATCGTCCTATCGGCGACTTGAATGGTTACTTGGATGCGTTAAAAAGTAGACATGATTATTTCGCAAAACATGGTGGGACGATATCTGACCATGGATTAGAGCAAATTTATGTGTCTGATTATACGGAAGCCGAGATAGCCAATATCTTCTTAAAAATTCGTCAGCGTTTGCAACTAACTACTGAGGAGGTTTTGAAATTCAAATCGGCGATGTTAGTGTATTTTGCGCAATGGGATCATGAGAAAGGTTGGGTTCAACAATACCATTTAGGAGCCTTGCGCAATAATAATGCACGGATGTTGAAACAGAATGGTCCGGACACCGGATGGGATTCTATTGGTGATTTTGTGCAGGGAAAGGCCCTGTCGGCATTTTTCAATAAGTTGGACTCGAATAATCAGTTAGCGAAAACGATAATTTATAATCTAAATCCAGCCGATAACGAGCTTTTCGCAACGATGATTGGGAATTTTAATGATGGTTCGGTGCGTGGGAAGATGCAATTCGGATCAGCATGGTGGTTCTTAGATCAAAAGGATGGCATGACGAAACAGATTAATGCGCTTTCGAATATGGGGCTCCTAAGTTGTATGGTCGGCATGTTGACGGATTCAAGAAGTTTCTTATCCTTCCCGAGACATGAATATTTCCGTCGTCTACTATGTAATATCTTCGCGGAAGATATTGAGAACGGCGAGCTTCCCAATGATTTGCCTTGGGTCGGAAAATTAGTGTCGGACATCTGTTATTATAATGCAAAAGAATATTTCAATTTTTAAAACAAGAATATAAATACAATCAACCTAAACCTATTAAAATGGAATTCGATTTAGAGAATTTATTTTATCGGGAGGAAGACATTCCTGCCGAGTTTACCTTAGATGAAGAGATTCATCAGCGCGAGTTTTTAAGTAATGGGACGATGCATCCTTGGACAGGGAAAAGCAGTGAAGTTTTCTCGCCTATCTGCGTCAAAACCAAAGATGGATTAGTTCGAAAGCGTATTGGGAGCTATCCGGTATGCACGGAGAAGGAATCCATGGAGGCTTTAGAGGCTGCCGTGAAAGCCTATGATAATGGGCGTGGTGTTTGGCCAACGATGAGTGTGGCGGATCGAATCGCTTGCGTAGAACAATTTACGCAGAAAATGATTGCGAAACGCGATTTGGTAGTGAAGCTTATTATGTGGGAAATCGGTAAATCATTTGCCGACTCGCAAAAAGAGTTTGATCGGACAGTTGATTATATCTACGCGACCATTGACGCCCTGAAAGATTTAGATCGAGACAATTCTCGCTTTCAAATTGAACAGGGTATTATTGCGCAGATCAGACGTTCGCCGCTGGGCGTAGTACTTTGTATGGGACCGTTCAACTATCCGTTAAATGAGACTTTTACTACCTTAATTCCCGCATTAATTATGGGGAATACCATGTTATTCAAACCACCTAAACATGGAACCCTTTTGCACTATCCGTTATTGGAAGCTTTCCAAAGTTGTTTTCCTAAAGGTGTCGTGAATACGATTTATGGACGTGGCAACACCATCGTTCCGCAATTAATGCAGTCGGGTCAAATAAATGTATTGACGTTAATTGGCTCTAGCCGTGTTGCCAATGAGCTCAAAAAATTGCATCCAAAGGTAAACCGCCTACGTGCCATACTAGGGTTGGATGCCAAGAATGCGGCTATTATCAGCAAAGACGCGGATTTAGATCTTGCTGTAAAAGAAACAGTATTAGGTTCGCTTTCCTTTAATGGACAACGTTGTACTGCATTAAAAATTATTTACGTTCATCGTAGCGTAGCAACAGCATTCTTGGATAAGTTAAGCGAGGAAGTGAGTAAGCTGAAATACGGCATGCCTTGGGAGGAGGGGGTGGTATTGACGCCACTTCCGGAGCCTCAAAAGCCTGCATACTTGAGCGCATGTTTAGCCGATGCTATTGCGCACGGCGCTAAATTGATCAATCCGAATGCGGGTGAAACAAATGAATCATTTTTCTATCCGGCTATCGTTTACCCGGTGAATGAAAAGATGAAACTTTATCGGGAAGAACAGTTTGGGCCTGTGATTCCCGTTGTTCCGTTTGACGATCTGGAGGAACCTATCGAATATATTATTGGTTCTGCTCATGGTCAACAAGTGAGTATTTTCAGTAACAAAACGGAGGTGATTAGCTCTTTAATTGATCCATTAGTCAATCAAGTAAGCCGCGTAAATATTAATGCACAATGTCAACGAGGTCCAGATATTTTTCCGTTTACGGGCCGAAAGGATAGTGCCGAGGGCACATTATCGGTATTTGATGCGTTACGTTCGTTTTCAATCCGTTCTTTAGTAACTACAAAAGACACGACAGCGAATAAAGCTTTAATCAATAAAATTGTGGAAGATGGAACCTCAAACTTCTTGAGTACCAAGTTTATATTTTAATCATCTAGTTACCTATAGTTTTATATTAGCAGAAAAGGCTCTTTTTATAGATGGATGGCGCCTGACAAGGATTGTCTTATTAGACAATCCTTTGTTTTTTCCTTGTTCGTATGCTATATAATTTTCGATATATTTCTCTAAATTTATCGACATGAGCCAAGACCAATACACCCTAAAAGATATTGCTAAGGTTTTGAACTTATCGCCCTCGACCGTTTCTCGTGCTTTGCGAGATAGCCATGAGATCAGTGAGGAGACAAAACGTTTAGTGCTGGAGTATGCGACGAAAGTCAATTATCGAGCAAATCCATTAGCTCGAGGCTTGAAAGAGCGTAAGAGTTATAGCATCGGGATTGTCGTGAGCGAGATTGCGAATAACTTTTTTTCGCAAGTGATCGATGGTATTGAGTCGGTTGCCTACCACAAGAACTATCAGGTTGTCATTTCTCAAACCAATGAATCCGCAGAGCGTGAACGCTTTCATGTCGAACATTTTTACTCTCGTTCAACCGATGGATTATTAATGGCCATGTCTTCGGAAAGCTCTGATAACAGTTATTTGGAGGGTTTGATGGCGAGAGGTATGCCGATTGTCTTTTTTGATCGGATTCCAAAACAAGTCAAGAGTCATCAGGTTATTACTGATAATAAACGCGCAGCTTATGAAAGTGTACAATTTCTAGTAAAAAAGGGCTGTAAGCGGATTGCAATGTTGAGTTCATCGAAAAAGTTATCCAATAGCCAGGAGCGTTTGGAAGGATTTAAACTGGGGTTAATTGCGCAACACTTGGAATTTGATAAAAACTTAGTGCAGTATTGTGAGTATGGAGGTTTAAAGCAATCTGAAATTGATCTCGCGATAGCGCATTTTGCAGAACTCGACTATGATGGTATTTTCTTATCTGGAGATAAGTTGACGACTGGTTATTTACAGGCATTGAGGAACTATCCTAAACTTGCAAAGAAACCCATTGAAATTGTCGGATTTACAAATTCAAACTTAGTCGATATCTTTTCTCCAAAAATCACTGCCGTACGCCAGTCGGCATTTGAAATGGGCAAAAAGGCAGCAGAGCTTTTAATCGAACAAATCGAGTCAAGAGGAAAGGAAGTCAGCTTCAAAACGGTTGTCCTGCCTGTTGAACTGATTGAAGCGGGAGGAATGACGAACTGATTAGCGAAACGATCTTGATATTTGTGGTTAAAACAAAATGCGCAGTGATCCATGGATAAAAACAAAATTAATGCAGATGAATTTGTGGCGAAGTTTATGGAAGATGGACTCAAACATCTTACTTATATTCAGACGCCTATAAAGATTTTTGATTTAGTTGATATTGCACCCTATTTGAAGACCCCTATTCCACCGATATTTTTCGGGTATAATTTATTGATACATATTACTGAGGGATATTTCACGCATCAGATAGAATCGACGACCTTTAAAGTGGAAGCGCCGGCTGTAGTTATTTGTAACTACGGTACAATATCCGCCATCCATTCGGTTGATAAGCTCGCAAAAGGACACTGTATTTTGATTAAAGAACAAGCGATGACCTCTCTATTTCGAGAAACAGAAATCCTGAATATTTTTACCATTTCCCCTTTATTGAATTTGTCTGATGATGATAGTAATGATTTAGGCGGTTTGTTAGGTTTATTGCATAAGGAGATATACAGTAAAAGTCCTTATAAAGAGTACTACGAAAGTATTTTTAGGACTGCATTACTCAAGATCATCAAATTGTCTACTGTCAATGAAACGTTAGGCCGTCGCGACGAGATTGCCATAGCGTTTAAACAGTTAGTTCATCTTCATTTCAGTGAGCAGAAATCTGTGCAATTTTATGCTGATAAACTTGCTGTCTCTGTGAACTATTTAAATCGTTGTGTATCTGGAGTTTTTAAGAAGTCCTCCAAGCAGTTAATCCTTGAGGTCGCTATTATTCATAGCCAATTATTGCTTCTCGAAACAAATAAGACAATTGCTAATATTGCCTACGAATTAGAATTTGAAGATCCTTCTTATTTCACTCGTATCTTTAAGAAAATCGTAGGGATTTCGCCGTCTGAGTATAGGCGCACAGGAAGTTAGCAAAAAACCGAAATGCACGATTTGTCCTATTTATTGTTCAAAATTCCATAGTCCATACCTCGCATTCTTTTTAATTTTACAAAAGTCAAATATTGTATATTTCGACATATGATATCTATTGAAAAATAAACCTATGAGTCGAAATTGCCTTTTATGAGCGAATACAATAATTGTTAATGTAAAATTGAAACAAAAATGTCTAACACTATTAGTCAACTAAATTACAGCAACTATATTAGTTCATTTAGAGCACATTTAAAGCAACTTTTTAGAGAGGAATACGATTTTAATGCACTTAGTTTAAACCGTGACTTGCCGGCAGATTTCTTGGCAAAGATAATGGATAAAAAACCATTGTCCGTAGCTATACCAGAAATTCACGGTGGTCGTGGCGTACATGTAAAAGAGTGTCTTGGCGTACTATCGGCTGCATCATACGAATCATTAGCTTTATCGCTCATGTTTGGTATCAATATCGCCCTGTTTTTAGAACCCTTGGCGAAATACGGTAACTTTCCAGTTCAGGAACGTATCTTCAAGCAATTTCTAGAAAATAATGCAATGGGTGGTTTAATGATCACTGAGAAAGCATACGGAAGCGATGCGTTAAATATGAAGACAAGTTACCAGCAGCTTGCAGATTCTTACAAAATTAAAGGTGAAAAACACTGGCAGGGTTTAAGTGGCGCTGCTGACTTTTGGTTGGTTACGGCAAGAAAACAAGCTGAGAATGGGGATCTTTCTAGGGATATCGACTTCTTTGTTACAGATAATAGCAATGCTAATCAGCACATTCCAATGGTTGAACGTTATGAAAACCTAGGATTATATGCCATTCCATATGGCGTTAATGTGATTGATATCGAAGTCCCTGAAGAACAGAAACTGACTCCAGAAAGCACAGGAATTAAATTGATGCTCGATATGCTACACCGTAGCAGGCTTCAGTTTCCAGGGATGGGACTTGGCTTTATTAAGCGTTTGTTAGATGAGTCATTGCAACATTGCCAACAAAGAATTGTTAGCGGCTCTCCTTTGATTAATATCGATTCTGTAAAGTATCAATTAGCGAGACTTCAAGCCGCATTTACCATTAATTCTGGGATGTGTGCTTTTAGTGTTAAGAGTAGTGGCATTGAACACGACTTGGCCACGATGAGTATTGAAGCGAACTCGTTAAAAGCATTGGTGACAGATCTAATGCAAGAGTCTGCGCAAATTAGCTTACAATTAGCTGGAGCAAATGGGTATCGCTTAAATCATTTGGCTGGACGGGCAGTGGTGGATAGTCGTCCTTTCCAAATATTCGAAGGATCGAATGAAATGTTGTACTCGCAAATTGCTGAAGGTATCTTGAAATTGATGAAAAAAGCTAAAGAGACGAGTTTGTTAGCTTTCTTCAAATCATATTCGCGTACTAACATTGCATATGATTACTTTAAATCACAAATCGATTTTAATTTAGAAGGCGGTTTAAACCAACGAGATTTAGTAACATTGGGTAGAATGTTCGCGCGTATTATCTGTTTCCAATTTGTACTTGAAATGGAAGGGTTTAATGCAGAATTAGTAGAGATTACACGTCAGCACATGTTAATGGATTTAACGATGTTGAACGGTCAGTTTTTAAGTAAAAACCATGCGAACCCAGTTGTTGCCTACGAAGAAAGTGCCGATTGGATGAGCTTTGTTTCTTAGGATGATCTGAAGTTAACGATATAGAAGGTAGGATTTCATGCCGTTCTAAAAGAGGTAAAGTATTAAAATACTCTACCTCTTTTCGTTTTAGACTCCATAAAACTGGTTAAATTATTATCTAAATTAATTAAGTTTGCGCACTTCGTATTCGCGCTCTGCGACCGCACATTGCTCTAGAAATC
>JBEBRI010000002.1:0-60214 GCA_040394915.1 Sphingobacterium sp.
GCCCTTGGGGAGGGCATTACAAAAGTAGTTATTTCATGAAAATATATATAGGGTTACTTAATAAAAAAGGGTATTTGTAGCTAATTATCTACAAAATTTAAATGATGTTCGTAAACGTTAAAAAAGATTTGTATATGTGCAGTATAAATCCTGCTAAGAAAATTTAAGAAATTATAGAATAATCCAGCTGAGAACCCAAAATTAACTTTTTTTTATTTATTTCGTAATATAAAAACCCGCTTATGAGTTTGACAGTTTTGGAAGAATATATTGAAACAGGGAATCATCAGGACCTCGATTTATTGCTAAGCAGAAATCCAGATTTGCTTAAAGAAAATACGAGTCATGAGATTTCCCCCCTGCTCCTCGCTTGCTATTATAATAAATCACAAATCGTACAGGTAATGTTGAAATACCTAACAAGCATTACGATTCATGAAGCCTGCGCTGCAGGGCTAACTGAACAGGTCCGCTTTATGCTCGATCAAAAACCTGATGTAATTAACGAGATTTCTGTACATGGATTTTACCCATTAGGTATAGCCGCTCATTTCGGTAGAGAGGAAATTGTGCGAATGCTATTGCTAAGCCATGCGAATCCGAATGCTTCGTCGACCAATGGCTATCAGGTTTACCCTATTCACGCGGCATTAAGCGCTCAGCACGACAATATCGTGAAAATGCTAATTGAGGCAGGTGCTGAAGTTAACGTGATTCAAGCTTCACGAACCACACCCTTACACTTGGCCGCTCAACAAGGCAATATCGATTTGATTATTATCTTACTGGAACAAGGTGCAGACATCCGTATTCGCAACGATTTTGGCCAAAACGCATCTGATTTAGCTGCCGAAAAAGGTTTTCTAGACATTGCAGAGATTCTAAAAGCTTAAATACCTTTCACGATGGAAGCGCCAATGCCGCACTGCAAGCAACGCTTCCTTTCGCAATATTCTTTCTGCAATTGGAGTACCGCCTGGCTATCCATGGCCGATTGCATGGAAAACCCGAGTTTCCGATAGATGGCGACGATCCTATTCGACTCAACAGGGACTTGCTCTAGCCAATCCAAAGCTCGCTGAACCAGACTCGAATCACCAACATACTTCCCATAAGCAAATAAAATAAGTGAAAAGCTATTGATGACAAGTAAGTTGAAAAAATCGTCGGAAATTGCTGTGTTATGCGCTACGGTCTCCTTCTTAAAATGGTAATGGTGAATCCAAAATTCGGGAACTTCAATTCGGGCGATTGTATTGCGGATTTCGGCTAAAGATTCGGTTGTGCAAAGCCAGGCAAACCAAGATCTGTTATAAGCAAATAACGCCGCTAGCTGACTCAACTTAAACGAAGGAAAATTTGCAGGTCGCATACGCATGAATTTCCATTGATAAATCGACATTTGAGGAAGCTGGTATAGTTTCGCGAAGTACTGATATTCGTTCTGTAAAGACTGAACATAGGGATCATGCTCCAAACCGCAAGTTAGGAAACCAGCCTGCCCAAAGAATAAGGCTTGTATAATCGTTGGTTTATTAGCGAACTTCTTCAGAAGATTAATATCCAACAACATACCCAGCTCGATGAAGGCCAGCTTATTCACCTTCATCCCAAATGCTGCAGCGATTAAAACCATACTTACGCGCTCCCAATCTCCTTTTGTTTCCTTTAAATATGCTAGCACCTGCACATACCTGGATTCGAAACGCTCTACCAAAGTCCTTTGCAACACTTGGTATTGAATATGTGCGGGTACATTGTCGAAATCGTAAGAACAAGGAATCGGATTAATATTTTGTAGCAATCGATTTGCGTTCCATAACACCTTATCTTCGATTAATTCACACAACCTTAAAGTCGGAATTTCCGAACCGTCTTCCAAGAAACAGGGTTCATCACCATCCCAAACCACATGTAGAACAACCGTGTTGTATACTGGGTTGTTCGAATGACCATGCAATCGCCAGTCCTTGGCCGCCACATGAATTTCGATATGCCCATAGATATAAACACCATCAAGTAAGAGTAACGCTTGATGAAAATCAGGACCAGCATCTTCATTTAAGATACCTGGCTGCAGAATCCACAAAGATTGTCCCTTCGATGTTAATAATAGAAGCTGCCGGAATAGGCGAAATCGCCAAATAAAGTGAAGTATATCTTCGGACACATGCACATCCGAAAATACAGATACAAGGTTAAGCTAAGGGAAATTTACTATTAGGATTCGATTATTTATAAGGTACAAACGTTCTAAGGAGGTCTGAACCTATTTTCTCAACGGCAATTTCCTGTCCATTGAATTTAGGTGCTTTGACGCCTGTCTCCCATGATTCAGCTGATTGAAAAACCCGAGCCTCATCCCAAAGTCCTGCCTCCATAAACATATCCAGGGTCTTCTTCCCACCTTCGACAATAACCGATTGTATATCCATTAAATACAATTGATATAGAATTTGCTGCGGTAGATAGAGATCAAAGTTCTCTAACTCGACATATTTTAAATGCCCCTGCCAATCCGTTTTAATCGCATTAAAGATAATCGTTTCTGCCTGATCGTTTAGTATAGAAAAATCAGGGGGTACTGCAAGATTTTTATCAATCAGCACCCGCTTGGGATTCTTGCCTTGCCAATCTCGAACCGTTAAACTGGGGTTATCGACGATTGCTGTATTTTTACCCACTAAGATGGCATCTTCCTCTGCACGCCACTTATGTACCAGTTGCTTACTGGCCAGGTTGCTAATCCACTTTCGACGCGAATCTAAAGGGGCAAAGAAACCATCAGCCGTTTCTGCCCACTTCAAAATAACATAAGGTCTTGATTGTGCAATCTGAGTGAAGAACCGACGATTTACCCATTTAGCCTCTGCTTCTAAAACGCCTACTTCGGTCGCAATGCCTGCATCTTGCAGTTTTTTCAGCCCTAAACCATTCACCTTGGCATAAGGATCCAAACAGGCAATTACAGCTTTTTGAAGCCCCATTTTAACTATTAGATCTGCACATGGCGGTGTTTTTCCATAATGCGCACATGGCTCCAAACTCACGTATATTGTACTACCTTTGAAGCGCTCCAAGGCTTCGATTTCGCCAAACTTAGCGATAACCTCATTGATGGCATTAACCTCCGCATGAGTGCCTCCATAGGGCGAAGTATAGCCCTCTCCGATAATCTGATCTTGATATACGATAACTGCACCGACCATTGGATTAGGACTCGTTTTTCCCGCACCTAAAACAGCCAGTTCTAGACAGCGCTGCATATAAACTTGATCATTCATCATGGAACAAAACTATTAATTATATCGATAAAAACACAGATTTCTGTTGAATTTTGTAGGTTTGTAGCATGGGAACATTATTGCAAATCCGACAAGATTACATTGAAAAACTCAGCAGCATTTACGATGCTGAGGAAGCGAAAGCTTTGTTTCAAATCGGCGTTGAAGCGATAATGGGAATAAGCAAAATACAACTTAGTTTACAGCTTCAAAATCAAGTAAACGCAAAGGATGAAACGGCATTGCAGGATTTATTGGTGAACCTTTCGACAGGAAAGCCTATTCAGCAGATCTTAGGCCATGCCCCTTTCTACGGTGCTGAATTCCTAGTCAATGCGCATACCCTGATTCCAAGACCCGAAACCGAAGAACTAGTTGAACTCATTTTACGCGATCACCAAAATGAAGAAAGCCTTAAACTCATTGATATCGGTACAGGAAGCGGCTGCATCGCTATCAGTTTGCAGAATAACTTAAAGAACGCAAGCACCGTTGCTGTCGATATTTCTCAGGATGCGCTAGCGATCGCTCGGGAAAATGCAAAACGACTAAACGCGATTGTCGATTTTCGCTGTCTAGATATTCTAGAATGGGAACTAACATTCGCTGATGAAACCTATGATATTATCGTCAGCAATCCTCCTTATATTACCGAAGAGGAAATGTCTTCCATGCACCATAATGTTCTCCAGTACGAACCGCATTCCGCTCTCTTCGTCCCTCAAGAGGCTCCCCTATTATTTTATGATTACATCGCTGATTTTGCATTAACTCACCTAAAACCAAATGGTCATCTTTATTTTGAGATCAACCAATTTCTCGCTCAAGAAACCAAAGATCTAATGCTGAAGAAAGGTTTTAAAAATGCCGTCATCTTCGAAGATATAAACGCGGTACCCAGAATGCTGAAAGTTTACTAAACATCATTTCGTTTCTTAACCCAATCTTTTAATTGCTGTCGCGACTGCAATCTTTTTGGCTCGTCATTTTTTCATCAAGAATAGGCCGTAGTACGAAGCAGTCCCGAAGGATGTCCCTCCCATTCTGCTGTGGATTTCATCAAATTTACAGGGAACAATTCTTTGTTTTTAGAGAGGCTGAGGTATATTTTCTATTTTTTTAAACTGAGAAACAAGGAGTTATTTATATGGTGTCAGATTTTTTTACAAAAGATTTGGAGTGTATGGATGATTTTTCTACCTTTGCATCACTTCAAACAACGAAGGGTACGAAAGAAATTAAGTACAAGATTCCGTAGCTCAGCTGGTAGAGCAATACACTTTTAATGTATGGGTCCTGGGTTCGAATCCCAGCGGGATCACAGAGAAAAAAAGCTTGTCAAATGACAGGCTTTTTTTGATTTATAGATGTTAGATATCAGACATTAGAATCGGATCAGTTTGGATCAGTTTCAAAACCTGTGGACTAAGCAAATAATTTGGTCAATCTGAATAAGAAAAAAGTTTATATCTCCTACTCCTGTAAATTGACTTCTAAAAGTCCATATCTTGGCATTGAAAGATTCCGTAGCAGCACTCGAACTTTTATTATCGAAGTCATTCAATATTTTTTTGTGATGGATTTTTATTATTCTGGAAACGGTATTGAAAGACTTGAAGCCAGCTTGCTCAACCTTATCGGCCCATTTAGCTAGTCTGGAAAAGGTATTTATCTTATCAATAGTGGTGTTGAAGATCCAAGAGAATTCCTGAGTAATATCTAGTCGTTTTCACCATCCCGATATCGTTCAAATAGCATAATAGCACTTTCTCGTTGTTCCAAAGACTATATTATGTTAATTTTTATAGAGGCGTAGTCGTCGTGGAATCTTTTAAAGGATAGAGAAAATGGTCTCTGACTATGTACCGCTTACTACCACTGTAATAGTCCCTTTTGTACCATGGGCTTCTTTCTTGGTGACAACGCGATAGCGCTCCCGATGGAATAGACAGGCCTCGTCAATTGAAAGGTTCCTGTTGACGTATTGTGGGAAGATCAACCTTTCATTGCATTTTCGCGATGCTCCAATTTTTGGCAGCCGCTTAATTTATTTCGATAGTACTACCTTAATTTATTAGCAGACATCCCATATAAAGAGTTGATAGTCTGGATTCTATGTGCTTAACTAGCCGCTGACACCTTCCATCCATGGACTATTCTCAGCTTGATTAAGTCGACTCTCGCTAAGGCTGGCTGCTGACGAACTTTCTGCAATGACTATGTTGCGGGCTATCCTCCTATCAGCAGTCATTTTAAGCCTCCCAATCAGCATTCTTGAATAATTAAATTCGTTCCTGTAAAATTGATTGGACAGAAAACCTATAGCAAGCCTGTCAGATACTTTGCAGTCAAAATGGAAAATTATCTGTTTATACAAACAATTTTAAAAAAAATAATTCAACTGACCATCAGTGAATTATATTTTTTTATAAAAAAATAACCCTACCAATATCAAGTTTAGAGATATATATTCATATGGAGAATAACGAATTAAACGCTTTATTGGAAAAGTTCAAATCCGGTAAAATTGAACAACATGACTTGGAAAGATTAAAGGAAGTTCTTGATACCTCTTCAGGCAAAAAATTATTCCTCCATACCAGTAGATTGGACTATGACACTATAAGAAAAAGTATAGACAACTATCCCGCATATAAAAACCATCAAAAAATTCAAGACCGGCTTAATTCATCTATTTTAAAACAATCGGATTCACAACCACCAAGGAAATTGCATTTAATTTATATCGGCTTGGCAATTGCAGCATCCCTGTTAATTGCTGGTATCTTTCTTTATCGTAAAAATGAGATTAAAGTCAACGACATTGATTGGGTCACTATACAGACTTCTCATGGTGAACAAAAAATCATTCGCCTTGAAGATGACACAGAGATAAAATTAAACGGGAATTCTTATTTATCATATTCAGCATCTAAAACGGCAGATTTAAGAATTGTCAAACTAAAAGGAGAAGCGTTTTTTAACGTAAAAAAAGACAGCATCCGTCCATTTCTAATTCTCTCAAAAGATTTTGTGACCCGCGTTGTTGGCACTTCTTTTAATATTGATTCTGAAATTGATAAATCCATCGAAGTAAAAACTGGAAAAGTTAAGGTTTTCCAAATCCACGAAGACAGTTACTCCAAAAGTTTAAAACAAGATTTGGCGCGATTCAATGGATTACTTGAACGGTTATCGGAGGCCCAAATTGATCTTTCTACAGGTGAACGAGCTGTTTTGGAGGGCAATAAAATGAAAGTTAAATCCTTTACAAACACCAATTGGTATAACAATGAATTAGTTCATCTAGGCGAAAAAGTTAGTACAATTTTAATGAAAGCTTATCGCTTCTATGGAGACTCAATCATCGTTTCCCCAGAAATTGCTGATGCAAGAACGACAATTACTTTTAAAGATAAAAATATAGAACAGGTATTGAGCACCATCGCGGAAATGAATAATGCAAAGCTTTATAAAAAATCAACTCACTTATGGGAAATTAAGAAGAAATAAAACAAAAAAACAGGAGTGCTAGGCACCCCTGCATTTCATGATGTGGTAATCTACCGGTCTGCGAAACTTACAGATTACTCAACAAAATCAACAAAGTATTAACCTTTATCAATTTATGCAAAGATGCTAAAAATTCGACTCATTTTATACAATCCTAACCTGCGACAGATTATGCGCAAAACATTTATGCTCTGGAATTTTTTACTTACTTGCTGCATTGTATTTGCCAGCACAGAAAGTTACGGTCAAAAGGAACTTCGGAAAACTATTGAAGTAGATTTTAAGAATGCCTCCCTGCGATCCGTATTAGAAGATCTACAGATAAAACATCAAATCCCTTTGGCCTACAGTGACGAAGCTACTTATTTGAAATACAAGGTTAACTATGCTGGAAAGAGCACCGCTAGAGAGATTTTAAATTCTATTTTATCTAAACATAATTTGGCAATCGAAACCAAGCATGATTATGTTCGAATAATAAAAAAAACCAATTCCTCCGCAGTCGTTACGCACCTTCAAAATGAAATTACCGGTACGATTAGAAATATAGACGGCCAACCATTAGCAGGTGTGACGATTGTTCAAAAAGGGAAACCGTCTGTAGGTACTACCTCTGATTTAAATGGAAAATTTATTCTAGCGATTCCGGCCAATAGCACGCTTGTTGTTCAAATTGTCGGATATAAAACTGCAGAAGTAGAAGTAGGCAACAATAAAACGTTCAATATTGTTATGGAGGCCACAGAGGAAGGTATTGACGAAATTGTCGTGGTAGGTTTCGGAACGCAGAAGAAATTAAGCGTGGTCGGCTCTCAATCTACTATTGAGGCTAAAAAACTCCAAGTCCCAGCTGCTAACTTAACAAATGCTATTGCTGGTAAAGTCGCTGGCGTAATTGCCGTTCAGCGTACTGGAGAACCGGGATTTGATGATGCAGGTATATGGATTCGAGGGATCTCAACATTTAGCCAAGGATTAAGCGCTCCTCTAATCCTAGTAGATGGAACGCCTAGAAGCATGTCTAATGTTGACCCTGAAGACATTGAAAGCTTTACTGTCTTAAAAGATGCTGCAGCAACCTCCGTTTATGGTGTTCGTGGCGCCAATGGTGTCGTGATAATAAAGACTAAAAGTGGTACCGCAGGAAAGCCGAAATTTAGTTTTCGGTATTATGAAGGAGTGACACAATTCACAAAGCTCCCAGAGTTCGCAGACGGTATTACTTACATGCGGATGTCCAATGAAGCATTAACGAATCGTGGTGCATCCCCTATTTACAGCGAAGACCGAATAGAAAAAACAGCTAGTGGCGAAGATCCCTATCTATATCCTAATGTAGATTGGATGGATGCACTTTTCAGGAATTTTGGTCAACAACGTAGAGCTAATCTAAATATTAGTGGGGGATCTGATTTAGCAACTTATTACGTAGGAACAAGTTATTTTGATGAGAACGGGCTTTATGAGGAAGATCCAAATGTAAATTACAATCAACAAGTAGGTTATAAACGATATAATTTAACATCTAACTTAACCGTGCGGCCATCTATCAATACAAAAATAGAGTTAGGTATTCAAGGCTATTTGGCCAATGCGAATTACCCCGCTACAGGAAATGGAGATATCTTTGCAAATGCCTGGATGGTAACCCCTGTACTTCACCCAGTTATGTTTGAAAACGGGACAGTGCCCGACCAACGTGCAGGTTCATTAGTCAACCCCTATGCTCATTTAACGCAGACAGGCTATGCGAACCAATGGAGAAATCAGTTATTTTCGAACCTTCGAGCGACCCAAGACCTGCCTTTTATTACAAAGGGTTTATCTGTTACCAGCATGTTTTCCTTTGATGTTTACAATTACACAAGTATGCGTCGAACCAAGCGACCTAGCTCCTACTTAGCTATTGGCCGTGATGAAAATGGCGAAATGCAATACGAACAGACCTTTGAAGGAGATCGATTTTTGAGTTTTGCTCGCTCCTCACAAGGTACTAGAACCATATATTTAGAAGGTGCAATAAACTACAATCGCAATTTTGGTAAACATACCACAACCGGAATGTTGTTATTTAATAAGTCTGACGAATTAAATTCGCAAGCCGGAACCTTAATTACATCCTTACCCTTTAGATTCATGGGGATGTCAGGTAGAGGGACTTATTCTTTTGCTGATAAATATTTCTTAGAAGCCAATTTTGGTTATAATGGTTCTGAGAATTTTGCTCCTGAAAATCGTTATGGCTTCTTCCCCTCAGTAGGTTTAGCTTGGGTTTTAAGTGAAGAGAAATTCTTTGAGAATTTAAAAGAAGCTTTACCATTAGCCAAACTGAGGCTATCACATGGAAAAGTAGGAAGTAGTCGTATTTTAAGTGAAACAGGAGAAACTCGATTTGCCTACATCTCTACCATCGCAAATACGACAGGTTATAATTTTGGAAAAGACAGAGGAAATAATTTCTCCACAGGATACAATATTGGAGAATATGGTGTCAATGTTTCCTGGGAAACTTCCATTAAAAGTAATCTAGGCTTTGATTTACAGACGAAAAACAATGAACTTAGTATACAATTTGATGTATTCAAAGAACGCAGGCAAGGTATTTTTCTCAGAAGAGGCAATGTTCCTAATTACGTAGGTTTACAAACCGCACCTTTTGGCAACTTAGGAATAATCGACAACAAAGGTTTTGATGGCTCAATTACATATTCCAAAAAATACCACGATTTTGGTTTCCAAATCCTAGGAAACTTCACGTTAAACCGGAATAAAATCGTAGAAAATGATCAACCAGACCCTTTATACCCCTGGCTTGATGAAAAAGGACAAAAGCTTGGTCAACGTATGGGCCTGATTGCCTTAGGGCTATTTGAATCTGAGGAAGAAATTGCTAATGGACCATTGCATTCGGGCTTAGTAAAACCCGGTGATATTAAATTTCAAGATGTAAATGGGGATGGTAAAATTGATGACTTCGATAAGGTGCCAATTGGCTACGGTACGATTCCAGAGTTCGTATATGGTTTCGGTTTCAGTTTAAACTATAAAAGTTTATCGCTCTCGACCTTATTCCAAGGTGTTGGAAATGTAGATGTACATATGAATGGCGAAGGTTTAATGCCATTTTCGGTATCAATGAGCCGAGGTAATTTGTTAAGTAACATTGAAGATAGGTGGACCATTGAGAATCCACGGCAAGATGTGTTCTATCCTCGCTTATCTGATGGTAGCCCGAATGGGAATTATCAAACCTCTACTTGGTGGGTAAAGAATGGTCGATACATCCGATTAAAGGACGTTCAATTATCTTATAATTTACCTAAGTCATGGACCAATCCTATCAAATTAACAAATGCAAACATCTTTTTCGCTGGTTACAATTTATTAACCTGGACACCATTTAAATTTTGGGATATGGAGTTAGGAGATGGACGAGGAACTCGTTATCCAAATATCAAATCCTACACTTTAGGACTTAATATAAACTTTTAACCGACCGAATCATGAAAATAAATTTTAAAACTATTATATACCCCACATTAGCATCCCTAATATTAACCTTTGGGAGTTCCTGTCAAAAGGATTTTCTAAACCAAGTTCCCGATGATAGACTTTCTTTAGAAGAGGTTTTTAATCGACGGAAATTGTCTGAAGAATGGTTAGCAGGAACATATAATTTCATTCGGGACGAGGGGCATCGCACTAACAATTCACCATGGGATATATTATCTGATGACAATGATGTTTCTCAGCGTAATGCTGCATTTCAAGTAAATCTAGGAAACTGGAATGCCTCCTCTAATTATTGGAATTTTTGGGACCATTATTACAAGGGAATACGCACAGCAACGACCTTCATTAATAACATCGACGGCAATGAAGAAATTCTTCAAGAACGCGAGGGAGCTGCTTTAATCAAAAAGCGTAAAGGTGAAGCTCGATTTCTTAGAGCTTTCTTCTATGCAGAAATCTTAAAACAATATGGTCCTTTCATTATTATTGGAGATTCCGAGATAGCGCCGGATCTACCTCTAACCGACCCTTCAATGCAGTTGGCGCGAAGTTCATATGATGAATGTGTAGATTATATCATAAACGAATTGAATTTAGCAGAAGCTGAACTAGATGTTGAACACTACGCGAATGGCGATGCTGTTTTGGAAAATGATATGGGTAGAGCAAGTAAGATTCTTTGTCGATCAATTAAAAGCAGAGTGTTACTATACGCTGCCAGTCCATTAAATAATGGAAACCAAGATTATGCCAGTTTTGCTAACAAAGACGGTAAGCTCCTATTCAATGCTACGTATGATGTAAATAAGTGGAAGGCAGCTGCCGATGCAGCAAAATCTGTTATTAATTATGCTGAATCATCGGGTAAGCTAGGATTATATCGTAAAAACAAAGGTAATGGCGAAATAGATCCTTTTTTGTCCTATAGGGATTTGTTTCTAGACTCTTGGAATTTAGAATGGATAATGGGACGAAACAACAACTCCTTAACCAACTATCAACGCTCTTGCACTCCGAGACTCGCTGGTGGGTATGCATCAATGGGACCAACTCAACAATTAGTTGATAGCTACCGTATGGCTAATGGAGAATCTCCTATTACCAGCTATAATAGTACCGGAGCACCTAATATCAATACTTCCAGTGGGTATTCAGAAAGTGGATTTAGCAATTTTCAAGCACCTGGGGCCACCCGCTCAAAGAACACCTTCAATATGTATGTTAATCGGGAACCTAGATTTTATGCTACGATAACCTATTCGGGAAGTGATTGGATAAACACAACCTCCAGCCTGGGCGTCCGTGAAATACAATTATATTATACGGGGGAATCAGGAAAAGGAGGCTCTCACGATTATTCAGAAACCGGCTATTTATTCCGTAAAAACATTTCACCAACCTATCATCCCACGCAAAACTCTGTCGCTAGACCACATGTGATGATGCGTTACGCTGAAATATTATTGAATTATGTCGAAGCCCTGAATGAAGCAGATCCAAACAATCCTGATGTTCTAAAATATCTAAATCAAATCCGTGAACGTGGCGGGATTCCAGCATTATCTCCAGGTTTATCTCAGGCAGACATGAGAAAGCAAATCCGAACAGAAAGACGTATTGAATTAACCATGGAACATCTCCGATATTTTGACACGAGACGATGGAAAATTGCAGAACAAACGGATGCAGGTCCAATGTATGGAATGAACGCTGAAGGCGGTACTTCGAACACTGACCTCACATTTTTTAAAAGGACTAGATTTGAAAATAGAGTTTTTAGAAAAAGCTATTATTATTTTCCAATTCCTCAAACGGAGGTTCAACGTAACCCGAACCTAGTTCAAAACCCAGGTTGGTAATTCAAACCCTTATAATTTCTATTATCAATGAAAACTATATATATAAAATTACGGACAAAAGCTCGTCGCTGGACGTTCTTGATATTGCTTACCGCTCCTTTAGTATCACTGTATCAATGTAAAAAATCTGAATTGAAGATTGATAACCCAGACCAATATACTAGAGTTTTTATGCAATCAGCAAGTAATGGGGCTGTAACAAAAACCTTAGCGATAAAGGATGAATGGACTAACATCCCCTTTGGCGCTGGCTACAGTGGATTTAAACTCCTTACGGACCCCATTCATATTAACTTTAAGATTGATGAAGCGCAACTAGACTTATATAATGAACAAAATAATACCAATTATGAATTACCACCAGCAGACAGCTATAAGATAGCTGAGGCTTCAGTTACCATTCAACCAGGAAATGCAGGGTCAAATAATAATAACTTAGTAATTAATCCTTCTAAATTGGGCGGGACCAAAGCGTACATGATTCCTGTAGCCATTAGCGAAGTACAACCAACACTTACGGTAAATGAATCTTTAAGAACGACATTCTTTCTTATCAATGGAATTTACGAAAGTAATCCATTTAGCCCAATAGCTATTGATGAGTGGGAAATCCACGATTATTCAGATGATGACTATGATGGCGTAGGTGGAAGAGCAAAATACGCGATTGATGGAACAATCGATATGGTTTGGTTATCGACGTATCGTCGGGTGGATGGATGGAGACCTGCACACCCACATTACTTAGCAGTAGATATGAATGCAAACCATACCTTGCATGGAATTACTCTTTATGGGAGAAGGGGGCAAAATCAAGCTTACTTATTCCCAAAGAATGTATTGATTGAAACTTCAAATGACGGGACAACGTGGACTGAAGCAGGAAGTTTCACGATCGCAGCATCATCCGACGACACTTCGGCGACTATGTATTTTGAAAAAAATGTGAACTGTAGATTCTTTAAAATTACTGTACTAGCTAGCACAGGAAACGGTGATACCACTTCAATTGCAGAGATCGTAGCCTTTTAAGATTATTCAACATGAAAACTATGAAAAAAATAACTTCAATATTTATTTTAATGGTTCTATTAGCATGTAGCAAAGGACAGGATAATAAACCTTCCGAAATAGAGCCTCCGAAGGATAAAACTATCGTAAAAACAATGACTTATAATATATATGGAGCTCGGTCTGGCGGGATTCCAGACTTAAAGGTTATTGCCGAAGTTATAAAAAAAGCGAACCCTGATTTGGTGGCCTTGCAAGAAGTTGATAAAAACTCCGAACGCAACAAACACAATGGAGACATTGCAAAAGCATTAGGAGAATTAACTGGTATGGACTACTATTTTGCTAAAGCAATTGATATTGCTGGTGGCGAATATGGTGATGCAGTATTATCTAAACTACCTATTAAAGAGAAAAAGGCGTATAACCTAGAAGTTGACCCAGCCTTGGGTGGTGAAAGGCGCTCCGTCGCTCGAATTCTAGTCGAAAAAGACGGTAAAGAATTTTATTTCATGAGCACCCATTTTGACCATCTAGGAGATGAAAGAAATCGAATTAAACAAGCAAACGATTTCAACGCCCTCTGCAAAAATTTCGGAAAACCAATGATTGTAGGTTCTGACTTTAATGCACTTCCAAACTCAAATACAATGAACATTTTGAGAACTTATTTTACATTCGGTTGCTTGAACGGCAATTGTAGTCAATTTACTTTCCCCACGCCGAATCCGACTAGGACGATTGACTATTTAATTTATCATCCTTTAGATGCATTTACTCCAGAAATGTATTCGGTATTTACTTGGGCAGAGAAGGAATCGGACCATTACCCTGTGATTGCTAATTTTATGATTAATTTCTAATTTATTTAAGCTATAACGGTATTCATACTGTTATAGCTTATTATAGAAAATTAAAAATAATAAGGACTTCAATAAGATATCATGTTCTTTAGCTATATAATCTTTAATAGCTTTCATCGCCAAAGACATATGTTCTTTAACCGTTTGTGTAGATATTTCCAAATTACTTGCGATCTCTTTATAACTTAACCCCTCCTCTCTCGACATCTTAAATATCCTTTTTCTCTGAGGCGGTAAAGTGTTTATCGCTAAATGATAAATCTCAGTGTATTCTTTATCTAGCACTTTATCTTCAACATCATCTTCCCCTTTCACATCTAAGATTTCGGAATTATATTGAAACAATAGATTAAAATTGATTCGCTTTTTAAGCTCTTTATAAATTAGGTTCCTAACGATACGAAAAAGATAAAAATGAACAGGATAAGAATCCTTTATGCGTGTTCTCGCATTCCACAAATTTAAAAATGCATCGTGAATGATGTCATCACAAACAGAGGATTCTTTAATATACTTATTGACGAAATAATACAACTCTTTTGCATGCCTATTGTAAATAGAAACGAAAGCATCATGATCACTGTTTTTTAACCGCGTATTTAAACTTGTATCCAAAGTATATTTTAAAGTTAAAGTTTCTTATCAATCAAATTTAGCCTAAGTATATAAAGTAACTGTTATTAGTAGTTTAACAATAAGTAATTTAAAGAGTGTGGCTTAAGTTCGGTTTATCTTAACCAAATATAAGATAATCAAAAGACTAAGGCAAGAAAATTTAAAAGACCTAAATGTTTATTCATAACAAGAAGATTAGCGTTCTATTAAAAAAATGTCGACTTTAAAGTAATGCGGTAATCTTAGATAGTAAGTCGACGATATATAGAAGTAGACCAAGATTGCTTATCGATCTAAAACTTTAAATAAGTTAACAAATTAGCTTACGAGTGAGTAATTTGGGAGACCAGTAATCATCCGAATCAAACTCTAAATGAAATAAGTATTTCGGTTTTCGCAAACAATGCTTTAAGTCCTGAAGAGCTTTTTATAGTTATTCACTTGTAAAAAAAGATGCTAAACAAGCTTGTTCTCAGTAGGTATAATCGTTATTACGCAAGTATAGTTGTAAATGCTAAATTAAGTAAGTTTGGGTGATCACTCAAGTCAACTTCAACACCGTCAATAGATTTAGTTAGGAATTCATTATCCGTTATAAGCTGATATCCTGGGAATTCTCTTGTTATATATTCTTCTATTAACTCAGCTTTTTCTGGATATTTAGATGCAAAGCTAGAAAAATCCGACTCCCATGTTGTTGTATCGAGGATTCGAATAGTATAAAAAGGTATTATGGTACTAATAAGTAGTGAATAATAGATGTCATCACGATTATCATTAGCATAGAATGTATAGTGCTGACAAAAATGTCCTGCAGCCATAGAATAGCTATCGATTTCTGAATTCAATATACGACTTAATTCTTCCTTTGCTTTATCCAGTCCTTTAATTCCTTCCTCGTACTGATTATGATGAAGTTCTTTACCAAACTTAAACTCCTCACTAGAAAAATATCTTTCATCCATAAATGGGACCCCAAATGGATAATACTTTCTCAGTTCGTTTAAAATTTCTTCAAAATTCATTAGTTACAGACGAATAAAGACAATACGCATTTTCATAATACTTACAACCAATCTACGAAAACATTCAGGATTTTCCTCTTCCTATCTGTTCGTTTATGGCTACGTGATTAATTAATCGATGCGAATCAAGGCTAGAGGTGTATAAATCAAATCGATTAGCTTGAATTAGCTTAATATGGCTTTTTACGATTTTGAATTTAAGGGTCATACTGTATTAATTGCCCAAACAAATTTAAGCAATCTCAGTATTAGCATAGGATAATCGTAATTATAAATGCTAAACGCTCCCATACAGTAAACCCCTAGCAATTTAAAGTAAGAAAGAGCCTAATGATCAGTGAAAACCACTCGCAGATCTGAATATAGAAAAAAACAAAAAAGTCGGAAGAAAAATTCTTCCGACTATATTCAATCCTACTAGAGTGTTTTTACAATTAATTAGGCTTGAGATTACTATTTCGATCGAGCTCTTCTTGTGGAATCGGCCAATACTCGTTATTCGAATTGAACACCAAGTTTTTATAAGTTGGAATGATGCCCCCCTCGAAAGCCGAATAGCTTTCCAACGTAGTTTTTGCAATCCCCCATCTTACTAAATCGAAGAATCGGTGTCCTTCCATGGCTAACTCTAAACGACGTTCGAAGCGAACGGCTTTTTGCGCAAAATTCTTGTCAGGGAAAGATGGGTAAGGTTTTACGTTATATTTTGCTGCGTTGACGCCAGACTCAGCTTTCTTTGGAGCCAGGGTTGCTGCTCGTAATCTAACCGCATTAACCAACTTCAATGCATTTGCTAGGCTACCCACTTCAATTTCGCATTCTGCCGCCATCAAATAAACATCCGCTAAACGAATGATATTCACATCCAAGCCCGTAATATAGTATTCACCAGGAGCCGTTTCAATGCCAAATAAAGATTTAGGTACCATTGTTTTAATCCCTACAAAAGGACCACCAGTTACCACCTCTCTAATCCAAGAATCGCCCGCCATAACACCCCAATCAAGGTACTGTACGCCGCGACGGCCGACTGTATAGTCTAATCGAGGGTCGAATGCTAAATCAACATTTAACTCATACTTTTCTTTTTGATTCGCTGGCAAACCAAAATCCGACATATAAGGATTTGATCTGTAGCTATCGAACAACGGTAAACCATTTGCATCAACCTTATAGGCATTCACAAGATCGATGGTAGGCTGATAAAATCCACAACAGTTAACTGGAGCGGTTCCAGACAAACCGGAAAGCATATCACCGACATTTCCGTTCTCCGCATTACCATTAGAATTGATAGCGTGCTTAGAGACTACGAGCGCTTCTGGACCATTTTCTTTTGTTACATCAAAGTTATTCCAAAATGGCATGCTGGTAAGGTCTGTTCCTGCCATAACCGCGTTGAACAAGGTCAGCGCCTCTGTATACTTTTTATTGTATAGAAGTACTTTTCCAAGGTAAGCCTGTGCAGCACGTTTATTCATACGACCAGCTTCATTATTATACTTTTGTTCGCTTAAGTTCGCAACGGCAAAGCGTAAATCTTCCTCAATCTTAGGAAGCACATCAACATCATTACCGATCGTTAAAGCTTCATCTGCCGTCGTATTTTCATCGAGGTATGGAATCTTTTTAAAGATTCGCCACAAGTAGAAATAATAATGCGCTCGCAGCATTTTGGTTTCGCCTTGAATTTGCTTTGCACGTTCTTCTGTAATCTCTTTCGTACCACTTTGATCCGCAGCAAGCAATTTCAATGTGTTATTGCATCGCAAAACCCCTTCGTAGTAAACTTGCCACATCCGACTCAAGTTATCATTGACGCTCGTTGCTTTATAACTTTCAATATTGGTCATATAAGGCTGGTCTCCTCCTTCCGATCCTTTGTGTGCATTATCAGAAGCGACTTCCCCAAATAGCCATTGGCTAGGTGCAGACGCATAATTGCCCCAAGTTCCGCTTACATTACCATTTAATATACTGTAGGCTCCTAACAAGGAACCTTCTACGCCTTCTTTATTCCCTACCTGCGGCTCTGATAGCTCTCCCTGCGGCAGCTTCTGCAAAAACTCTTTGCCGCAAGAACTCATCGCTAAGGCGCCAACAATTAAATAGGTGTATAATTTATTTCGTTTCATAATATTTGTTCTTTTGAAATATTAACAATCTTAAAATCCTAAGCTTACGCCCAATGTGTACTGTCTAGATTGTGGATAAACCCCAAAATCGACTCCCAATGCCGGATAATCCGATGGAGTTGCTGAAATCTCTGGATCTAAACCTGTATACTTCGTAATCGTGAATAAATTTGTCGCTCCAAAATAGATACGCATTTTATTGAAAGACGTATTCTGTCCAAACAGTTTTGTCGTGTTCAAATTATAACCGATCTGTAAGTTTTTAAGCTTTAAGAAACTACCATCCTGTATATAAAGCGATGAGGTCGCCACTTCCATTTCATTCAACGCCCCTTGACCGATAATCGATGGCACTTCGCTGCCTGTATTATTCGGGCTCCATGCGTCTAACAAACGCGCGCTGTACTGACCGTTAAACACGCCGAAATCGGTGAAGTAACGTGTTGCTTCATAAAGATCATTACCTTGTGATCCGTAGAAAAATACGGTGAGATCAAAGTCTTTGTAAGCAGCCGCTAAGTTTAATGAATAGACAAAATCAGGATGCGGACTTCCGATAATCGTACGGTCAGCGGGATCGATTTTACCATCTCCATTGATATCTTTGTACTTTGCCCCGCCTTTACGTGCGTTCGGGTAGATCGGCGAATTCGCCAATTCTGCGTCGTCGTTATAAACGCCATCAGCCTGATAACCATAGAATGCACCAAACTCCTCACCTGTTTTCAACAAGGAAGTCTGCATACTGCGGAAAGCTCCATAGTTTACCTGTGTTATCGATGGTGCTAAGGATACAACCTCATTTTTGTAAGTTGATATTGTACCTGTAATATCTAAGGTAAATGGCTTTTCTTGGCGACGTCCATAGTGGTAGCCTAAGCTAGCCTCAATACCGCGATTGCGCATTTCTCCAATATTTTGGTAAGGGGAAGTGGCAAGACCTACCGAAGTTGCAGGCAACGGAACGCGGAATAACATATCTTCAGTGGACTTATTATACCAATCGATTGATCCGTCTAAATCGCCTTGAAGTACGGAAAAATCAATACCTAAGTTCAATGATTTCACTTGTTCCCATTTGATATCAGGGTTTTGATAATTGCTCTTCCAAATACCTGTGACAACTTCGTCATTAATCGGATAAGATGATTGGGTCAAAGAAGCTCTGTAGCGGGCTAAATATTCATAAGCACTAATACGTTGGTTACCGGTTACCCCATAACCCGCGCGTACTTTTAAATCGTTTAACCATTCGGCTCCCTGCACAAACTCTTCTTGGGAAATACGCCATGCAGCACTGATCCCTGGAAATACCCCATAAAGATTGTTTTCTCCGAAGTTAGACGAGCCGTCACGGCGAACCGTAGCGCTCAATAGGTAGCGATCTTTGTAAGAATAGTCAGCCTTTCCCATAAGCGAAAACATCGAACCGACCGAACCAGAGCCGCCATTATTGATATTTGAACTACCAGCATCAAGGTAGAAATAATCCAGACTATTCAAGATGAAATAGCCATTTCTAGAGCCGTTGATACCTCGATTACGATTGCTGATCGCTTCTGTACCAACGAGTACATTTAAGCTATGATCTTCACCTAAATTCGGTTTGTAATTTAAGGTATTGGTCCAAGTCCATTCGGTTGTGTACCCGTGGTATTCGCTCATACCATTGTTGAATGTCCCCTCGGTAAATTCTGGATTCGGATAGTTATAGCTGACACCGTTGTAGTTCTCATAGCGGATACCGAAGCTTGTTCTAGCGGTTAACCCCTGAATTACATCATATTCTGCGAAAGCGTTACCAAAGAAGAAGTTCTGACGATTCATATTATCTTTAGCACGATAGGACATGGCAACAGGGTTCTGACCGTTCCCCCATGCACCTTTCGTTCCTGCGAAGTTTCCTCCTTCGTCGTAGACAGGTACAACATTTTGAATACGATATGCAAATCCCATTACCGACCCTTCACCGATATATCCTCCAGCAGTATTCGGATTTACTCCAAAGCCATAGCCTTCAGTATAGCTATATTGCAAATTCTCTCCGAAACGAAGCTTTTTGTTTAATGCAGAGAATTGGGTATTTGTCCGTCCGTTGTAGCGTCTGAATCCTGTATGTATTACGGTTCCTTTTTGATCTAAAAAGCCACCTGAGAAGGCGTAAGAAGCATTATCACTACCTCCTGTTGCCCCAATCTGATAAGACTGAATAGGTGCATTTTGAGACAATTCATCGAACCAATTGGTTCCGGCTTTGTTGGCCTTAGTTATTTGGTAAAAGTTGTTTGCATCTTTTAAATTATAATAGTACTTCGACATATCCACGTCGGCCGGGGTAATGTCCTTGCTTTTTGCACCAGCAAGTAGGTATTCGGGAACCACATTATTTGTTCCGAACAACGTATTTTTCATATCCACTACTTGTTGAGGGTTGAGCATTTTTGGGAAGGCCCCTCTGTTCGGCACACCGACACCAGCATAAGCGTCAACATTGACTAACGTTTTGCCAGCTTTACCCGATTTTGTTGTAATAATAACAACCCCATTATTAGCGCGCGCACCGTAGATTGAAGCCGCCGACGCATCCTTCAATACCTGCATCGTCTCAATATCGTTCTGGTTAAACCAGCTTAACTTTCCTTCATACGGAACGCCATCGATCACATATAGTGGCTCGTTGTTATTAATGGTACTGTAACCGCGAATACGGATTTGAGGAGTAGAACCTGGCGCACCATCATTGACGATCTGCACCCCTGTTGCTCGCCCTTGTAACGCTTCCACAGCTGTGGCTGCCGGTTGCGATTTTAGTTGACTGACATTGACGACCGCAACAGAACCTGTCAAATCCTTCTTGCGCTGCGCACCGTAGCCCGTTACAACTACTTCTTCAAAGGTATTTTTGTCAACACCCATTTCGATCGTCAGACTTTGAGAAACAGAAGTGACAACTGAAGATGCCTTTAGGTATCCGATGTATGATACTTCAAGCACATCATTCGCGGAGGCGCTGATCTCAAAATTACCAGAATCATCAGTGGAAGTAGCGGTCGATTTACCGACCACTTTAACGGTCGCACCAGCAATCGGTTCCTTTGTATTAGCATCTAATACACGACCTTTTACGGTAGATTGTACCGCATGGAGTGGATGGGTTGATATCCGATTCCATAAGTTGCCTTCGGCAACAGCCATCTGGCTGATTGACAATAGGCCCAAGGAAAGCAGGAAACCACCCCTTAGCAGCTTTTTAGGAGTGTAGGAGCCACTAATGGTTTTAATTGATTTTCCCATAGTTTAATATATTAGTTGTTTTTGGTGTTTTTTCGCGTTTGGTAATACGTATAAAAAGGAATCTGATTAAACAGACTAAATCCTCTTATACATAGGAAAAACTTTTATAGTTTAAAACGTACCTATTCAGTTATGATATCATGGAAAATTTCGCATGAATTAGTCAATAACAAGCCAGCCCTACCAACATGTTGGAGAGGCAATCATTGTAAAGCAATGATAATCATGTAAATAGTACACTAAGTACTTTTGCGACGTCGAAGAGTGTAATTGTATTTCATGTTTGTTTGTTTAATTTAGTTTTGATTGTTTATTAATTGGTGTCCTAAAGATGCGAACCATAAAATTGGTGATTTTATTTCGCTGTCCTCATTTATCAGGTTATATAACACAAGTTACGTAAAGCGCGGTATAAAAAAAATATTTTTGCAACATTTTTTTTACAGATTTTAAAGTAAGCTTGTTCAGCAGTTTGTTATGCAAATAGGTTTCGATCCGAATTGCGCTATTAATAACGTAAACTTCTTCCAAATCGAACATTAAAGCGGAATGAGCAGCTTTCGAATATGCAAGATATAAGGTTTTTATAGCTAATCTTTTCATAGCGCCCCCATCCATTTCCATACCTATGTTGTCCAGCAGCTCCGAATAAGTATAGTTTAATTAAATCAAATATTTATCTTTGTCATCAAGATACTTTATGAGGATAAATAAAATGAACGATAATCAAATTATTGAAATTAGGAAGTTAAGTCAACAATACGCCTACAATTCAATCGAAATGCACACCGCTATCTCGAAAAAAGCTGGATTTTCTGGAACAGATCATAAATATCTCGGTTTTTTCCTTCAAAAGGGCAAACTAACCCCCGGAGAGCTCGCAGACTTAACTGGCCTAACTACAGGATCCGTCACTGCATTAATTGATAGGTTCGAGAAGAAAGGTTTAGTCAAAAGGGAACATGATACCGCGGATAGGCGTAAAGTGTTCATAGTGCCTGAGCCTGAGAAAATCATTAATCTCTTGAACCCTTTTTACCAGCCTTTTCAAGATCAGACCGATCAGTTGATCGCCTCCTTTACTACTTCCGAAAGAGAGATCATCAAAGACTATTTAACGAAAGCGCTGCAACTGACAAAAATCACCATCAACAAGCTCAAATAGAAATCGATATGTCACAAAAGAATAAAATTCCCTATGGCGTTGCCACGGTGCACACGCCCTTCGAACAAGTTTACTTGCACGGGACGAAAGCAAATCTGAAATTAGGAGACCTGTTACAACCTGGGTATAATTCAAATTTTGGTCAGCGCAATTTTGCGAAATATATTTATTTTACATCCACGCTAGACCCGGCAGTTTGGGGAGCTGAATTAGCAAGTGGAGAGCAGAAAGAACGAATTTATCTTGTCGAGCCAACAGGACCTTTCGAAGATGATCCAAACCTTACCAATCAAAAATATGAAGGCAACCCTTCCCTGTCTTATCGTTCCAGTCATCCCTTGAAAATTGTTGGAGAGCTGACAGTTTGGGATAGTCATACCCCGGAACAAATTAAATTTATGAAAGACAGTCTGGCTAAATTGGACGATCATGGAGTCGAAGTCATCGAATAAAGTACGAAGAAGGTATTTAGAAGGGTCGACTTCTGGGAAGTTTATGAGTGCATAGCATACGCTAATTTGAGGATAACTATTGGTAATTGTGGCCTCGATTGGCTAAGTACTTGCTCTGCTGAGCTTGACCAGCAGCCCATCTTTATTCAGGTTCGCCTACCATTAACGATATTTCGCTATTTGCGCAGATTTGCGTTGTTATGATGCGGATGATTTGGATTACGTTCAATACGAATCAGGGGATGTTGCCCTATCCTCCATTCGAGTTGGACTCGCTGCCGATTTTAATATTACGACAGGGACGCTAGGAAATAACGCTGTTTGTCATAACCTGACTCAAGACGATTTCCAAAATAGGAAAGGCATCGAATAGATGCCTTCCCTATTTTAAAATTTTATTTTAGCGCGACTTCCAATTGCTGATCTAACGCTGCAGCTTTCGAGACAGCGTCCTTAATGGGAACGCCTTTCGCCATTCCCGGCCGCTTATGACCAGTCTTTGTCAGCCAGGCATCTTTCCAGATATTTTGTTTTTTTGAAACAAGTTGAAAGACCTTGTCTAGCTTCGGTTGATGGCTAATTTGTGTCTGCCAATCTTGCGCGTAGTAAGAATCGGGATTGAAATGCATTAACATTTCTCTCGCCATTAGCCAATGTCCTTGCTTAGCTGGGTGCACGCCATCATCGGCTAGTTTAAAAGATGCATCTTTGGCGATTTGACCTTCAAGAAAAGAGCGCATAGGATAATGAAGGTCGATGACTTCCCAGCCTTCCTTCGCCGCCTTTTCTTTCAACCAATTCGCATATTGATCGAGGACTAAATTATACCCCTCTAATCTTTTTTTCGCATCATCATGGACCGGGGGGGTCATCCAAATTACCCGTTTCACGCCTGCCGCCTTTAACTTTTCAGAGAGCTTTTCGATACCATTTTGATAAGCTTGAAATCTTTTACGGTCGAATGGCATATAAATACCATCATTCATTCCGTAGCATACAAAGACAACATCCGTTGATATTTGATTTAATACGCGATCCACACGTTCAAATAGACAAGGACGCGGAAACTTTCCATCAGCATGCCCTTCTTCACTTAACCCAGACACTGTTTCACTAGGCAGGCCTAAATTAAGATAGGTAAGATTATGCTGAGGAAATGCAATGCGATTCATGCTTTCAAACATGGCAACATACCCCCCCGCGTAGGTAATGCTGTTACCAAGGAAAAGAACCTTCCCATCTTTTGGCAGAGACGCACTAAACATCTTTTGCTGATCTTTCCGTTTATTCCAACGATGTAGTGCTTCAAGATAATAGTAGTCGGCATAAACCAAAGGGACATCAATTTCACCTCGATGAGGCAGACTACCAACACTATGTTTTAATAAGAAAAACCCGTTCTTTCCGACTTTGCTTGAATAGGTTTCCGTCGCCAATGTTTCGAGAATATCGCTTGACAACTTTAGAAAAGAACGTTGCTTTTCAGGATTAACATAATCGGATAGTTCGATCAGTGCGGATGCCGTTATTGCTGCAGCCGATGCGTCTCGAGGAATAACCTTATATTCTTCAGGGTGGTAGCCCCAATTCGGCTTATAGCCTGGTTGATTGACGTCAAAGTCCCAGAAGGGCACCTTATCTGCTGGTAGACGCGGATGATTTTGATAAAATTCAGCCATTTTGATTGCCGCCTGTAAATATTTTTCACGTCCGGTTTCTCGATACATGAGTATAAAGCCATAAAGCCCCCATGCCTGTCCTCTTGCCCATGCGGAGCTATCGGAGAACCCCTGTGCTGTTTCTTTACTCAATACTTCACCTGTGTTCGGATCATAGTTGATCACATGATAAGAGCTAAAGTCTTCCCGATATTGGTGCTTAAGTGTGGTCTCCGCATGTTTAATTGCGACTTCCTTATAGATCGGGTCGCCTGACAATTTAGAAGCTAGGAACAGGAGCTCTAAGTTCATCATATTATCGATGATAACAGGGTACTCATAGGTATGCTTCCCATCCCAAGAACGGAATGAATCCCATGACTTGATAGCCCCTACTTTTGGATTGAAACGTGTTAATAAGGATTTGGCGCTTTGAATAATAATGGGTTTAAAACTTGTATCTCCCAATAGTCGATATGCATTGCCGTAACTACTGTTCATAACAAAACCTATATCGTGATGATTGCTGTTATATTGATTATTTTCCAACGATTTAGTCCATTTCAAGGCTTGTTCTTTCCAATAGGGCGCTTTCGTATGCTCGTATAGATACCATAAGCATCCAGGCCAGAATCCGCCGGTCCAATCTTTAATATCGGTAAAAGAGGTTTTACCATTTGGATCGGCAGAGCGCGGATATTTTGTTAAATCTGTATAGGTCTCTGCAAGCAACCGATATTGCTGCTCAGCAAGATTAAACCCAGATGGGCTTGCATGTTGACCCAACACGGCATATTGGGTAACGAAGATCAACAAGAAAGAACACAATAAATTAGTCAATACGCTTTTCATCATATATAGTTTAGGCTTAATCAATCCATCCAGGGTTTTGAACAAGATTGACATTCATTTGTATTTCTGAAGTTGGGATCGGCCAAACATTAAGGAAATCTCCTTTGTAGCTATAGTTGCTTACATTCGTTCCCCAGATTTGTTTTCTGCCATTTCCGGTTTGAAAGACCTTCGCTTTCCATGTTCCCCATCGGAGTTCATCGAAATAGTTAATTCCCTCATTGGGAAATTCCACGCGTCTTTCGTTTTGTATTCGCAAACGGAGATCCGCTTTTCCATTCACCTGCGTAGCCGCATTCGAATTCAACAAAGCAATTCCAGCGCGCTGCCTCACTTCGTTCACTTTGCTAATTGCCTCTTCAAGTTTATTGTCTTCATTTAAAGCTTCCGCCCACATCAGCAGAATATCGGCATATCGGAATATTGGAAAATCAATGGGTCCATAATTGCGGTCAATAATTTCATTCGTTCCCTCGGCAACAAACTTCCTATAAAAGTAAAAGAAATTAATTTGAGTATCACTTTGTATATCACCATTAATTTGTGCTTGCCCTCTAAATGGCCAGCGCATATGCTGCGTGCTTTCTACATTCGTAAAATTGTAAGCGCCTCGAAACGTTGAATAAGGGGTAACAATATTAGCGGCCAAGCGGGGATCTCTATTTTCATAGGCTTTCTTAATGCGTTCCTCATTTCCATTCACTAAATAAAGACTCATCTTTGCACCTCGAAGGGTTGCTGCTGCGCGTTCTGCATCGCTAATATTGTCCCGTAAAAAGAAAACTTCCCGCTCATTGACGTTTAAATCGCTGAAACCTGGAATCACTTTATCCCAATCGAATGGCGATCCATCTAAGTTTTCATATAAATCCACTAAATGTGGTGAAGGCATATAATAATTCCAACCACGTGAATAAACAGATGGCCATCCGCAAAACAATTGCATATTGTTACCATAGCCCGACTCGCTACGATGCTGTATCGAAAAGATCATCTCTGGGACTTGCTCATTCGCTTCTTTAAATAAAGCCTTATAATCAGCAAACAAGCTATGTCCGGCGTCTTTCACCTTTTGAAAATCGGCGGCTGCCTTCGCCCATTCTTTTTTATAGAGGTACACTTTGCCACGCAGAGAATACGCCGCAGCTTTCGTCGCATGCCCGTAGTTTGCATTTCCCGCCGGATAACGATCTGGAAAGTTCTTTTCCGTTATGCAATCGGTTAAGTCGTTAATAATTTGTTGCCATACCTCTTCTTCAGAACTCCTTGCTTTGGTTGCTTCTGCTGCAGTGAATGGCTCTAGATAAATGGGAACACCTTTGTAAAGTTGATTCAGACGAAAATAAAAATAGGCACGCAAAAACTTGGCTTCTGCTATGTATTTCGCTTTTTTATCGGCTGAGGAAGGCGATTTGGCAGGGATATTCTTTATCGCATCATTGGCTCTTTGTATTCCCTCATATTGAATCTTCCAATAATTCAAGAACATGCCGTCACCAGCAGTTATTGTTCCTAGCAGTAAGGGTTCATCAAAGCGTCCTTGACCCGTAAAAGAGAAACGGTCAAATTGATAAAGTTCATATGGAGAAATTAATCCACTATGTCCCATCATCAACCGAAAGGTGTTGTAGATTCCAGCAATACCGAGGTCTGTAAGATTATCGGTCGTCCACATGGTCGCTGTAGAAACCGAGGAGTTTGGTGAAGTATCCAAAAGATCCTTCTTGCAGCTGAATAAACTGCATATCATTAATAAGGCTAATATCTTTTTCATGTTTAAAGTCGATTAGAAGGTTACATTTAATCCCAATGCATACTGCCTAATGGTTGGATAATTGGCGACAGCACCTATCTCAGGATCCAATCCTGGGAACTTCGTAAAGGTCAACAGGTTTTCTCCTGCAACATATAGCCGTAATCTGGAAACAGAATAACGATTGACCAGATCAGTCGGCAAAGTATATCCAATTTGTAGATTCCGCAGCTTCACAAATGACGCGTCGTAGAAATAGAAATTACTTGTTCTACCATTTTGCGCATCCGTAACTCCCTTCAGCCTTGGGAATCGACCGTTCAGCTTATTATTCGGATCGGAAGGGTTTGCACTGTTGTAATAATAATGATCGTTTGCAACCAATGCAGGGACAGATTTTCCTTGTGCTACAATTGATGAATTTAGATATAGCTCGTTCCAATAATAAGACATTCCTGTGGCTGCTGACCAAATCATCGACGCATCGAACCCTTTATACGACAAATTAATACTCAAACCAAAGTTATAGGATGGTGTCGTTCGGCGTTTCGCAAATTGTTGATCATACACATTTCCGTATATGCCGTCGCCATTCAAGTCCGAATAGATCAAGTCGCCGTACCATATTTTGGTTGGATCAATACCGTCTGCAGGCTGAAACTTATAGCCGGCATCAACCATTGCCCGTAACCAGTCCATGTCCTGTTCGGTACGGATCATTCCATCTTTTGGACCGCCATGAATATTGACCGATCCGTCTGTATTAAAATGGCTCCCTACACCTTGATAAGTTTGGTATAAATAAAATTCATTGATGGCATGCCCTTCTAAAATACGGTTGGTTCCTCCGGTCGAAACCATTCCTATATTCGACTGATAGATTCGATTTCCTGCAGCATCCGTTATATAGCCTTCTTCTAATAAACCCTTATACTTTTCAACGCGATTAGTGTTATATGCAAAATTTCCAGAAACGCCATATTTAAAGTCGCTTACTCGATCTTGATAGCCAAGCGTAAATTCTAAGCCCTTCTTACTTACTTCGGCAATGTTCATCGTAGATGCTGTTGCCGTTCCTGTTGTTGCGGGAATATTCGGCACAAATAGGATTCCATCGGTAAAACCTTTGTAAACGTCAAATTCAAAAGTCAACTTTCCTTTTAGTGCTGCCGCTGTAAGTCCTAAGTTTGTTGTCGTCGTCGTTTCCCAGTGCAAGAGATCATTGCCTAATTTTGTTTGAGCTAAACCCCGAATTGCCTGATTGTTGAACGAATAATTCACCGTGCCGTAGGATGGTAAGTGATCATAATTCCCGGAGGCATTGTTTCCGGTTCGTCCCCATGAGCCCCGAATTCTCAGGTCATCAATAAAGGTTCGCAAGGGCGCCATAAAAGCTTCCTCTGAAATACGCCATCCCGCCGAGAATGCAGGAAATACACCCCATCGCTTGGATTCACCAAAGCGTGAAGAGCCATCGTAGCGCATAACTGCCTCCACTAAGTATCGATTATTGTAGGCATAATTTAGGCGTCCAAAGACAGAACGTAAGCCGTAATCTATTTCATCACCTGTAATGGAACTCATCGTTGTCGCCGAGTTGAAGGTCGTCAAATCGGGATGAACCAGCCCCAACTTGGCAGCTCCACTCGTAAATTGATTGAAATATTGCTCGTTATATCCGACAATACCGCCGACATCATGCAAGCCGAAAGTTCCTGTGTAACGTAGTATATTATCAATGATCAAGTTATAACCTTTCGTTAGCGCGAAGCTTGTCGTAATCTGACCTGGACTTAATGCCGCCGTACTCAACTTATTAGTTGCAAAATTCCATTTCTCATAGGGTACTTGGTAATTTCTTACTTCGGTATAAGACTGATTATAGTTGACACGAGATTCAAATTCCAAGCCTTTCCACAGATTTACTTTTGCGAAAATGGTTGAATTCATACGGTTTACTTGATGCTTGCCACCCTGACCATTTAAAAATGCAATTGCATTATTCGCCGTAGCAGACTCTTCATCCGCTGCCGGAAAACCATATACATTATTGTAAAAAGGATACACCCCAGGCACTGTTTGTGTCAAATAAGAATACGCCGTTACCACATCTGAGACACTAAGATTTTGCATATCTCCAAAAGTCTGCGTGCCTAGGGTTAGGAACTTAGCAACCTTTGATTGTAAGTTAATCCGCATGCGGATTTTATCAGCACCCGTTTCAGGCATAGTCCCAGGATTATCAAAATAACCAACAGAAAACAAATACTGTGTTTGCTCAGTACCGCCATTCAGTGATAGGTTATGATTTTGAAGCAGCTTCCGTTGTCCCATTAATTCTTTCCCCCAATCTGTATTAGGGTAAGCGACATAATTAGGGATACCAAACTCGGTTAATCCATCCGGATTTCCTTTGGCATCTTCCCAAAGTTTGATGGTTGCATCCGTATAGACAGACGCCTGCCCTAGGTTGGTAAAACCCTCATTCACCAAACGCATATGATCGGCATAGTCGGTCACGAATTCCGGCATATTATTGGGGCGAAGCATGGCAGTCATCCCCGTATAAGAGATATTATTCTTCCCCTTCGCACCTTTTTTCGTTGTGATAACAATGACTCCATTCGAACCTAAAGAGCCATATATGGCAGCTGTTGCAGCATCTTTCAATACTGATATCGATTCGACATCATTTGGATTCAAAGCATCCATATTTCCAACAATACCGTCAATAACCACTAATGGCGAAGTATTATTAAGTGTTCCCGTTCCACGTACTAAGATGCTCGCGCCATCTGCTCCGGGCTTTCCTGTACTCGTTTGCACGTTGACTCCAGAAGCTAAGCCGGCTAAAGAACTACTTAATGTTGCAGTCGATCGGTTTTCTAAAGAAGATCCGTTAATCGTCGATACAGCGCCAATAACATTTGCTCGTTTTTGGCTACCATAACCTAAGACAACCACCTCATCCAAATCGCCGACATGTTCTTTCAGAACAATCCGAATATTGGATTGGGAACCAACAGCCTGTTCTTGAGACTGATATCCTATGCTAGAAAAAACCAACACGACATTGGCTTCCGGTAAGGTCAGACTAAAGTCACCAGTCGCATTGGTTGACGTAGAAATATTGGTTCCTTTTAGCAATACTGTCGCACGATCGATAGGCTCACCCTTTTCATTCTCGACGCGGCCATTAAGAATTCGTTGCTGTACGGTTGTTTCATCATCAGATAACACTTCTTTAGCATGTCGAATTACAATAACATCTTCGCGCTTTACCCATTCCATGTGTAGAGGTAGGACAATCTTGTCCATTGCCTCCTTCAGCGTAGCGTCTTTCAACGCTATGGAAATTTTAGTATCCGCTAAGGTCTTTCCATGCAGAAAAAAATCAAGTCCGCTTTGCTGTTGTACCTGCTCCATAACTTGTCTTAACGACTTATTGCGGACGTGGATATTGATGGTCTGTGCTTTTCCCTCTGCAAACACTTGCATCATCGTCAATAAAGAAATGATAATGATTAATTTCATAATCAATAGGCTTCGTAATGTTAAACTCCATGGAAGAAGCCTAACAAATGGATAAAATATCATAAGTTTGTAAGGTTTGTGTGTTAATTAAATGGTTAACTAATATGCCTTAGGGCATCCTTTGAGAACATGCAACTATTGGAAGTAATGCCCGCCAGCATTACTTCTTTTTTTGTATGTTCTCCAAAAATTTAAGTCGGAGATCTCATATGGGAAATAGGGTTTAAGGTTTATACTGGTCTAATTGATTCTTTATTATTGGTTTATTCTTTCGATTTAACGCGTAGAATATGTTGATCACCCCGGTGATAAAGCTGGAAGTTCAATCCGCTTTCTTCTAAAATTTCGATTACATTTTTAAGTGGTTTATTGCGCTTCATATGGCCATAAAAATGCGTATTGGGGATGTTTGGATCCATTTCAACAGTTAAATTATACCAGCGCTGGATCTGCTCTAAAGCCTCATGCAACGTAGTCTCATTAAAATAAAATAAGCCGTCTTTCCAAGCGGTAAGCGTGCGTGTATCAACTTGATTCACTCGAATGACCTTCCCATCCGAAAATAAGGACTGTTGCCCGGGTCTCAATTGTACGCTCTTTTGATTAGCGCCAATACGATTAAGTTTTACTGACCCTGATACTAATGTGGATTTCACTATCGCTTCATCTGAATAAGCTTTGATGTTAAAGCTGGTCCCTAAAACTTCTAAAGTTTGACCTCTACTGGTTACGCGAAATGGCTTGTTAGCATCATGCTGAACTTCAAAATAGGCCTCTCCTTCTAAATCAACTAATCGTTCCGTATTGGAAAATGCCATCGGATAAGTCAATTTGGAAGATGAGTTTAACCAAACCTTTGAGCCATCCGGAAGGGTAACTTGGTAGGTTCCACCGACAGGTGTAGAAAGCGCTAAGGCAATAGTCGACTTATCTTTCGCATCGAATGGAGCGATGCTTGATGCTTCCCTAACCCGCTGACCATTTGCATATTTAATTTCATCCCCCATAACAATTCCTGTTTGTGACTCATTAAGTTGTATAAGCGTGCCATCAGCCATACGTAAAGTTGCTTTATTCCCTCCAGGAAGGATCTGGTCTAATGGAACCGCGATTTCAGGAAGATTTACAAGCACCTTATTTCCGGTCTCTCGATTCTTAATAATTAGCGTAATCGACATCACTACACAGAGTAATGCGGCTATCCAAATAGAATAACGGACTAATGAATGACGTTTTGATAATGTCGGAGTTAGGTCGGGTGCCTTAGACAAGGCAATTTGACTTTGAATTCGATCGAATACTACACTTAGCTGATGTTCTTCAGCTTTCGAATCCACTACGGGATGCAACAACTCCAAAATGAGCTGTCGGTCGACTTCAACGTTCTCTTCCTCCGACAATAACTTCAAAAGACATTCTAGGTCTTTTTTTGTATAATTTCCGGACTCATAGCGCTGAAGTAAATGGTTTATATTGGTTTTCCTTGATTCCACTTCGGTCTATTTTTATATAAATACACCTAGATGGAAGAATAGGTCTGCTCTTCCTCGATTATTTTTTCAAAAAAATGTAAAACATTAGGGAGACGGCATTTAAACCGCCATTTTCAATCATATATCTTTTAACAAACTTATTCGCTTTTACCAAATGATCTTTTACGGTAGAAACAGAAATCCCCAAATTATCGGCAATCTCTTGGTATTTCAATCCATCGAGTTTAGCCAAGCGAAAAACCTTTTGTCTTTGCTCAGGGAGTTTATTGATGATTTGTTCGATATGCTGCTCAACCTCTTTGTTTTCTAGCCAATCATCAACAGCATGTACGTGGGGTTCTATAGAAGAATTGGAGTTTAAACTAGAAGAGATTTCGAGCTTTAAGCGTCTTTTAAAGTTAAAAGCAATGTTTCTGGAGCAGGTAAATAGATAGGCAACAAAGGATTGGTTTACGTCAATCTTTTCTCTATTTTCCCATATCTTGATAAAAACATCTTGCAATAAATCTTCGGAAACTGTCTTATCTCTAATTAAGCGAAAGATATTATTGTAGATTATAGAGCTGTAGATTTTATACAACGACTCAAATGCTTTCATATCCCCACATCGAAGGCGATATAATAGATTTTCTTCACTTAAGTCCCGGCTCATTAATAAGGCTGATTGGTTTCAATCAGTAAAATAGTTAGTTATTAGCAAATAATCAAATTAGTAATTAGATTACTCCTAAAACAGAAGATCATTAAACCTTTATGAAATACGCTTACGGTTTCTCTTCGAATAGGAATTCGTAGACTCGATCAGAATGAGAAACACAGTCTACTTTTTATTTGCTTTTTTTGCCAATTCAAACAACTCAGGCCCAATATGACAATATCCACCTGGATTCTTATCCAAGTATTTTTGATGATACTTTTCAGCAATATAGAAATTCGTCAAGGGTTTTGACTCAACGACTATCGCAGCATTGAAGCCTTTTGCTAATTCAAATAATTTAGAATCGATTAATGATCGCTCTGAAGGATCTACATAATAGATTCCCGATCTATATTGCGTCCCAATATCATTACCTTGCTTATTTAATGAGGTTGGATCAATCGTTTTAAGAAATAAATCAATTAGTAAATCCAATCGAACCACCGCAGGATCATAAACAACCTTCACTGTTTCAGCATATCCTGTTTTTCCTGTGCTAACTTGCTCGTATGACGGATTGTCAACATTCCCATTGGCATAGCCAACTTCCGTTTTGACGACGCCTCGCACTTGCTGAAAAAAATGCTCGGTACCCCAAAAACATCCGCCAGCAAAGTATATAGCTTTTAAATCTTTATTTGTTGAATCTGCTAAATCACTCGATAAGCTTGTAGCACTACCTTTAGTGCTTTCTTTATTAGACGTAAGTAAGAACCCTCCTACAAACGCTAATAGTATGACAAAAACAATGGTGGCTTTCATATTTTTTAGAATTTTAACAGCAAAAACTTGGTAAACAACTAATTTTCAAATAATTCCATTTCATCAAAGTTAAAAAAATCCTTTTAAGAAAAATTATTTTTAATCAATTATTCACAACAACCGTACACTGCTGTCATAGGGCTGTCATCGATCCGTTCTACCTTTATGAAAAACAAAGGAAACAGTATTTATGAACCATCAAACAATCGAAAAGTTTAACGTAATTGGTATTTCGACCAGAACTTGTAATCAAAATGGACAAGCTGCAATTGACATTGAAGACCTATGGGTTAAGTTCTGGAATGAAAAGATTCAGGAACAAATCCCAAATCGTATCAGCGAAGATATTTATGCCGTTTATACAGATTACGAATCGGATTTCAATCATCCCTATACGACCATCATCGGCCTCCAAGTCACTAACCTGTCAGATATCCCTGAGGGATTTGTAGGTATTGAAATCGAGAGAACCAACTATCAAAAATTTGTTTCGAAGGGAAAAATGCCAGAAGCGGTTGCGAAAACCTGGTTTGAAATTTGGGCAGATGACACCCTGAAACGCACTTATAAAGCTGATTTCACTGTGCATGGCAAAAAGTACTATGATGGAGAAGATGCAGAAGTAGAAACTTTTATTGCGGTGGAAGCATAATTTGATAAACTAACAAGGGAAAATTACCTCCAGATGTTAACGTGCTGTACGCTCGTATCTTCACTAAAATGATTAGCCAAGGCCGCAACTTTCGAACGAATTAATAGCTTGCGGCCTTCTAAACTCTTTGTAAAAATAAGCTCACATTTCCCAACTTCCTCTTGCCAATATTGCGCAAAGTCGTTTGCGAGTGCTGCCCTTTTCCCAAGCAATTCTGGAACCGCGTGATAATCATACTGCCTTAGCACCTTGAGAGCAAAACTTTTACGAACGATGATATATCTAGGCATATCAATCGGCTCTACAATCTCTTGTATCATTTGAACGAAGAGTGATTTCTCATAGGTTGTCCCGCCTTCTAAATGACAGAATACAGCACCTTGACCGTCTGAATAAGTTAGCACTTTCAAATCTATCAGCGCAGTAGAGAAAATTCGATTCTTACAAAGTGTCTGTATGAGGGCGTTTCCTATTTGATAAATATCCTTTGTAACGTCCCTATATTTGACGTAATACCGAAAAGTCTTCAGCGCTTTTGAAGAAAAATAAACGGTTCCGACTCCAAACAGTCCAAGCATAACCTGTCCTCCACTTGCCCCCATCCATTTCATCATCTTCATTGAGAACTGTGTGCTCCATTCTAAATAAAAAACAAGCGCAGATCCGAGTGATGCCGTCATATTACGAATCGTTTTCTTCATTTCAGCAGCCTTGAATCCTTGAAATTTATCCGGTTCAATGAATGGGACTTTCAGCTCTTCTAATAGCTGAGAGCCTTTATTAATTGCGGTTTGCCATTGCTGAGGAAGACGGTGCCTTTGAGCGGCCAAATTGAAATTATGTGTATTAAAATTAGAAACACCTGCACTATCCATTCGTTCGGGTAATCCAATTCTAGCAATACCATTTTCTATACTTATTTCGATATTTTCTGACAAACCAACAAAGTTGCGAAAGCGTCGCTTAAGAAGAAGAAGCTCTTGTCCCCCATCTTTGGCGCTTGGATCGACACATGCGATATGCCAGATATTACTCGTTTTATCCGGAATGGCAAGATTCGTCCGAATTGCTCGCCCACGCATTTGATTAGACGAAACAAATGACCCTACCACAGACGCAAGCAATAAACTATTGATCGCTGGCGCGTCCCACCCTTCACCTAAGAGTGCCTTGGTTCCGATTAGCACTTCAATATTACCTGTTTCAAATAATTCCGTCACAACAGCAACCATTCCATCTCTTGTTTGATCCGTTACTTGAATTAGGTAATAAGCTGAATCAAAAGCCAACGGCTTAACGGATAATACATCCACGTTTTCTATCCGCTTATAAGCTGATAGAAAATTTTCGTAAGCACTTATTGGAATAATAACAATCGTTCCTGATAGAACACCGAGCTTGATATTTTGCTGATTGTTTCGCCGCAACTGCTCGAATATAGGTAGTACGCCAATCTTTTGCAGTGGCACATTATTTATCGAACTATTCAGCAAATATTCTTTCCGCACGAAATCGGTAAGTATGACTTGTCGAAGTGAATGTTTAAGTTGCGAATATTCGAAATTAGTTATTTGCTCGATGGCCCCAAGTTTGCTAACACTCGAATTCAAACGTTGCAATATCTTAGGCCCCTGATCAAATTTAATCGTTCGGCGCTCAATAACTCCGCTTCGTCTTAGTGTATTCAATAGTTGCTTACGTTCTTCTTCAAATTGCTCTTTAAAATATCCTTTCTCATCAAAGAGATAGCTGCGTAATAAAACCTCCATCCATTCAAAATCTAACTCTGGTAATCGTAAATCTTCAGGACGATTGGGAATACCCAATAACTCAAGATGCAAGGGTGTAATTTCTATAGCCTTCGCGTGCAGGTAGATTAAACATGCAGAATAGAACGCAAGGTTCTCATGAATCTGATACTCTTGAGCAATGGGGTCAACAATGATGGGGTGAGTAGTAATTGCAACTAAAAGCGTTTCATTCTCTTTAACAAGCGTAAATACCTCGGAAGCTTTAATTCGAAATCCTCGGATAGCTTGTAGTTCTTCAGGGCTAGGCAAACAGCAATAAACATAGTCCTGATGCGGGCATAGATCACCCTGTCGCACTAATTCTGGAACAGCAATTTCCGCATCAATAGCACCATTAAGTTCTAAATATCGATGCCATTCCAACCCTGTAACATCATATGGTGGTGTCGCCGTTAATCCGACCATCTTTGGCTTCATTGCCTTTTTTAGGCGATCAAGTGTTTGCCACCACTCATTCTTTAGATGATGTGCTTCATCTAAAATAAAGGTCTCAACAGCTTGTGCTTTTAGCCCTTTAATGATCGCAGGTAGATTTAAAAAATTCGAACGCTTAGCATCAATAATATCTGTTTCGTGTTCGAAGTCTATCCTATAATTCCCTTCTTTTCGATTGTTGCACGCCGCCTGCAAACCTTGATAGGTAACCACAGTAACTCTTTTAGGATTCCGAATATCCTTGGATACCCAATCCGGCGTTGAATCCTGTTGCAAAAACAATTCCGTGAACCGCTGAATCCATTGGTTTCGAATGGCTAAGGTAGGTGCTAAAATAAGTGTAGGTTTTCCCAATCGTAACATGACTTCTAAACCGAGAACGGTCTTCCCTGACCCAGGCGGCGCAATAACATGAAGGTGCTCATCCTCCATATGCGTATTTAATTCATCCAATACGCGTTGTTGATAGCTACGCCAAGGATATTTGAATTTAATGTCGGGAGAAAAAATAGTCATATGCGGTAACTAAGATGTATAAATATCCCGAAAAATCAAAGACAGGCGCTTCGCTTAGCCTTTTATTATTAGAAAGGATTTTTTATCTTTAATCTTAAAGGTCAACATAAAGATCTTAGAAAAACAATTAACCAAACTCTAAACTTAAAATGGTACCCTCTGATCGAGATTTATTCCAATCGATACAGACCGACAATCAGAAAGCATTAAAACTGCTCATGGATCGGTATTGGCGGCCTATGTTCCTAATGGCCGAAGCTATCTTAAAAGATAGTCATACCAGTGAGGAAATTGTACAGGAAGTTTTTATCAGTATCTGGAATAAACGCGCTTCTATATCCATCAACCATTCCATTAAAGTCTATTTATTCGCTTGTACACGTTATCAAATCTACAAGGAAATTCAACAGAAGAAAGTTCCGCACCTCGATATTGAACAATTCAACCAACTCGTTCCCGACCCATATAATCCACAACAAAAACTAGAATACCAAGATCTGCTGGATCGTCTAACGCTGTTAATTTCTGAACTGCCACCGCGATGCAGAGAAGTATATCGTATGAAACGTGAGGAAAACTTATCGCAAAAAGAAATCGCGGAAGCCCTTAACATTTCCAGGAAATCCGTAGAGAATCAACTGACGATTGCTTTGAAGAAATTAAGAGCAGGTTTGAGCAGATATATGTTTTTTTTATTTTTTTTCTAGAACGCTTTGGGGGATACTCCTTTAAAAATGCTCTATATAGATAAATCAATCGGTAATGGAGCAATCAATCATTAGAACTATTATTAACATTCTGTCTGGAAGACAGGGCAAAGATGATCTAGATAAGGTTGATCAGCAGCTTGCCGAATCTTTTGAAAGGAACGAATGGAACGATGATAATGATACTCAAGAAAATGTTCACGAAAGAATTTCCAAAGCCGTATTAACCAAAACCAAACTTCCTGTTAATTTCAAAAAGAATAATTACAGTATCATCTTAAAAATCGCTGCGACTATCTTATTTCTTGGCATAGTTGGCTATCAAGCCGCTAAATATGATATCGTTAATATCGGGCTGTTCAATAAGGGGCATAACTTTAAATCTGCTTCAGCAGGATTAAGTACTTCCAGCGGAGATTTCAAAGATCTAAAATTGATGTCCATTGGTGAGACTTACGAACAGCATAGTTTTTCAATAGTTAAGGTTTCCGAGAACAAGTATGAATTCCGATCGAAAGAATATAACGGAGATGTAACACAAATTAGAGTCGCAACAGACGCAATGGAGAGTTATCAACTTCAACTTCCTGACTTTTCTTTTGTCACTCTAGATTCGCAGAGTGAGGTCATCTTTCCGAGCAGTTTTAAAAGTAATAGCAGACAGGTGGAGGCCAGAGGACGCCTCTATTTTGAAGTCGCCAAAGATCCTTCGCGACCATTTTCTGTCGAATCCAATCATATCACTGCTCTTGTAAAAGGAACATCCTTTGTATTTAATTCAAATAAAAAAATCGAGGATACGTTTATCGCTTTAGTCGAAGGCAGTTTAGAATGTGTACACAATCAATCCAATGTATTACTGAAGCCAGGACAAAAAGGCGCCATCCAAAAAGACAACTTGATTATAGATAGTTTTGACCCGGAAGAAACGCTAGCTTTCACTAAAAATGAATTCTTATTCCAGAATCAACCTCTTCAGCTCATCATCAACGAAATTGCTCGCTGGTATCAGATGGAACCAGATTTATCCGAATTAGAGTCAAACGAACTAATTCTGACATTAAAAATAAACCGCAACAAATCATTACGTGAAGTACTGGATATACTTCAACTGACAGGTGATTTAAATATAAAAATTGAAGAAAGGAGGATAATCGTTAGAAAAGCAAATCACTAATCTAATGATTTAATAAATGTCAGGATGCTGGATACATCCCGACAGATAATATTAGATCATTAACAAATGTTGAAATTTATTAATTAACTAAAAACCAATCAAAATTATGAAAATTCCATGGAAAAGAGAACAGCTAATGTTCTTTTTCAAGACCCTTATTGTGATGAAAATCCTGACTTTAATATGCGCTTTTACTTTATTACACGCTGGTACGGTGTTGAGTCAGCAGGTGAGCTTCCGTATGAAGAACGCAAGTATTGATCAAGTCCTTTTACGCATCAGCAAAGAGGTGAATTATGATTTAGTATTTGATTCGAAAATATTTCTAGGTCAAAAAAAACTGGATGTAGAATTTAAGAATACGACAGTCAAGAATGCACTAGATCAAATATTTACGAATAGACCATTTACCTATGAAATCGTAAATGAAGTGATTGTAATTCGCAAAAAAGAAGCTGAAAAAGCTAAAACTACATCGTTTAACAGCCAGCAACAGGTTATTAAGGGTCGAGTTACCGACCCTAGTAATAATCCCTTATCTGCCGTAACAGTTGCTATAAAAAACAGTCAGACGGCTAGCAGCACCGACGCACAGGGGCAGTTTGAAATTGCAGTTCCATCGCCGAACGCTATTCTCGTATTTTCATTAGTGGGGTATAAAGAACACGAAGTAAGCGCACAACAACAAACCGTACTAAATATTCAATTAGAACCATCTATCAATAATCTTGATGAAGTCGTTGTTGTAGGATACGGTACTCAGAATAAACGATTAATTTCCGGATCGGTAAGTAACTTAAAAGAGGAAGAATTCAATAAGGGGGTGAATAGAAATGCTGTAGACTTGTTAAGAGGAAAGATTCCAGGTCTTAGCATTACTTCGGGGTCAGGCGATGTGAGTAAAGGCGAAACTATTCGATTGCGTGGTACTTCCTCCTTGACCGGTAGCTCCTCGCCCTTTGTCGTCATTGATGGCGTACCAGGCATGAACATTAATTCTGTTGCTCCTCAAGATATTGAATCAATTAGTGTCCTAAAAGATGCTTCCGCTGCAGCAATATATGGATCAAGATCGGCAGGTGGGGTTATCCTAATCACAACAAAAAAAGGCAAAGCTAATAATCCAATCATCAACTACGAAGGATACGCAGGTGTGGATAAGGTCAGCAATAAGCCAAAAATGTTAAGTGCCGATGGATGGAGAACATACGTAAAAGAAAATAACCTTAATGTATCGGGGCTTGATAAAGGCGCAAATACAGACTGGTTTGATGAAATTTTAAGGACTGGTGTGTCCCAAAATCATAGTCTATCCGTTTCTGGCGGTAACGATAATAGTGTTTACAGAGGATCCATGAACTATTTGGATCGTCAAGGGCTTGCTATAGGAAACGACTTAAAACTTCTTAATGGTCGCTTGGCATTTACTCAGAAAGCAATGGACAATAAGCTAGAAGTATCGCTGATCGGTGGTATAACACAGAGAGACTACAGCCCAACAAACGACAGAAATTTCGTATTGGCCTATAATATGCTTCCTGTATACCCAGTCAAGAACGATGATGACACTTGGTTTGACAGCCGCGGCTATGATGAAGGTAATCCTGTTAGAAATCTAACGTACAACAGTATCGATAACAAAGAAAGTCGCTATTTCTTAAATGCTCAGGGAAAAATCAATATCCTATCTAATTTGGTTGGGCGTGTAAATGTACTCCGAGAACGCGGAACAAATGACTATGGCGCATACAATCACTCCGAAACAGAAAGCGGAAGAGACGATGGTGGATTTGCATCCCGGCAATCTTGGACAAACGATCGAACGCTCCTAGAAACAACTTTGGAATATTCATTAAAATCCGAATCACTCCACAACCTAACGGTTTTAGGAGGCTACTCCTATGAAGACAATTACTACCAAAATGCAGGAGCTCAATCCAGACAATTTGTGACCGACTTTTTCGAGTACAATAACCTCTCGGCGGGTGAAGTATTGCGAGCTGGTGATGTGTGGTCTGGAGCAAACATGAATAAACTGATTTCATTTTTCGGAAGGGCAAACTATTCCTATGATGAACGCTATGTATTGAGTGCCACCTTACGACGTGATGGCTCTTCCAAGTTTGGGAAAAACCACAAATGGGGATTATTCCCTTCGGTATCGGCCGCATGGAATATCCTTCGCGAATCGTTTGTAAAGCAAGAACTTTTTGACGACTTAAAATTAAGAGCGGGATACGGTGTAATCGGTAATCAAGACGGGTTGAATCCATACCAAACTTTAGAGCTTTATGCTGCAAGTGGTCGTTACTATGACAATGGAAGTTGGTATCAAGCCTACCAAATCGGTCAAAATGCGAACCCCGATTTAAAATGGGAGGAAACGGCAATGTTCAATGTTGGAGTTGATTTTTCAATGCTAAAAGGACGGTTGAGTGGAACGTTATAATATTATAACAAGAACACAAACGACTTGCTATATATGTATCAAGTGCCTGTCCCTCCGTTCCTATATCCTTCGATGATTGCTAACGTAGGCTCTATGTCCAATCGGGGCGTCGAGGTATTGCTAAACGGCACCCCTATCTCCAAAGAGAACTTCAAATGGAATGTGTCCGTCAATTTTGCACGCAATAAAAACGAAGTCACCAAATTATCCAATGCGAACTTCTCGACATCCTCGATCAAATTAGGATCTGCTGCTGTACGTGGCGCTGCGCATACGACGACGCATATCCTCGAAGAAGGAAGAGAAGTCGGCACCTTCTTTGGCTGGAAATCCTTAGGTCTAGATGCCGATGGCAAGTATATCTTTGATGACATGATCGATGGAAAAGCAGGATTGACGGATGATGACCGAACCTATATTGGATCGGCGCAACCGAAATTCACATATGGAATTAATAATTCCTTTAATTATCGGAATCTAGATTTTTCATTCTTCCTACGTGGGGTTTACGGCAATGATGTGTTAAATTTCTCTCGAATGGCGTATGCCACAACTTTGTGGCTACCAGGCGGAAATGTTCTGGAAGAAGCCTTAACAAACGGATTAAAAGATAACCCAAAATATAGCAGTTTTAATATCGAAAAGGGATCATTCTTGCGGCTCGACAATGCTACGATTGGGTACAGTTTTCCAGCAAATTCGATAAAATACGTCAAAGGCTTGCGCTTATATGTCAATGGGCAGAATTTATTCCTCATAACGAATTATAAGGGTATGGATCCTGAAGTTGATATGGGAGGATTAGCCCCTGGTATGGAAGGCAGAAACTATTATCCGAAAGCGAGGACCGTTTCTTTCGGACTTAATCTAACACTTTAGCAAGAAATGACTATGAAATCAATAGATAGATATGGATTAGCATTACTGCTGATTCTCAACATATGCGCTTGTACTAACCTGGACGAGGATTTGTACGATAAACTTCCGGCTGATCAATTTGGCCAGAAAGAAAAAGAAATAAATGCGTTAATCGCTCCCATTTATAGAACCTTGAAACCAATTTGGAGTCCCGCCTATTTTTGTATGGTCGATGGTTCTTCGGACATGGCGATTACGCCTACGCGAAAAGGCGGAGATGGATGGGAAGGCGGATTATTTAAAGAATTTCGATTCGGAACATGGACTCCAGGAAACCGTTACGTGACAGATTCTTACAACGGTATGATGCGCGGCGTATCAACCTGTAATCAGATTTATCATATGGTAAATTCTAATCCATCGGTGAATAATAAAGAGCAAATCTTGGCAGAAATTAGAGCTGTACGAGCATTATGGTATTATTATTTAATTGATAATTATGGGAATGTACCGATTGTGACCGATTTCACAGTAACCGACAAACCGAAAACCTCCTCGCGAAAAGAAGTCTATGAGTTTATTATTTCCGAATTAAATGCTGTCAAAGACCTCCTACGTGCGGATGTTACCAGTAACAGTTATGGAAAGATGACACAAGGTGCCGCCTATACATTGCTTGCAAAAATGTATCTTAACGCTCATATCTGGAATCCAACCGCTGGAACGAAATGGCAAGAGGTTATAGCTAGCTGTGATAAAGTATTGTCATTAGGCTATACGTTAGAACCAGATTGGAAAGCCAGCTTTGCCGTAAACAACCAAAATTCCAAAGAAATCATATTCCCAATCGTATTCAGTACTGTTGATGGTGGTAATATCATGCTTCAACATACACTTCACTATCTCAGCAATACCGCTTTGGGCTTGAGTACTACAGGATTCAATGGTATTAACGCCATGCCCGGATATGTACACGAATTTGATACGGAAGATATACGTTATGCTGGATCGTTTTTAATCGGTGAAATGCGAGACCCTGCCACAGGACAAATATTAATGACTGCACACGGCCGACCTCTCATACACCATATCGATTTCACTTTTAAATATAGTGTAGACGCTGATGGGTGGGGCCAGGTGGAACAGGAAGATGGCGCACGATGCTACAAATGGGAATTTCAAAAAGGAGTGAATGGAAATATGGAAAATGACTATGCAATATTCCGTTTAGCGGATATTTACCTAATGAAAGCAGAAGCTCTTGTCCGCTCCGGCTCATCGAATGCAGAAGCAACGGAACTTGTCAATGCGATTCGAAGACGAGCTTTTACGGATCCTGCAAAATTGCTTAACAGTGTGACATTAAATGATATTTATAAAGAACGACGATTCGAGTTTGCTTGGGAATTGGTAAGCCGCCAAGATATGATTCGCTTTGGCACATTCCTAAATCCGATACCCGGACCTGTCGGACGCGGGGCTATTGACCCAACCCGTCTGATTTATCCGATTCCACGTACAGCGATAGACGCAAACCCCGGTTTAACACAGAATCCCGGATATTAATTCAACTTAACCCATAACAATAAAAATGATAAACAGCATCTTAATCAGCAGCAGCATCCTAGCCTTGCTATCTGTTGGGCTACCCAGCCAGCCCAGAATCGATAGCGATAACTCAATAGTCTATCCCATAGCTTCACAGAAAAAGGGTAAATGGATCAATCTATTGGCCAACAATTCATTAGATGCTTGGCATCAATACAACGCTGGTGCAGTCAAAGGTTGGCAAGTACAAGATGGCATTCTATCGACTACGGGCAAAAACGGTGATATTGTGACGAACGATGAATTCGAAAACTTCGAATTAGAAATGGAGTGGAAAATCGAAAAAGCCGGTAACAGCGGAATTTTTATCTACGTCGTCGAACATCCAGACAATAAGTACATGTATCAAACCGGGCCGGAATTTCAGATTATTGATAATGAAAACTATCCCCAGCAATTAACAGAGCAGCAGAAAACGGGCGCCATGTCAGACGTTATTGCTCCCAATATCTCACCATTAAATCCTGTGGGACAATGGAATAAGACTAGAATCGTTTCCAAAAACGGTCAGGTTCAACATTGGCTCAACAAGAAACTTATTCTTACCTATCAGATGGGATCTGCAGAATTGAAAGAGCATATTGCCAAAAGCAAATTCACAGCCTTGCCCTACGCCAAGATCGCGAAAGGTAAAATTGGAATTCAGGATCATGGGAATCCAGCATTTTTTAAGAACATACGAATCAGAGAAATAAACTAAACCAAATACAACATGGAAAATAACTCAAGAAGAGATTTCATTAAAAACGCAAGCTTATTAACTGGTTTCACTATTGTGTCGAACACAGTACTAGGTAAGAAGTTTGGGCATATCGCTCCTAGCGATCGCTTGAATATTGCCGGAATTGGAGTGGGCGGAATCGGCAGAAGAAACCTAAACAATATGAAGACCGAGAATATTGTCGCCTTATGTGATGTCGACTGGAAATATGCATCGAAGACTTTCAATGATTACCCCAAAGCACAACGCTTCAAAGATTGGCGTAAGATGTTTGATGAAATCGGAAATAGTATTGATGCTGTGTTAGTTGCTACACCTGATCATACACACGCTGGTGTTACTGCACACGCCATTACACTTGGAAAGCATACCTACACCCAAAAGCCACTAACCCATAATGTTTACGAATCTAGACTTTTAACAAAGTTGGCAAAGCAATATGGTGTAGCGACACAAATGGGAAATCAAGGTAATTCATTTGATTGGTGTCGTGAAATTGCAGAATGGATACAATCCGATGCCATTGGCGAAGTGACTGAAGTACATTGCTGGACAAACCGCCCAATTTGGCCGCAGGGATTAATGAAACCTAAAGAAGGCATGCCTATTCCGAAAGATTTAGATTGGAACCTATTTTTGGGCCCTGCGGAACATCGCGACTTTAATTCAGTTTACACTCCATGGAACTGGAGAGGCTGGTACGATTTCGGGACAGGTGCCTTAGGCGATATGGCTTGTCACATTATGGATCCAATTTACTGGGCATTGAACTTGAAGTATCCGACGAAAGTGAATGGTAGCTCAACATTAAGCAATCTATATTCGCCGCCGCATGCGGAGATTGTAAAATATACATTCCCTGCGCGTCCGAAAGCTGGAAAGGTAAAAATGCCGGAAGTGGACGTTTATTGGTATGATGGCGGATTATTGCCAGACCGACCGAAAGAACTTGCACCAGGCATGATGATGGGCGACCCAGACGGCGGTATTATCTTCGTTGGTAAAAAAGGCAAAATCATGACCGGATGCTACGGCATGAATGCAACTTTATTACCTGTAGAAAACATGAAGGACTTCAAAAAACCGACTCCATGGATTCCGCGTGTCAAAGGCGGAAACGGTGATATTTGGAAAACAGATGCCCACGAGCAGGACTGGATCCGCGCGGCAAAAGAATCGAAAGAAAACCGTACGGAGACAAGTTCCAACTTTCAATTTTCAGGCCCATTCAATGAAATGGTCGTTATGGGGGTTCTGGCTGTTCGCCTTCAAGGATTACATCGCGAATTACTGTGGGATGGTGAAAACATGCGCTTCACGAATATCAATCCAAATGACGAAATCAAGGTCGTATCGGTAGATGAGTTTAGCGTTATCGATGGTCATCCTAGATTTAATCGTCAATCAGTAACGCTGAATGCTGCGCAAGCAGCACAAGAATGGATTAATAAACCGTACAAAAACGGATTTGCATTGCCACCGATGCCAAAATAACGGTCGCATCATATAAAATGAAATAGCCGATTTGAATCGTAATTGTTCAAATCGGCTATTCTATTTTTGGCAACAAAGAAGCTTATCGCCTTGGCTTGAAACTCTTCCCTTCAAATGTACGGATAGGATTTCCTCGCTCAATTTGTATCTGTTGCTCCCAATTCGAGCGACTGCTGGATCGCTGCGACGAAGCATTGATCGTAGAAACTCGCTCTTGTAAGCGTTGCAGCGCAATTTGCTTATTCTGCAACTGCGAGCGAGTGTCCATGACTTGCACATTAATTCCCGTTGGAAGATGTGTCGCCCGAACGGCAGAGCTTACCTTATTGACATGCTGGCCTCCGGCCCCACTGCTCCGCATCGTCTGAAAAACAACATCTTTAAGATCGATATCATCCAACACATGGACTTGAGCAGTTTCTTGAACAGCGATAAACCAATTTTTTCTTGCATGCTTAGGTCGGAAGGGACTTGTACAAATCCACAAGATGCTTCCGATCCAACTCTTTAAAAAAAGATTTAGTTCCATCCCTTCAAGTATTAACAATGCCGAACAGCATAATCCATCGGAAAATTCTTGATGGACAATTCGCATCTCAATCTTATCAGCTACTGCCTCTTGCTGTAGAACCTTTAATACATGTTCGACGGCCAAATTGCACTCCTTAGGACCTCGTCCAGAACTGACTTGTAATTGTACTTTCATCATCTCCCCTACTTATCCATTCGTACAATCTTCGGCGTAAATGTTCCCAATACGTTAACCAATTCATCTTGAAGCTGCATCACCTTCCTAATATCCTTATAGGCCATCGGCGCTTCATCGACAGAACCACCAATAAGCTCTACGCCCTTTGCTTCCAAATCGGCAAACATAGCACTCCGACTGATGCTATCTTTACATGCTGCACGGGATCGAGCTCGACCTGCTCCATGCGAAGCTGACTGTAGGCTTAACGGATTTCCCTTACCCTCCACGATATATCCAGGAGCAGTCATAGAACCCGGAATTATACCAAATACGCCTTCACCAGCCGGTGTTGCCCCTTTTCGGTGCACGATACATTCTTTTCCATCAACAACTTCTTTCCATGCAAAATTATGATGGTTTTCAATCCTTAACACCGCTCGCTTACCGAGGGCTTTACCTAAGCGACGATGTATATCGTCGTGACATGCCTTCGCGTATTCGCCAGCTAAATTCATCGCCAGCCAGTACTCCTGTCCATCATGTGTAGCTAAATCTAACCAGGCAAATTGCTGCACCTGCTTAGGCAATGGACATTGCTTCTGTGCTAAATACGTGTAATGTTTAGCGATGTTTGCGCCTAATCCACGTGAACCCGAATGCGATAAAACCGCTAAATACGTACCTTTTCGCAATTGCCAATCTGCGCGGTCGACCAACAAGTCTATAATTCCGAATTCGACAAAATGATTCCCTCCACCGGAGGAACCCAACTGTTTGTAGGCCTTATCGCGTAAGGACTTTAACAGCGGTATCTCTTGAAAAGCGGAATGCGACAAAACCTCTGCGTCAGACCGCTGTTTATGCGTTTCATAGAGTCCAAAAGCCGTGTTATCTCGAAGCATATTTCGAAGTTGGAAACTCCGACCCTTCAGGTAACTTGCCGGAAGATCGTATACGGACAAACTCATCCGACAGCCGATGTCTACCCCTACCGCATAAGGAATAACCGAATTATCTGTTGCTAACACGGCACCAATCGGCAAGCCATATCCAGCATGCGCATCAGGCATCAATGCGCCTTTGACCGATATCGGTAATTTCAATGCATCATAGAGCTGTCGTTTTGCCAACTCATCGATCTCGTTTTCACCAAAAATCTCGAATGGCACTCGTTGTGCTCGCAATTGTTGCATCCGCACTTCCACTGGCTTGATTAAGCCTTCTGCGACCTTGCCCCAGGTGCCATGTCCTTTGTATTGTTCAGGAAATAACAAAACTTGCTTTGCTTCCTGTAATATATGTTCTTTTTTATCGCGTTTGCGATAGCGCGAAATTTGCCCTAAAGCAATATTTATCGCATTAGTCTGCGGAAAACCCAATTTAATCAGGTCTTTCCCAGAAAGTTTACTTCCCATTGTTATAAAAAATAATATTGAAAATTGCGGATGATGTCGTCGATTAAAACCAACAGCATACCAACCGATTTAAAACGACGGGCTTTTTAAAGAAAATAGAAGTAAGATTTAAAAATCTAGTTTATGAAAAAAGCACGAAGCGTAGCCACAGCAAAACCGTTTGCTGTTAAAGCTCGAAAAGTTGGGGTACTTACAAACATATCTTCGTCTTTTTTAAAGGGTTAAAATTATTTATCGGTGTCAAAAGTAGAATTTACTTTGCTTGAAAACAAATTTTTTACGGATTTATAAATTAATTGTCGAAAAATTGATCGACAAAATACCCGAGTATTTCCTTGTCTGATCCTAGTTTCTTCATCAACCTACGCCAAGTAGCAGGTGCAAATTCAAGCTTATTACCATAACTATCGCTATACGACCATTTATCAAAAATATCTTTCTTTATCGTCGCCGTCTGGCCATCCTCTTCATATTCCAAGTCTCCATGAAGATTTCGCTTCATACTCGCCGTACTCCCCTGACGCTTGTCTGTCACATAGTCATGTCCAAAGATATCCGTTCCGCTTTCGCGTTCATTTCCCCGATTGTCCTTACTGATAACCGACCCAAATATATCCACCGAATAGTTCACTTCATAGGATTCATTATGACGATGCTGCCATATTAAATCATGAAACAGCTGCTGTTGCCGCTCTTTACTATCCTGAATACCGGGCATAAACTTCTCCAAAAATTTGCTATCCATGCTCTCTTTATTCCTCCTCGAATCGGTAAAGATTAGATCGCCGAAAATATTTTTTTCGAGCTTTGCTTCATAGTTATTTCGATCCGATTGAAAAGTTAAATTTCCAAAAAAATCCGTGTCGTAACGGCCTTGTTGAGAGAAAGCAAAACAGATAACGCAAGTAAACAGGAATGATAAAACGAGCTTTTTCATAATAACAATTTACCTCTTTGAGTTAGAAAGAACGAAAAAAGTTTAACGCTTAACGAAAATAAAATGTAAAATAAATAATAGCTTAATTAATCGAATTGAAAAACCGCCTTTAAAGCTACTTTGAATATAAATATCCCTATAGCGCGCTCGCTAAAATGGACGACGCTCGGCATACTTTGCTAAATTGAATATATGCTGGAACAATGCGCTATAGGGAATAAATTACTTTTCTTTTCTTCGCTTCAAATCAAATGATCATCGGTCAAGTCTCGAACAAGGCACGAAGCAATAGGCCATAAATACAACGATATAGACAGAAACAATGGCCATGAAATTTGGGAGATCTCACAAAATGAGAAATACAGCAGTACATGCTATGTAGCCGACAATTTCGATAATTCAAGAGCCAACGTTCCGCAGTTAAATAAAAAAAGGCGACTCCATATACAGGAATCGCCCTTTCTATTGTGATATTCTCAAACACTTTCCCATTTGTGGCTTTTAAACAAATGAGATCTCAAATCATTAATAGCGCTAGTCCGACGCGTATTTATTTCTTAATCAAGTAGGCCATATTCTTGATAATATTGCGATGCTTTGCAACAAAAGGATTCTCTTTATTCCAAACATAGCCTGCCAGTACGGAACATATCTTTTGTTTTACTTCGGGATTCTCTGGCCTATGATAAAATAACTCCTGTAAATTTCCGGTATACCATTCCTTTACATAGGTTGTAAAAACGTCAATACCGTATTTCATATAGGCTGCGTATTCTTCGTCCCAGTCAATCAATTCCCCTGCCAATTGCCGCTTCGCTAATTTAGCCGCTAATATGCCAGATTCAGTTGCGAAGCAAACGCCAGAAGAAAAGACTGGATCTAAAAATTCCGTGCTATTTCCAGTTAGCGCATATCCTGCCCCGTAGAATTGAGACACCGCAACGGAATAATTCGTCAAACGAATAGGATCAAATTCATAGTTTAATCTGCTAAATCGATCCGTATAGTAATCCGATAATTTGATCGCTTCTTGTATGGCTTCATGATTGTCCATATTTGCTGACAGCCGGTTAATATAATCGGTTGGACCAACAATTCCCACGCTTGTTTTGCCATTGGAAAAGGGAATTACCCATAACCAGACTTCTGTTTCAATAATATCAAAAGAAATTTGCGTTCCTTCAAGCCCCTCTGGTCTACGGATATCTTCAATATGGGTAAAAATGGCTGAATGGTAATCCAATTGCGATGGTCTTTCTAGATTCAACAATCTTGGAAGCACACGGCCATAGCCGCTGCAATCGATCACAAACTTAGCTTCGATGGTGGATATTTTTCCATGGTTATCGCGAATTGTCGTCGTTGAATTGGTCCCCTGAAACTGCACATCAATCACTTCCGTTTCGAATGCGATAGCAACGCCCTTACGTTGGAGTTCATCGCACATCGCTTTATCGAAATCAGCGCGTGGAATCTGCCAGGTCCAGTCCCAGCCCTCACCATATTTATCGCTAAAGTCAAAGACGCAATGCTCCTCACCACGAATAAAACGAGCCCCCGGTTTTTTCTCGAAACCATAGGAATTTAAAGCTTCCAGTAGGCCAGCTTCATCGAAATGATCCATAACTCGTGGAATTAAGCTTTCGCCAACCACTACTCTCGGAAACTTTTGCTTTTCAACAACTTTAATTTGGACGCCCTGTTGATGTAAATAACCTGCCGCAACGGCACCACTGGGGCCTGCGCCAATAATCAGGACATCAACAATTTCGTTTTCCATAGCTGTAAATAATATATAAATTCTATTTTTGTGGTACAAAAAATTGTTCCAAAATTACATACATTTCGAACAATTAAAAGAGAAGAAACTAATTATTTTAAATGAAAACCATCAACAGTTATTTAACGATTAAAGAGTTTAATGATATTCTATTTCAGAATGAAAAGATAGACTTAAGCCCATCGGTAATCAACAGAGTAGAAGACTGTTATGATTTTTTAAAAAGCTTCTCTAAAAACAAAATTATATATGGTGTCAATACCGGCTTCGGTCCGATGGCTCAATACCGAATTCAGGAGCAAGATCAATTGCAACTGCAGTATAATTTAATTCGAAGTCATGCTTCCGGGACAGGTCAAACCCTGTCAGCCGAGCATGTTAGAGCCAGCGTACTGGCACGTTTAAATACCTTATCCTTAGGGAAATCTGGGATCCACATTTCGGTTATCCGATTAATGCAGGAATTGATTAACAAGGATATTACGCCTTTAATTTTCGCACACGGCGGCGTTGGTGCAAGCGGCGATTTAGTACAGCTGGCGCATTTAGCTTTAGTACTTATAGGGGAAGGGGAAGTATTCTATCAAAGTGAGCGCAGACCAACAAAGGACGTTTTCGAGCAATTGGGATTGAAACCTATTGAAATCAAGCTCCGCGAAGGATTAGCGCTAATCAATGGGACTTCGGTAATGACGGGCATCGGGATCGTCAATACTTATCGTGCTCAAAAACTTTTAGATTGGTCGATTAAGGCGTCTTGTTTCATTAATGAGCTGGTGCAAGCCTATGATGATCATTTCTCCTCGGAATTGAACGAAGCAAAATTACACCTGGGACAGCAAGAGGTTGCAAAATTAATGCGTTCACATCTTTCAGATAGTAAACTTATTAAACGCAGGCAAGAGCACCTTTACAGCGGTAACAACAACGAAGATATTTTTAAAGAAAAAGTTCAAGAATACTATTCGCTACGCTGTGTTCCGCAGATCCTGGGCCCCATTTTTGATAGCATACGTAGCGTTGAGGAAGTTTTAGAAAAGGAGATTAATTCGGCTAACGACAATCCTATTGTTGATGTTCAGACTCAACATGTCTATCACGGTGGCAATTTCCATGGTGATTATATTTCGCTAGAAATGGATCGACTGAAGCTTGTAATCACGAAATTATCGATGTTAGCTGAACGACAACTTAACTATTTGTTAAACTCAAAAATAAACGAGTTACTCCCTCCTTTCGTAAATTTGGGAAAACTAGGGTTTAATTTTGGAATGCAGGGCGTTCAATTTACAGCAACGTCGACAACAGCAGAGAATCAAGCCTTATCGACATCTTTATATGTACACAGTATCCCTAACAACAATGATAATCAAGACATTGTCTCTATGGGTACGAATGCGGCAGTCATCTGTAGTAAGGTTATCGAAAATACTTTCGAAGTGCTAGCCATTGAATGGATTACAATTGCCCAAGCAGTCGAAGCTTTAAAAATTGAAGATCAACTGAGCACAAGCTCGAAGGAAATATATAAATCCTTGCGAACCATGATCCCGGTCTTTAAAGAGGATATTGTGATGTATCCTATCGTTCAAAAAGTAAAAGATTACCTCATAAAATAGACTGAAAATCAATACGATGGATAAAGCATTGGCAATCTCGCGATTATTGATGCTTGAGACTTTAATCGAAAAAGAGAATTTAAGCGCAATATTCAAGTAGATAGTAGCGAAAAAAATGGCAGATATAATAAAATACGTAATCGTGACTGGCGGGTCTCGTGGGATTGGAAGAGCTATTTGTAAGAAACTAGCGGAAGAAACCGACTATCATATACTGATTAACTATCATTCAAATGAAACTGCGGCTTTAGAAACACTTGCTGAAGTACGCGCGGCAGGATCGAATGGCGAAATCATCAAATTTGATGTGAGCCAAGCGGATGAAGTAAAAAAAGCACTATCGCAATGGGAAGCGTCACATCCTGACGCACTCGTTGAAGTCGTTGTAAACAATGCCGGGCTTACACGCGATGGCTTGTTTATGTGGATGCCGCTTCAAGATTGGAATGATGTTATTCAAACCAGTGTTGGCGGATTTTATCATGTGACGAATCATTTTATACAGAAGTTGTTGCATAATCGCTACGGTCGTATTATCAATATCGTTTCTGTTTCCGGCGTTAAAGGAACTGCAGGGCAGACGAATTATTCTGCGGCGAAAGCGGCAGTCATCGGCGCGACAAAAGCACTGGCGCAGGAGATCGCAAAGCGAAATATTACCGTGAATGCGGTTGCACCAGGCTTCATAAAAACCGATATGACGTCCAATTTGGATCAAAAAGAACTGAAGAAATTAATTCCAGCAAACCGATTTGGGGAAGCTGAAGAAGTGGCGGATTTGGTCGCATTTTTAGCATCAAAAAAATCTAGCTATATTACTGGAGAGGTTATTAATATTAATGGAGGGATCTATTCATAAAAGATGAATAATAGAGTGGTGATTACAGGTATGGGGATCTACAGCTGCATCGGGACTAGTCTTGATGAGGTTCGAGCGTCGCTATACGCAGGAAAATCGGGAATTGTTTTTGATCCGGAGCGCAAGGAATATGGCTTTCGTTCGGCTTTAACCGGCCTTGTGCCTAGCCCAGAGTTAAAAGCTTTATTACATAGAAGGCAAAGGGTGACCATGGGTGAAGAAACCGAATACGCCTATATCGCAACATTGGAAGCGCTTCGCGAAGCAAACATCTCTTTGGAGTCTTTTAATGAGCGTGAAATTGGGTTAATTTTCGGTAACGACAGTGTTTCTAAGGCGATCATCGATGCGACGGATATCGTCCGAGAAAAAAAGGATACCGCCCTGATTGGTTCAGGCGCGATTTTCAAATCGATGAACTCTACGGTTACGATGAATCTTTCCACTATTTTTAATGTGCGCGGCATCAATATGACCATTTCAGCCGCTTGTGCGAGTGGTTCACATGCCATTGGTTTAGGGCATATGATGATTAAAAATGGGCTGCAGGATTTAGTCATTTGTGGCGGCGCTCAAGAGATTAATAAATACGCGATGGCAAGTTTTGATGGATTAGGCGTCTTTTCAGCCCATGAATCAGCGCCGCAGCAAGCTTGCCGTCCCTTCGATGCCAATCGGGACGGTCTTGTTCCGAGTGGAGGTGCCGCAACAGTCATTTTGGAAAGCTTAGAAAGTGCGTTGCAACGAAATGCACCAATCTTCGCGGAAGTCGTTGGTTATGGTTTTTCTTCGAATGGCGGTCATATATCGACCCCCAATGTAGAAGGCCCGGCAACAGCTATGCGAAAAGCTTTGGAACAGGCTAATATGCAGGCATTGGACATACAGTATATCAATGCCCATGCGACCTCAACACCCGTTGGCGATGCCAATGAGGCACAAGCAATTGACCAAGTTTTTGGTGAAACACGTCCTTTTGTGAGTTCTACCAAGTCGATGACCGGACATGAATGTTGGATGGCAGGTGCCAGTGAGATTGTTTATTCCACTTTGATGATGAATCATAACTTCATTGCTCCGAATATCAATTTTGAAACAGCGGACGCATATTCTTCTAAATTGAATATCGTTACTGAAACGAAAAATCAAGATTTTGATGTATATTTGTCCAATTCTTTTGGTTTTGGCGGCACAAACTCCGCGATGATCGTTAAGAAGTTCAAACTATAGTGGAGATGAATATAGAAATTGAAAACATCGTCAACAAGATTAACGAAATCCTAGTGGAAGAGTTTGAAGTTGATGAGGAGGTAATTGCTGCTGATAAAAACCTGAAAGACACACTGGATTTAGATAGCCTAGACTATGTTGATTTAGTGGTAATTATTGAGTCTAACTTCGGCGTTAAATTGGTGGAATCTGATTTTACAGATATTGTTTGCTTTCAAGATTTCTATAACTTAATCGAACAAAAGATCGCAGCTAAACTAGCCTAACCATGAGTCAATGGGACGGCAAATCTAAAGGTACCCTACTCGGCTACCAAATTTTCGTCAATATCATTAAAAAACTTGGTGTGAATGCAGCATATGGGTTATTAATCCCTGTTGCGTTTTACTATGTTATTGCATATCCTAGTACAGCTAGCGCTATGTTTTATTACTATAGAAAGCGTCAAGGCTTTAGTTTTACAAAATCCTTGCTGGCACTATACAGAGGATACTTTGTATTTGGGCAAGTTTTGATTGATAAGATTGCACTATTTGCCGGACTACGCGACAAATTCAGTTTCGATTTTGATGGCATAGAAATCCTCAAGCAATTATTAGCTGAGAAAAAGGGTGGCATACTGATTAGCGGACATATTGGTAACTTTGAAATTGCGGAAAAATTCTTCGCTGACATCGATTTCAAACAGCAGATCCATATTGTCGCCGCAGATCAAGAACGTACGGTGATTAAAGATTACCTAAATGCCATCGCTCAAGAGGAATCTAAAGTCAATTTTATTCACATCAAAGACGATATGTCTCATATTTTTGAGATTACCGCCGCTTTAGCAAACAATGACCTGATTTGTTTAACCGGCGACCGTTATTTTGACCATTCAAAAACCATGTCTGCAGCACTCCTAGGCGAAGAAGCCTTATTCCCTGCAGGTACGTTTACGATCGCCTCCAGATTGAATGCACCAATTGCTTTTGTCTATGTAATGAAAGAGCCTAATCTGCATTATCATTTATACACGCGTCGAGCGGCACCTGTTAAACATCGCGATGCACAGGCAGTTTTAAATGCTTATACGGAAAGCATGGAGCAAATGCTTAAACGTTATCCCTATCAATGGTTTAATTTTTTTGATTTCTGGAACGCTAGAAAATCAAAATAATTGAATCTTAGATTTCCCTCCATGTCAAACCTTTCTTGATTAAATGCGTCTATAGGTTACAACATCTTTCGTCATTCGATCATGTTGCATATTGACCAAAACGCCCAATTAGTGTATATTTTGCTATTTTTGCGGGCTACAAAGAATATTTAATACATGAATAGCAATATCGTCCTTCCCGTCATTGATATGGATATCATCTTAGCTTGCATTCCGCAACGTGCGCCTATGCTTATGGTGGATGGTTTAAAAGCATACGATGAAAAACGAATTATAGCTACGTTGACCATTGATGTTGGGAATATCTTTGTGAAAGGCCAGATTTTGCAGGAAAGCGGATTAATCGAGCATATGGCACAGTCTGTCGCTTTACATACTGGTTTTGGATATTATCTACGCAAAGAAAAAGCACCAATCGGATATATAGGAAGTATCAGCAATCTAGATCTCCTGCAAAGCGCAAAGATCGGCGTGCAAATCAACACCGAAGTAATTGTATTACAAGAGTTTTCGGGCGTTACTTTGGTTGATATAGTCAGCAGGATCGACAATACCATTATTGCGAAGGGACAGATGAAAACGGTTATTGCAAAATAATATTCATTTAAAAAAAGCTAATTGGATTCCCTATTTTTGTAAGTATGGGAGTAGGGCCTGAAAACCACATGATGAACAGAAAAAAAGAGCGATTTAGAACCGACAAGATATTACAACACACCGAACATTTTAAGGTTAAGTTTAACGAGACTGACGCTTTGGGTATTGTATGGCACGGTAACTACATTGGCTATTTCGAAGATGGTAGAGAGGCTTTCGGGCGAGCCTTTGGGATATCGTATAAGGATATACAAGCGCAGGGTTATGCAACCCCGATCGTCAAAGTTTTGAGCGAACATCAGAAGCCACTACGTTATGCGGATGATGCCTATATCATCACAACTTACGTTGACTGTGCTGCAGCAAAGATGATATTCAATTTTGAAATTTACAATGCACAGGACGAGCTGGTATGTACAGGAGAGACTGTTCAAGTTTTTACTGATTTTGAGGGCAATCTCAGTTTGACCATCCCTCCTTTTCTTGAACGTTGGAAAAAGAAAGTCGGCATGTTATGAAGAAAGTCTACTTACAAGACGATAACATCCTCAGCCCTTTAGGTTTTACTACTGCAGCGAATTTTGATGCAGTTTTCGCAGGCGAGACCAGTATAAAAGAACATAGCATCCATCCAAAGCTAGGTAGCAGCTATGTTTCGATGTTTGATCAGGATCAGCTTGCGAATTTTTTTAGCCAACTGGGAATAAATAATGACTCCTCACGAATAGAAAAATTGGCTATTGCCGCTTTAAAACCGCTAATCGACAGAAAAGCACCAGGACGGAAAAGCCTTTTAGTCGTTTCAACAACCAAGGGCAATATCAAGGCATTAGCCGATTCGGATGAAATAAATACGTATATCCCCTGTTTAGCAAAACATATCGCCAAATATTTTGGCTTTGATACGGAACCTTTGACACTGAGCAACGCCTGTGTTTCTGGATTGATGGCACTTTCATTAGCGAAGCGCTACATTCAAATGGGGATGTTTGACGATGCTTATATCGTTGCTTTCGACGAAGTATCGGCATTTGTTCAGTCGGGATTTCAATCCTTTCAAGCGATTAGTACGGAAGCTTGTCGACCATATGATAAGCTGCGTAAAGGCGTTAGTTTAGGTGAAGCGGCCACCGCTTGTTATATTTCAACAGAGAAAAATAGCGATAGTATTCAAATTGCCGCTGATTCGAGTATCAATGATGCGAACCATATTTCAGGACCTTCTCGGACTGGAGAAGGACTATTCTTAAGTATTCAGAAAGCAATGCAAGAAGCAGCTATTTCGGCCGATCAAATAGATTATATCGTCGGCCATGGCACTGCAACACTTTACAACGATGAAATGGAAGCTATTGCCTTCAACCGAGCAGGGTTAAGCAATACCCCACTCTCCAGTTATAAAGGCAACTATGGGCATACACTAGCTGCTTCTGGTTTACTGGAATGTATATTGATGGCAACCTGCTTGCGTCAGGATACGCTGCTTGCCAGTAAAGGATTTGAAAGCCTCGGCACCTCAGAATACATCAACGTGTTAGTTAACAACATGCAGGCTCCTATACGGACCGCACTCAAAACCGCCTCAGGTTTTGGTGGAACGAATACGGCTTTAGTATTAATGAAAGGTTAATTAGATGCATTTCATAAGCAATTCCATCGTAATCCGCCAAGCTACTGTTTCAGTAAATGGGAATCCCTACTTCAGGGGGCAAACCAGCGCATTTAAAGATTTCGCAAAAGAGCTTTATCAGCATTTGGGGATAAATTATCCGAAGTTTTACAAGATGGATAATTTATGTAAATTAGCCTTTCTAGCATCAGAAATCGTTCTTAAAGATCAGAATGAGGAAGATATTGCATTAATATTTTCCAATAAGGAGGGAAGTTTAGATACCGATATCCAACATCAGGGGCATATTCAGGATGAAGACGACTTCTACCCTAGCCCCGCAACCTTTGTGTATACGCTTCCAAATATTTGTATCGGTGAGGTCAGCATAAGACATCAATTGAAAACAGAGAGTATGTTTTTACTCGCCGACGCATATCAAACCACGTACATTCACGCATATAGCGATTTCTTAATTAAATCAGGAAAGGCAAAAAAAGTACTCTGTGGTTGGCTAAGGATGCTAAAAGATGATTATGTTGCGCAGTTTTATCTAGTGGAAAAGCAAGGTAACATAGCACATCAAATTAACAATATAGAGCAGATTATAAATAAATAAAAATGTCAGAATTAAAGGATCTATTAAAGCAACAGATAATTGAGGTTTTGAATTTAGAAGATATTCAAGTGACTGATATTCAAGATGAGGACGCCTTATTTGGCGATGGATTGGGCTTAGATTCCATTGATGCCTTAGAATTGATCGTCTTATTAGATAAAGAATATGGCATCAAACTCTCTGATCCAAAAGAGGGCAAGGAGATCTTTAAGTCAATCAATACCTTGGCGGATTACGTAGAGAAAAATCGCAGTAAATAGCATATTGATGCAGAGAGGTGTCGCCATAACTGGGATGGGTATTGTTTCTTCGATTGGCCTATCCGTGGAAGAAAACTTCCATTCATTAGTCAATCGGAAAACGGGCATCTCTAATTTAGAACATATGGCCTCTAAACATGCAGGACATCTGCGTGTTGGCGAGATTAAACTTAGCAACACTTCCTTTCAGGAGCTTTTGCAGCTCCCAACTGAGCACAGCTTTACGAGAGGCAGCCTCCTTGGCGCATTCGCAGCAAAACAAGCTTTGCTACAAGCAGGGATAAGGGATATTCAATCTGCTCGGACTGGATTTATTTCAGCAACAAGCGTTGCTGGTATGGACAGTACCGAGAAATACTTTAATCGATTTTCGGGAGAACCTGCGCTGCGTAAGTATATTAACAGTCACCATGCTGGTGATAGCACCAATAAGATTGCTAATTATTTAGGTGTTCGTGGCATGGTCAGCACAATCTCTACTGCCTGCTCCTCGGCAGCAAATGCCATCATGCTTGGCTCTTCACTCATTGAGCGTGGAAAACTGGACCGCGTCATTGTGGGCGGGACAGATGCCTTGAGTAAATTTACGATTAACGGCTTTAATAGTCTGATGATACTCTCTGAAAAAGACAATAAGCCTTTCGATCAGCATCGAAATGGGTTAAATCTAGGAGAAGCGGCCGCCTATCTCGTGCTGGAGTCAAAAGATCAGGTTGAAAAGCATAATAAAACTGTTTTGGCTTGCTTAAGTGGCTATGGGAATGCCAATGATGCCTTCCATCAGACAGCATCGTCTGACAATGGAGAAGGTGCATATTTGGCCATCCAAAAGGCTATTGGGAAGGCTCGACTTCACCCCCAGGCGATCGATTACATCAATGTGCATGGCACCGCTACTGGCAACAACGATCTTTCCGAAGGTCGAGCTTTACTACGCGCATTTTCACCGGTTCCCGTTTTTAGTTCAACAAAATCTTATACTGGACATACTTTAGCCGCTGCGGGGGCTATTGAAGCCGTCTATAGTATACTGTCCTTGCAATCGAATCTGATCTTCCCTACCCTTAATTTTGAAACTAAGATGGAAGAGTTCGATCTTGTACCGAACACAGCGCTTGTTCAAAAAGAAGTAAATCATGTATTGTCCAATTCCTTTGGTTTTGGCGGTAATTGTTCCACTTTAATATTTTCAAAAGCAGATGGAACGTTGTTATATTAACGGGATTGGTTCAGTAGGGATTCAGGCGCTCACGTTTAATCTTTTTAACGATAGCCCTGTTGCGATAAACACCTATAATGAAGCAACTCATCCTTCTTATAAAGAGATTATCTCCGCGGGGATGCTACGCAGGATGGCATCAGGCGTAAAGATGGGGATATATGCAGCAAACCAAGCGATTCAAGAGGCTAAGATTGATAACTTGGATGCTATTATCACTGGTACAGGCTTAGGTTGTTTACAAGACTCTGAGAAGTTCTTAGCGTCGATGCTTGACAATCAAGAGGAATATCTTACACCCACATCTTTCATTC
>JBEBRI010000003.1:0-48885 GCA_040394915.1 Sphingobacterium sp.
GTAACAGGTCCGGGGGTTCGAATCCCTCACTCTCCGCTTAAAAAAAAGTCTTTCACTACGTGAAAGGCTTTTTTTTTTCGCGACCGTGAGGGCTCGACCCCAAGGGCGTTACTTTTCCCTTATTAAAAAAAACTCCCCCAAAGGTATTTCGCAGATTGGGGGAGTTATTGGATTATGTTACCTAACGCGATAGGTAAAGTCTTTAATTTTACCAAAGCCTGTATAGGCAAAATCTTTTGTTATTTGTCCGCCAGCTGGAGGCACGGTATAGAATATCATCTCCCCAGATGACTGCAAATTGTTTTCATCATAAGTACAGACGATAAGCTTCCTCATGAGTTCTGTATATTCTGTTGATTTAAACAAATCTGGAAACTCATTAAACTTGATATAGCTGATCTTCTTGCTACCATAGTCGGCCATTAATTTATTTTGACTTAGGCCAATATCATATTGATATAGTTTACTGCCAACCGTATAAAATATTGCACCATGTTCGTTACTAATTTCAAACATATCAGCTTTATCCATCAAGGTTCCAGTGAGCTCTTTTATAGAAATCTGTTCGCGTGGTGTAAACCTGGCGAGGTGAATATTTGATTTCCCTTTATCCTTTAAAATCGCGAAGGTATTGCCACCATCGTAGGACACACGTCGCATAAAGAGCAAGTCCTTATCAATTTTATTATTAAATACTGTACCGTTATCCAGTTTTAAACATGGATTATAGAAACCCGTATACCATAAGAATTCGGAAGCATCCTCATCAAATAGGATCAGATCTTTTGAAATTCCGTGAGAAACGAAAGGTGACGGCTTAAACATCACGGTCTTTCCGTCTACCACACGCTTATTCAGTATATCATATTTTCCACCCAACCTAGAAGTCTCAAAGTTTGACACATTGCCATTGGAATAGATCCACAAGGAGTATCTGTTTGCATCACCCATCTTAGCATCAGGTCCCACAGCATGGTTTACACCATCGGCATATTGATATCGAAGGTCGTATCTACTGCCGAGATTTAAAGTGTCCGCTCCTAGATAGGTCGCTAAAGTAGAAGTGCCGACAACAATTGCATCATGTGATCCATTCGTTATTGGTACAGCATCGCTACTAATATAAAAGTACTTAATAAACGATGGCTTTCCCGACAATTGCAGTGCAGAATTAGCCGCTTTGAGAACATCATTGATAAATGTAAATTTCTTAGTCAATGGATTATAGCTCATCATATCTAATCGACTGCTATTTCCTTCAATCTCCGAAAGAATCAACCAACCTTCATAGAAAGGTGAAGAAACTAAAATCGTAAAAGGAAAGTCTTTAAATACTCCTGTCTTTTTATCGGTGACTCTTAGTGCAAAAAGTCGACCTCCTAAAGCCTCGTCGCCAACCTTGAAGTTTAGCGTCGGTCCCTCTGCAAAGACTTCTGGACTTGGTAAGAAACCTTTTCTTCCAAGGCTCATCCATTCTAATTTATAGTCATCCATATTGCCAACAGGATCCTGTGTAAAGGAAAGCTTCGGCGTTATGGTCAATGTTTTATGTTTCTCAATTAAGTATAAGGAATCAAGATTGCTGACAACAGCGGTATTCAATTCATCCTTATAATCATAATTACCTAAATCTTTGACGCATCCTAGGATCACAAATAGCCCTATGAAAGGCCCTAAGGCCACAATTAGTGTTCGATTTATATTCGTTTTCATTGTGTACATATTAATTAAAGAATGCTCCCCAATCCATAGGAGTACCGTCTGCTTCTAAAACTGGCGTACCAGCATCCTTTTGTTTTTTTAGATAGTTATATAGAATCTCTCCGAAATAATCTGGATAATAATAGGCGAAGTCATATACATCTTCAAACGGCCAATCATTGTCTAGTTTAACCATTAGACGAATTTTCTTGGCAGAGAACTTACCGAAGTACAGCGTGCTCCATTTCTCTGGCGGATCAATATAGTCTGTCATATAAATAATCAGTCTGTTTGAAAGTGTATTGCTATTGACTAATGGATACTGCTTATTTATTTTTGAGGAGGAGTCTAATTCCAACACTATCTTCTTGGTGCCAGTTGCTAAATTCTTTGAGCGTACGATTTTCAACTCAACAGAATCTGTCGATAGATTGGCTTTAAACGAAGAATGATCGGCAATAAAGAAATCCTGTCCTTGAACGGCATTGCTCAATTGCTTATTTACGTGGATATTATAACTAACTTCGCTATTTTGCGGTATACCCATTCGAAATACCGGTATTTTAAAGGTCATGAACCCAATGGTATCATCTAACTTGGTGAAGTTCAACATCAATGAATCGACGCCTTTAGAAGTCTTTAAATCTTCGTCAACCCCAAATAAAATAACATTCTCGCCTTCATAGGTTATGAGCTCAGTTTTCTTACATGAAAAGAGTATGAACACTGTAGCCACTAAAATCAAATACTTTTTCATCGATATACTTATTTAGATTTTCTAATTGAAATTTCAGATAGAGGTAGCGGGACTTGATATTTCTCCGTGCCCATTTTAATTATGCTTCCATCGTGTCCCGATTGTATCGTTTCGCGCTCCGTCCGTTTGAAGAAATAGAACATTTGTCCTTCTCCCCAAAATTCTTTCCGGTATTCTTTCATCAATTCTTCCGATTTATTCCCGAAACTGCGGATGACAGCAAGCCCTCTATTTTCGCGTAAGCTATTTAAATATTTCAATGCGACATCTTCGGTTTCGGCACATTCCGCAGCAATAAGGTAAAGCTCCGATATACGTAGCATGGGTTGATACTTACGAAAGAATGCTGTTTTATCAATAATATCCTTGTACTTTCCGAAAACTCGATACTCTTTACCGCCTGAGGCTCCGGATATCCAATTTACGCGATATCGATAATCGCTTTCATTGTTTTCGTAAATCGCATTCAAGCGAGCCATTGGAGGCGCCAGGATTTCATTGTCGATGATCGAAGGATCAAAGTTTTTCAAGTAAACATCATACATCCCGTAGTTGTCAAGCCCAAAAAGCACTTCTGAAGAGAATACGCGATCAGGGTTCTGTATTCCCGGCATTGATAAGGCTGCAGGCGACCAATTAAACCAGGTCTTCGAATCGGCGATTAAAGAAGTAGCGACTTTGAATGCTTCGGATGTATTTCCGACATAGAGTAACACGCGCGCCTTCAACGACTTAGCAGCATAATAATTCATTCTACGATTTCGAAGTTTGAATTGATTTTCAGCCGTCAAATTTCCCAATGCGTAGTCAGGTCCATTTTTCTTCACTGGATCATTTTCTAATAGCGTAATACATGAGTCAATATCTGCTAGAATTTCTACACCAATCTCCTTTGCTGTCTTTAATGGTTGAATTTGAGCGGTTGCCTCCCTTAGATAGGGTATTGACTCAGCCGAAGAATTTGACTTATAGAGCGGTCCAAAGAGGCGTAACATATCGAAATGTAGATAGGCGCGCAGGCCATAAGATTCCCCAAGTAGGATATCCTTTTGCCCCTCGCCCAGCTCCACCGATGAACCTCTAAGGCCCTTCATAAAGCTGTTAATGTTCATAATGCTCGCATAGCTACCACTCCACATAGCATCAAAGGATTTTTGTACATCGGAGTCGTTATAAAGATACTTCGCGATTTGGTTAGTCGTTTTATTATTTCGATAGTATTGCGCGAGGATATCGAGCTTTGTCATCGACATATTTGAACCGTATAGACTGGATTCCCCCAACTTCAAATAAATTCCATTGAGAGCTCCATGTATGGTATTTGCATGTGCGTAAATATCTTCTTCTAAAAACTGGTCTTTAGGTTTTACATCCAAATATTTATCACAGGATAGGATGCATATGCTGCCCACGAAGATGATGAGGCTTATAATATATCGTTTCATTATATTCAGGATTAGTGTTAAAAGGATGCCCTTAACGAGAAAGAAACCGATCTCGCGAATGGATAGTCAACTCCACGTTCATTTAAGATATTACTCAGTCTGAAAATATCATTCATATAAGCATTCATACGCAAGGTATTCAAGCGTGCCCGTTGAAGCCAAGGATGATCTCCCCTATTAAATTCATAGCCAAGCGATATAGACTCGCCGGTAATAATATTTTCCTTTTGTATGAAGCGCGAGGATATCGGAGTATAGCCTTGGTCCAAAATATCTTTAAATTGAGCAATGTCACCAGGTTGTTTCCAGCGTTTTTCTAATGCTCGCTTATCCTGATTATAATCTAATTCCTGAAGGCTAATCCCTTCAACTTTGGTATATAAAGCATTGTTAAATCTAGACGAGCCTAGATTATAACGTATAGATGCGTTCAACGTAAAGTTCTTAAGTCTTAGGTTATTCGATAGGACTCCTTCAACCATTGGTCGTGCATTACCCACCACTCTGTAGTTTGCTTCGAAGTAGTCATAAGTATAGGAATCGGCAGCAGTCAAGAACACCTCTTTACCGTTTGAAGGGTCAATTCCTAACGACTTGTAAGCCCATAGATCGTCTGGACTCCGACCTTCTTCGTAACGTTGAATCGAACGACTGGAGATCTGTTCGTCGTTTAGTGTATTGATGATCGACCCAAATTCACCATACTTGCCTTTTAATAAGGAACCCGTCAGGCCAACGTTCCATACAATTCTGCGGGCTTTATTGACGATTGGCGAAAAGCCAAGTTCTACTTCCATACCATTGATCGCTAAGGATCCTAAATTCATTGGGTAGGAAGCTGTTCCATTAGAGGAAGGTAAGTCAACTGCAACGATTAAAGGATCTGTTACCTTTCTATACAAGTTAATACGTGACGAGAGTCTGTTTTCAAACATAACAAGCTCCAATCCTAAACTGGATTGAAAGGTTTTCTGCCATTCTAGCATTGGATTCCCTATCTGATTCTGTATAAACCCTATTCCAAAATAGTTACTATAGGGAGACAGATTGTATACGTTTGCCGACAAGAAACTGCCAAAACTTTGATTCCCCGAAGTCCCAATATTAGCGCGTAAGATAAGGCTGTTGATCTTATCCGTATTATTCTTGATAAAACCTTCATTATGTAATGACCATCCTGCACCTACAGCCCAAAATGGGGAATATTTATTTTCTGTACCGAAGGCGGTCGATCCGTCTAGGCGATATGTTCCATCGATAAAATACCGGTTATCGTATACGTACGAGAAGCTGGCTAATGCCGATAAGCGACGAATCAGTGGTGGCTCAAAAATGTAGGGTTTCGCGTTGGGCTCGTAAGTGTAAGAAAAAGCAGGATTCCCTTCTACACCTTCTGGAAATCCAACCGCCGTGAATGTCCTGCTAGACTGCTTATCTTGACTGATATCAGCACGAAAGTTTCCTGTGACGACATGGCGCTCTTGAATGCGCTTGCTATATGTTGCTGCCAAGTTTCCAGCATATCTAAAGAATTCACCACTTGAATTTGTATATGACCCTTTCAAGAGTTGTTCTGTTTTTTCGAAATAGGTATTCAATGGAGAAAGAAAAGAAACATTACTGTTGGAACCCTTAGATAACTGCAATCCACCAGATAACCTTAAACTAGGGTTCAAGTCATAATTGAAACCTAGATTATTACTGATGGTCAGCCCGTTGCCGTAGTCGTAAGAATTCAACATGGCATTATACATTGGATTAGGGACATTATGAAACTCATTGAAACCGGTCACTGCCCTTTCCAGAAAAGGTTGGTTTAATCGATCTTTGCGGTAATATGGATTTGCGCGAGTAAACTGCGAGAAGCTACCATAGGGACTTTCATCGGAGCGATATCCACTGGCGAAAACTCTATTGGTGATATTTAGCCGATTCTTTCTGTAGCTTAAGTCCACATTCGCTCCCCAGTTATTACGACCCGATCCTTTCATGACGCCATTGATATCCTGGTAATTTCCACCAATGCTGTATTGAATTTCCGGAGTTCCTCCAGAAACTTGTATGGAATGTCTGTTTTCAACGGCTACCTTTTCAATCGGCTCATTAAGCCAATAGGTATTCACGCCTTTTTTGACCTCGGTTAATCGTTCATTATAGAATTGCGTTAAAGCATGAGCATGCCAAGTCCAAGGCGATTCAAAGCGACCGGCGAGTCTTTCGAATTCCAGCTTTTCTTCGGAGTTCATCATATTGAAATCACTTAGATCCGCAATGTTAAAATTGACGTCAGCGTTATAGCTTACCATAACTTGCCCTTGCTTCGGTTTAACAGTCTCGACGACTATAACCCCATTAGCCGACTTAGCGCCATATAATGCTGTAGAAGAAGCATCCTTCAAAATAGTTACACTCGCAATCCGGTTGATATCTAAGTCGGTAATCTGTCTAAGTGAAGATTCAAAACCATCCAAAATGATTAAAGGCATATTTGGATCTACACCTAACTGATCCCGGAAAGTACCCAAGTTGGTATTGTCCGAAATACTAGTCTTTCCGCGTAGCTCAATACGTGCTAAACTATTTGGGTCTGATCCAAATTGGTTATTATCTACAAACGTTAGCGAGGGGTCTAGACTTTTTAGCGCTTGAAGGACGTTTTTATTACCGATTTCCTTTATTTGTTCTGCATTGATGGTTTTGGTAGCACCGGAGAAAGCTTCCTTTTTACGCTCGAAGATCCCCGTCACGACAACATCTTCCATTGTGTTGCTATTTAACTCCATCTTGATAAGAAGATCCTTCGATTTATCGCTGACTTTTATTTCGCGCTGCTGGTAACCCAAGTACGAAACGATAATCGTTACTTCACCTTCAAGTTGTTTTAAAATGAATTCTCCGTCAGCCCCGGTGGTAATGGCACCTTTTCTACCTTTAATAAATACGGTTGCGCCAGCTAAAGGGCGTCCATCTTCACCGACTATCCGTCCTCGAATGTCGGCAAATTGTTTTTGAAATGTTTGTTTGGAATGGTTGTTAGCGTGTGCAGGAACTGCAAAGCTGATAATTATCAGTGCCGTTACACAAATACGCAAAATGCAATAGAATAAACTATTAATTTTCATGGGATAAAATTTAGTTACTATGATTGCAGTATTGGTGTGATGTTTTTATCCAACTTCGTTGGATGGATGAGGTCAATTCACTACAAATAAAAGGCTAGTGAAAAGACTCGAGTGCAGTCAATCAAGGTTCTTTCATAGATTAAATAATTTAGTTTGTAATTGATAGAATGTCGGAATTAACTTAAATTGGTTGCATACCTAACAGATAAGCATTCGCACATACATTTACCGAAATCCCTATAGAACTAGTAGAATAGGCATACATTTCTCCCACAAAAACATATATCCAATACATTTAGACTAATAGTGGCTACTATCAAAATTTAATTTTCAATGTTAAGAGTAATTATTAAGAAAATTCGAACAATAATAGTTGCACTTCATTTTTTGTCGACAAAAATTTACATGGCAATTGTTCTCTACATTATTTCCCTATCAATCATGTCCTTGAGTTGGATGATTCCCGGAAAACTAGTGAATTTATTAGTTAGAACGCTATTTTTATTATACAAAAGATAGGAAGGTATCGCTTCAAATCCAAACTGATTCATAACATACATCCACTGCTCTTCAGACAAATAATAATGTTCACCATCAATAGCTTTTATCTTTTCATTCCACAGCTCTTTTGGAGAAGAGCCATTCGTTAGGTAGACAAAAACAACATCTTTATCGTGATAATCAGCTTTTGTACTTTCGAATTGTTTAATACCTACCAAGCATGGTGAGCACCAGGTTGCCCAAAAATCTACCAATACAACTTTACCCTTATACTTCGCTAGAATGGTTTCCATAACCTGCTCTTCGCTAACTGAACTGATATCATTAAATACCGTCGGCGACTTAACCTTTATTGCTTCTTCAACAGCTTTGTTTTTACGCAATAGAATTTTAGCGATCTCCCCTTCTTTCCAATACTGACTAATATTCCGTTTTTGTGTCTCACTGAGTGGCATATGTTCTTCATTAAGTTGCCGGCCATAAGCATTAGCGGCAAGCACATCATAGTAAGGACCATGATCAAAGCCCAGAGCATCGGCCAAAATAACTTTTACAGCTTTCATCCATGTGGGAATATCTTGCTCTTCAATCTTTGGGATCGCAAGCAACTCGTTATTAAGGATGGCACCCTGAAACTCTGGAAAGCCGAAGGCTTGCAAGTATTGCGGATCATTAAGGTCAAAGTCTTTCAGAAATCGATAGTAGCTACGATCAATCTTATGGAAAACGACGCCCTCCACATCATCCTTTCTTGTTGCATTTCTGTAATTTAGTTTCATCGCCTCCTCATAATCGAACACATGGGTGCTGTAAATAAAAAGAGATAGCTCTTTTCTAAGTAATCGTCGAAATTCCTCGGAAAGTGCAGTTTCCTTTTCCAAAAATAGTTCGGTACGTTCCGACAAAACACGCTTTCCTAACTTTAAAAATTCCTCCGGACTTTGATTATAAAATGATTTATAAGATCTATCAGCCCGGTAATCCGTCATCATAACTAACAAGCGATGGCTTAAGTTCATATCTGCTTTATTCATCTCTGGCTGTACAGAGATACTTTTAATTTCCGAATCGATATAGCTAAACTCTACATGGCTGGTTGTTCCATTAATTGCTTTAACCATAAGAATTTTATCAGGAACAACATTCGAATTCAAGTATACTATTGCTCTATCTGTTTCCAAATCGAAATCAAAATAGAAATATCCTGTACTGTCGGCTAAGGTTTCAAAGTGCATAATCTCACCAGTTATTGGGCATAGAACCTTAAGATTGATTATGATACTATCCTTATCCAGTTCGTTCACGTTAATGATTTTACCTGTTAGTTTGGAAGTGCCCGCAACGATTTTAGGATTCTCACTCCGCTCATTTGATCCTGAAGAACATGTGCATAAAATTAATATGGGAAATAAACATAAAAGGAAAACGGTTTTAATTCGAATCATAATTTTGCTGTATTGGGGAATACGCTTGAATAATAAATATATCGACATTAAGATATGAAATTATGCTGATATATTTTTAATCTTGAAGTTAAATTACGATATCGTAAGAAGAGGTAAACTAGATAAGTATGGATTTATTCTTGGGAGGAATCGTCCATTGCTGCAAACTAGGCTGAGAAGATTATCTCACAGATATGATGCATTGAGATCTTAGAATTTAGCTATTCTGAAGTATTTAATCCTGCAATTCATGCCGTTTTTGGAGTGTATACTATCGTTATGATACAACATCTACAACCACTCAAAACATCAAATAATTGTCTTATTTCTAAGATTATTGCTGCCAAAAATTTGACAGCAATAATTTGAAATGCTACTGACGCAAATTTAACAATATGCTTACGATAAAACAGTAATAGAATTACAATCAGCCGCCTTGGGTTCCAACAGAATACCAATGCGGTCTTAGTTCTATTTAGGCAGATTGTATAATCGCTGCAGCTACGGTGATGTTGGTTCTAGGATCAATAATAATTGCTCGTGCGTTTTCTGGGAAATCTTCTTGCCTGTCAAATACGATTTCTTCAGCCGATCGTATCTGAACACGTCCAATATCATTTAAACGAATTGGTTCATTGTATATTGGGTCCTGCGTATGTACATCGTATTTGTAAAGAATCTCAGGGATTTTAATCTTCGTCACTCTTGAATGCGTTTGTAGTAAATAAACTTGATTGGTATCCAGTTCTTTATTTTCAAACCAAGAGATGTTAGCCTCTAAATTCCGATCTGTTAATGCAGGGTGCGAAGCGCTTACAATAATATCGCCACGTGAAATATCCACGTCATCTGTTAAATGGATAATAACTGAGGCGCCAGCTTGTGCACTTTCTAAGCTTTGTTCATTGAACTCAATAGACGAAACTCTAGATCGTGTTCCACTAGGTAAAACAATAACCTCTTCCCCTGCTCTCAAACCCTCGCCTAATACTCGACCGGCATAGCCTCGGTAGTCATGCAAGTCTGCGCTTTGTGGTCTAACGACCCACTGTACGGGGAAGCGCCATCCTTTGTTGGTATTCGTTTCAATGTTGACTTCTTCGAGGTATTCTAATAATGAAGGTCCTGTATACCAGTCCATACGCGTGGAGCGATTTACGATATTATCACCTTTCAAGGCGGATACGGGTAGAAAATCCACGCCTTCCAGCTTCAGCTTATCGGCTAACTGTAGGTATTCACTCTTAATATTTTCATAAACCGCAAGTTCATAATCCATCATATCCATCTTATTGACACATACAAGTACCTTCTTCAATCCTAGTAATTTAGCTAAGAATGAGTGTCTTTTCGTTTGTTCAATAACGCCTTTACGAGCGTCGATTAAGATAATAATGAGATCCGAATTGCTTGCTCCAGTCACCATATTGCGGGTATACTGAATATGCCCAGGGGCATCAGCGATAATAAACTTACGTTTCTCAGTTTGAAAATATTTATAAGCAACGTCAATAGTAATTCCTTGTTCGCGTTCTGCTTTCAATCCATCGGTTAGAATGGCTAAATCAACCGTACCATCGTCATTCTTACGATTCGCTTTCTGTATAGCCTCAAGCTGATCATCCAAGATAGAATTCGTATCATATAATAAACGACCGATTAATGTACTCTTACCGTCGTCTACAGATCCTGCTGTGATAAATTTTATAATGTTCATGTGAATTTCTTGAATTAATAGATTAAAAATAGCCCTGTTTCTTGCGCTCCTCCATTGCTGCTTCGGATACTTTGTCATCAAGACGAGCACCACGTTCGCTAACTGTCGATGCTTTAATCTCAGCAATAATATCATCTAATTCAACTGCGATTGAATCTACTGCAGCCGTACACGTCATGTCACCTACTGTTCTAAATCTCACTGATTTATGTTCAACAACATCTTGGTCGTCAATCTGTAATACAGGGTCTGCTGCCATCCACTGTCCATTTCTAAAAACCACATCCCGTTCATGGCTGAAATAGATCGATGGCAAGGCAATATTCTCACGCTTAATATAATTCCATACATCTAATTCTGTCCAGTTGGAGATTGGGAACACACGAACATTCTCTCCTCGTTGAATCTTACCATTGAAGATATTCCATAATTCAGGACGCTGACGTTTTGGATCCCATTGACCAAACTCATCGCGCACGGAGAAGATACGTTCTTTCGCTCTCGCTTTTTCTTCGTCACGACGGGCGCCCCCAATACAAGCATCAAATCCATTTTTCTCAATCGTATCCAATAAGGTCACAGTTTGAAGCGCATTTCTACTTGCATTTTTACCACGTTGTTCGACGACTTTACCCGCATCGATACTATCCTGCACATAGCCAACAATAAGCTTCTCTCCGATTTGTTCTACCAACCAATCTCTAAATTCAATGGTTTCCGGAAAGTTATGTCCCGTGTCGATATGTACCAGTGGAAATGGAAATTTTCCCGGTCTAAATGCTTTCTTTGCTAAGTGAACTAGGGTAATTGAATCCTTACCCCCTGAGAATAATAAAGCCGGTTTTTCAAACTGTCCAGCGACTTCTCTTAATATATAAATGGCCTCTGCCTCTAAATGATCTAAGTAATCCATTTGTTAATCTATTATTTACTTGTAACATGTAACCCACACTCCTTCTTGCTCTTATCTTCCCACCACCAACGGCCAGCGCGGAAATCTTCTCCTGCCGCAATTGCTCGGGTGCAGGGTTGACAACCAATGCTTGGGAACCCCTTATCATGTAAAGGATTGTAAGGCACAAAATGCTGCTTTAAAAAAGCCTCTAATTCTTCCAGACTCCAATGAAATAATGGATGAATCTTAATAATCTGATTTGTATCATCCCATTCAACAAACTCCATATGATCGCGGTTTTCAGATTGCTCGGCACGAATACCGGTAATCCAAATTTTATATCCTTTAATCGCGCGCTTCAAGGGTTCTATCTTACGGATATAACAGCATTCTTTGCGATTTTCTATGGACTCATAGAAGCTAGACGGTCCTTTGGTGCTGATCATCTGCTCTACCGCGACAGTTTGGGGGTAGTAAGCCTTTATCGGTAACTTGTAGATATCTAATGTTCGATTCCACACATAATAAGTTTCTGGAAATAAGCGTCCCGTATCCAGTGTGAAGATATGTGCAGTCGACTGGATATCCGCCAAAATATGCGTAATGGCCTGGTCTTCGATCCCAAAGGAAGTGGAAAAGACGGCATCTGATCCAAAATGTGCTTCAACGTAAGCTAAGATCGATTTGGCGTCTAAGCCGGCTAGATCTCTTTTAATTTGCTCGATCATGTATTCCCCCTTTCACTAATAATTCGGTATGTGCGTTTAATGTGCTAATCTTTTGTTGGAAATCTCCTTTCAAACCATTTCGATAATTGGCCATGAGGTTTAATGTTTCATCAATCTCCTCCGGCAATAGATCGTTAAAAAACTCTTTTAGGCGCTTCGCAATAGTTGGCGACTTCCCATTGGTAGAAATCCCAATTTTTAGATTTCCTTTCTGCACCACGGATCCTAAATAAAAATCACATAAAGCGGGCTTATCAGCGATATTCATCAAGATATGACGTGCTTTAGCCAATTGTTGTACTTCTTCATTAAACGCCGGGTTATTGGTTGCCATAATCAGTAAATCAACGCCCGTTAAGTCGGATTCCTGAAAACTTCTGACTTCCAGCGATAATCGTGAATTTGACTCTACAAGTGCTGTAATAGCAGCAGACACCTCACGCGCAATAATCTTAATATTCGCATCTGGTGAGTTATTTAGCATGGCTTGCAACTTTTCCAAACCAACAGCTCCCCCGCCAATCAACAAGGTGTTGATCTGGTCAAGTTTGACGTATATCGGGAATAAAGTATTCATGCTTAGTATGCAGTATTTAACGTAGCAACTTCTTTTTTAACCGCTTCAAATTCGAGATGCTTCGCAACGACTTCACCTAGTACAATAATTGCTGGCACTCCAACCAAACTACGCTCGGCCTCTTGGATAATATTATCAATACGACCTAATACCACCCGCTCGTTTGGTAATGAACCATTCTGAATCAAGGCTATTGGCAAGGCAGACTTTCCATGCGATTGATAGAGCGCAACAATTTCACGAAGCTTCGAGAAGCCCATTAATACGACGACAGTCGCATTCGTTTCAACAGCTTTATACAAGTCATTTGATAAATTTCCATCGCTCGTAGAGCCGGTAATCACCCAAAAGGACTCCGAGATACCGCGGTATGTTAACGGAATCTGTTGCAAGCCTGTTAAACCTACCGACGACGAAATCCCAGGCACAACGGCGGTAGGTATATCAAATTGTCTAACGAAGTCTAACTCTTCGCCACCGCGTCCAAAAACAAAGGGATCTCCTCCTTTTAATCGTACCACATGACCATGTGTTAAGGCATAATCAACCAACAGCTGATTAATATGATCTTGTGAAGTCGACAAGCGTTCGGCACGCTTTCCGACATATATCTTTGTGCAATCTTCGCTAGCATAGTCCAGTAAACTTTCGTTAACTAGCGCATCGTATAAAATAACGTCTGCCGCTTCAATGGCTTTAATTCCTTTCAGTGTGATAAGGTCAGGATCTCCAGGTCCTGCACCAACTAACGTCACTTTCGGTCTAATTTCTTTCATTCTTGTTTCCCCTCCCTAATTATTGATTTACCGATTTTAATTCTTCACGACGTTCAGCACCTTCTAAACTAAATGCAGTCGCTTGGAGTAAAAAAGTCTCAGCGAATTCCTTCGACGGTTCATATTTATTGATTTGCAGCACCCGATCGGCAAAGCTTGTTGGGAACGTAAATAATCCTTCACTCACATAATGCTTATCAAATTCCTGAATCACGCCTGATTGCGTCGATGAATTAATGCCCTTATCCAGCAATAGCGCTTTTGCAGTCCATACAAATGAGCTGTAGGAATGGTAGATAGCGTCCGCATATTGACCGCTTTCCAAGGCTAAACGCGCTAAGTCCAACTTCTCTTCGGCTTCCAATAATAAAGTCGCTACCAGATCAATTACAACACCAGCACATTCTCCCACACCAATCGCAGTTGCAAAGGTTTCCTCATGCCCCCAATCGATATGTTCATCGGCAGTTAGTGTCGTTAAATCCGCAAGCGGCTTTAATAAGCGATAGAAATAGTCCTTTGTTTGTTGATCATAATAGTCGTGGAAGTTTTGATCTGCCGTCTTATTGGCTTTAAAATCGGTCAGAAGAATGTCCACGACTTGTAATACGCGTTTTGTAGGAACTTTGATCACGCGCTCAGCCACCCGACCCTTACCATCACCGATGGTTCCGCCGGCTAACATGACTTGTGCTGCTGGGATAACTGCTCCCCCTGACTTAACAGAACTACCATGGAATCCTATATGTGCCAAACCATGCTGGCCACAAGAATTCATACATCCTGATATCTTAATCTTCAATTCCTGTTCAAACACAAAATCGGTATGGAATTCATGGATATAGTTTTCCAATACTCTCGCCATTTCCGTCGAGTTGGAAATACCAAGGTTACAGGTGTCCGTACCTGGACAGGTGGTAATATCTGCTGTACTGTTATGACCGGGCTTCGAAAATCCTAGGGAATCTAAAAGATTGTAAACATGAGCAAGCGATTCTGCTCTCACGTATTTGAAAAGTAGATTCTGATCTTGTGTTATCCGAATATCATCTGCAACATGACCACGCAGGCCATCAACTAAGACTCTTGCTTTTTCAGTTGAGATATCCCCTGTTTGGATATTCGCGTAAACCCCGTAGAAGCCAGTTTGCTTTTGTTCAAAGACATTCGTCTGTTTCCATATTTCAAAAGCAACAGCGTTTATAGGTTCTTCAGGAAGCACATCCGCAGTCGGCGCTGCCGGTTGTTGAATCAAATTACGATCAACGATCAGCTTTTTACTTTTAATCGCAGTCTTCTCTTCTTCGATTAATGCGAGTACAGATTCTAAACCAAGCTTTTGAATCAAATATTTGAAGCGAGCCTTATTCCGGTTGTTTCGTTCACCGTGGCGATCGAATACGCGAAGTGTTGCTTCGATGTACGGTATAAAGTCTTCCTCAGGCAAAAAATCAAAGATTTCGTATGCAAGAATTGGTTGAGCACCCAGTCCACCACCCAACATCACTTTGAAACCACGCTGCTCAACGTTATCAATGATTTTTACTTTAGGAATAAAGCCAAAGTCATGAATATAGGAGAATGCAGAATCCTTCTCACTTGAAGAGAAAGACATCTTAATTTTACGGCCCATTTCAGCACAAACAGGATTTCGCAGAAAATATTCAAACGTCTTTTGTGCATATGGCGAAACATCAAATAGCTCGTCTGGATCAATTCCCGCCGTCGCTGAAGCCGTAACATTCCGGACGGTATTTCCACAAGCTTCACGCAACGTAATATCATCCTCTGCTAATTTCGCCCATAATTCAGGTGTTTTGTCGAGGCTGACAAAGTGAATTTGAATATCCTGGCGGGTGGTTAAATGTAGGTTTTTACTCGCATATTCATCAGAGATATCCGCAATTTTCAATAATTGTTTAAAGGTAACTTTTCCAAAAGGCAACTTAATACGCACCATCTGAACTCCAGGCTGACGCTGTCCGTAAACTCCCCTTGCCAATCTTAATGAACGAAACTTTTCATCAGGGATCTCCCCTTTCCGATAACTCCTAATCTTTCTCTCCAGCTCGATGATCTCTTGTTCTACCACTGGATTCTCTAATTCCGTGCGAAAACTCTGCATGTTACAACAGTATTAATATTATAAATAATTCAATATACCCGATCTTATTTTATTGTATTGTTAAGATTCAATGGACAAATGTATAAATTTTCTGTATAAATAATATATAATATCTAGTGATTTAGTATATATTTGTAGAAATATTACAAATACAAAGCAGAACACAAGTCCATGAAACAAGGTAAATCCGTATTATTCAGTCTTTTAGCAGCTCTTTCTTTACAAAGTTGTGCGCCAAAGGTTCCTGAAGGGTACGATGCAGAGCGCGGATATATCGGTAATATTTCGATTTCTGGAGCCTTTGCGCTCTATCCTTTAGCGGTCTTGTGGAGTGAGGATTTCAAAAAAGAAAATCCCGATGTACGTTTCAATATTTCGGCTGGTGGCGCCGGAAAGGGAATCGCAGATGTGTTAACGAATATGGTAGATATCGGTTTGGTATCTCGCGATTTACACCCGCAGGAATTAGAGAAAGGAGCATTTCCAATTCTCGTAGCGAACGATGCGGTGATTGGAACCATTAATACAGCGCACCCCAACTTTGAGTTAATTCGAGCGCGTGGCCTTACCCAGAATGAGCTTAAAGAGATTTTCCTCGGCGGGAAATACAAGTTATGGTCAGATATAGACCCTCGCTTTGTGAAGAAACCTATAGAAGTCTATGTCCGTTCGGATGCAGCCGGTGCGGCAGAAACCTGGGCTAAGTTCTTTAAAGCAAACCAAGAAGACTTAAAAGGTATTGGCATTTTTGGTGACCCTGGACTTGCGCAGGCCATTAAGGATAATGAACTCGCCATAGGCTTTAACAACATCAATTATGTTTACGATTTAAAGACCAAGAAAACCAGTCCGAATATTGCGGCTCTACCGATAGATCTCAATACGAACGGTAAAATTGATACAGATGAGAACTTTTACGATGATATCGATCAACTAACATCGGCGGTAGCACTACAGAAGTACCCATCGCCTCCTGCCCGTGAGTTGATGTTTGTGGTGCGAAACGATAAACAGACCAAACTCTTGCAAGCATTTATTGCATTTGTACTGGAAGAAAAACAACAAGCCTACCTTTTGGAAAATGGCTATGTTCCCTTGGAGAAGAATATAATTGCAGAACAACTACAAAAATTAAGTAGCAGTGATAAACAGATTGGTAAAAGATAAAATAGCGCAAAGGCTATCGCAGGGCTTATTGGGGATTACTAGCTTAGTCATCGTACTGATTGTCGTTGGTTTAGTCTGGAAAGCCATCCCCTTATTGTCGGAATTTTCCATTGGTTCCATCCTCACAGAAAGTGTGTGGGCACCTTTAAAAGGAAAATTCGGCTTTCTATCTTTTATTTTGGGAACTTTATGGGTGACACTCTTATCTCTCATTATTGCTGTTCCCCTGTGTATTCTAGCGTCGGTCTACCTCGTTGAATACGCTTCTGATCGTTTACGTAATATGGTGCTACCTTTAGTCAATGTGCTCGCGGCAATCCCACCTGTGCTCTACGGTGTTTGGGGCGTACTTTTCGTTGTCCCCTTATTAAGCGCCTATATTGCGCCAATCTTCGGCATCAGCAGCACCGGTTACTCGGTGTTCGCAGGCGGAATAGTGTTGGCGGTGATGATCTTTCCGATCATGGTAAGCATCATGGTGGAAGTATTAAATACAATTCCCCATGAGCTACGCGCCGTATCCTTAAGTTTAGGTGCTACCCGTTGGGAAACGATCAAACATGTGATTCTAAAAAAGGCGAAGCCCGGCATCTTTGCTGCCGTTGTTCTTGCGATATCTAGAGCATTCGGCGAAACGGTGGCTGTCTTAATGGTCTGCGGAAATATTCCCCAAATCCCAAAATCTATGTTCGACGCAGGCTATCCCATTCCTGCACTGATCGCAAATAACTTCGGCGAGATGATGTCCATTCCATTATACGACTCGGCGCTCATGTTCGCCGCTTTACTACTATTCGTAATCATTTTTGGATTTAACCTGATATCCCGATTGATCTTAAACAAACTGGAGGCAAAATACTAATATGAGAAGTGTTAAATCAAGATTATTGCAAGAAAAAATAGCGAAGTTACTGATGCAGTTGTCGGGAATTATTATCACCGGCTCGCTATTCTTTATTGTCGGCACCATTTTATATAAGGGCTTACCCTACCTGAGCTGGGATATGATTAGTAAAGTTCCTCAAGGCGGTTTCTACATCGGAAAAGAAGGCGGTATTCTCAATGCTATTCTAGGTTCGCTATACCTAGCATCGGCATCGACCTTGCTAGCCACCCTAATCGGGATTCCAATTGCACTTTACTTGAATATCTACGTCAAGAAAGGCTCTTCCTTAGCGCGCGGCGCTAAGTTATTGTTCGATGTTTTGTTCGGGATTCCATCTATTGTTTATGGTGCAATCGCCTTTAGCATCATGGTATTCCTAGGTATTAGAGCCTCACTATTAGGAGGAATTATTACAATTACTCTGCTTACTATTCCCATTGTAGTCAGAACCTTAGATGAACTTATCTCTACTATTCCTCAAGATCTAAGACATGTTACGGCATCGCTTGGTGCAACCCGCTGGGAGACTGCACGTGTCATGATAAAATATATTAAACCCGGACTCTTTACAGCGATTCTATTGGCTTTTGGTCGTGCAATCGGTGATGTTGCAGGTGTCTTACTGACCACAGGATTTAGTGACAACCTGCCTAAATACATCGATGAACCCACAGCAACGTTACCTTTGGCTATCTTTTTTCAGCTGAGTAGTCCTATTCCGGAAGTTCAAGGTCGTGCCTATGCCTCCGCCTTAGTTTTAACAAGTATTATCTTAATTATCGTTCTATGCTCACATATCCTAGCGTCGAAGCAGAAAAAGCACAAGATCTAAGCTCCATTGTACTGCCTAAGATTCAAATTAAAGATTTGAATGTAACAATTGATGGCAAACAGATTTTGAAAAATATTAGTTTAGACATCCCCAATAACTCGATTACCTCCATTATCGGTCCTTCGGGTTGTGGCAAAACGACCTTATTGAAAACCTTAAACAGGCTTCTCGACGACCAGAAAGATGTAGAAGTTAGCGGATCGGTTTTAGTAAACAATGAGGATATCTATGCTGCAGGTGCTGAAGTAACGCATATCCGCAAGAAAATGGGACTGCTATCGCAAAAACCATTTCCTTTACCGATGTCGATCTTCGACAATATAGCCTATGGACCAAAGATTCATGGCGTACGCGATAAAAAGACCTTACGTGCGATTGTGGAGCAACAATTAGTCAATGTCGGACTATGGGAAGAGGTTAAAGATCGTTTAGACGCTTCAGCAACACGCTTATCCATCGGGCAGCAACAACGCCTATGTCTTGCGCGCGGGCTCGCTGTAGAGCCTGAAATCATCCTTGGTGACGAATCTACCTCCGCATTGGACCCGATATCAACACAGACCATCGAAAACCTACTCGTGCAGCTTAAAGAAGACTATACCATTGTGCTGGTTACTCATATTCTACGTCAAGCGAGACGCGTATCCGACTATATTCTCTTTTTATACAATGGGGAGATTGTCGAGTTCGGAAAAACAGATGATATTTTGTTAAACCCGCAGAATGAAATTACGAAACAATATGTCAAGGGCTACATATCTTAATTTGCGCAATTAATAATTCATATATTCAAAACGAAGGGGATGTTCAAATGAACATCCCCTCTCTATTTTGTTATACTTTTGTTTCGCCTTCCGGCCCTTCTTCGATGACCTCTGCGATTTCTTTTATACCATCTTCATCCGAGTCCACCCGGAATGGGGCGGCCTCATCAAATTCGCCCTCCCATTTTGCGACAACGACGGTCGCCAAACAGTTACCAATTACATTAACCGACGTTCTCGCCATATCCATCAACTCGTCAATACCCAAAATGGCAGCGATCACAAATACCGGCAATCCAAATTGATCGGCCGTCGCTATAAGCACGATTAAAGATGCACGAGGTACGGCTGCCACACCCTTCGACGTAATCATCAAGGTGAAAGCAATCGCTAATTGCTGACCAAACGATAAGTGTATCCCAGCTGCCTGCGCAACAAAGATCGATGCCAATGATAAATAAAGTGAAGTACCATCTAAGTTAAAGCTATATCCAGTTGGAATAACAAAGGATACAATACGTCGTGGTACACCGAACTTCTCCATAGCACTCATTGCTTTTGGCAGTGCGGCATCTGAACTTGTTGTTGCAAACGCGATAGATACAGGCTCTTTAATAGCGTTAACAAACTGCTTTACCGGAATTTTTAGATATAAGGCAACCGGCAATAGCACCAATAATAAGAAGAAAATCAATGCTAAGTACAGCGTCGCTAAGAGCATGAATAGGTTCTTGAGAATATCAACCCCCAGGTGACCGACCGTATAAGCCATCGCCGCCCCGACACCAATCGGAGCAAAGAGCATCACCAGGTTGGTAAATTTAAACATCGCCTCCGAAAGACTTTCAGTAAAGTCCACCAGTGGCTTACGCTTCTTTTCCTCGACCATGGCCAACCCGATTCCAAAGATGACCGCAAAAACGACGATTTGCAATACTTTGTTCTCATAGATTGATTTCACAATATTTTCTGGGAAGGTATCTCTAAAGAAAGTCGAGAACTTAAATAACCAATGTGCACTCTCATCAATATGATCCAGTGCGACTTGATCCGCATCGCTAATCGCTGAGGTCTTTGGGAGTTCCTCATGAGGCATATGCTCAATATCTATACCTACTCCTGCTCGTGTTAAGTTAATCGCACCTAAGCCGATGAAAATCGCACAAGTTGTTGCAAGAAAGAAATACAACATCGATTTCCAGGCCATACGGCCCACCTGTTTCAAATCCGAATGACCGGCGATACCAAATACCAAGGTCGCGAATAGAATAGGACCGACAATCGTCTTTACCAATTTAATAAAGCCTTGACTTAAGGGCTGTAAAGCTCGCGCAGCATTGGGGAAATCCAAACCAATGAATATACCGAGGATCATACACGTTAAGATCCATGTTGTTAGATTTCTACGCACTAAGGCGTTTAACACTAATACGGCAGCAGTAACCCAGCGTACGACAACCATAACCGTATTCGAAATAGCAACAAGATTGAATTCGTAGAGTAAGGTAATGATAGCGGCTATTGCAATCGTGATTAGTAGAATATATCCCGTTGTTTTCTTAGACATGTATTTAATTTAGGGGTTATTTTTTCCGTTATTTGAAGTTTACTGACCGACAAAAATAAAAAAAATGGCGTGTTTAGCAAATAAATTAAGCAAATGAGCAATATGTAGCCCTAGCACCTCCCACTCTTTTTTAAACTTTCCTGCGCCTTCGCTAATCTCCCCCTATCGGAAATAATTTTGACGGTCGATTCGTAGGAATTTAAACGCGAATAACAACTGGCTTCAACCATTTTCGCTATTTCGCTTCCTATAAAGCCCCAAAAAGCGACTCGCTCAAACAAAAAAGAGCCTGTCGAACGACAGACTCTTTCTCGTATATATTTTTAATGCTTATTCAGCGTGTAACCATGCTTTCTTCGCAAGCAATTCATCGTTTGATTCACGAACGTCTTCATCATCCACACAACAATCTACTGGACATACTGCCGCACATTGTGGCTCATCATGGAATCCAACACATTCTGTACACTTATCCGAAACAATGTAATAAACCTCGTTAGAAATTGCTTCTTGAGACTCATTAGCGTCCAATGTAACACCGTCGCCAAAATCAATAATGCCATCCAACGCTGTACCATCCGAAAACTTCCATGTTACACCCGCATCATAAATTGCGTTGTTTGGGCATTCTGGTTCACAAGCCCCACAATTTATACACTCATCAGTAATTTTAATTGCCATTTATGTCCTTACAATAAAATAATAAACTAATTTTGCACTTGTCAAAGTTAACATTAAAATTATACTACCTAAAAATAAAGTATAGCAATTTAATAGTTATTTACTTTGATGTGGCAAATATAAGAGAAAAATAATAGAGAATTATTCTAAATAGTAAGTTTTGGTAAAAGAACAACGCATTCAAGCATTCAGTAAGTTAGGCACCTTTTTGAGCTCCAACGATGAATCCATACAATCCATTTTAGAACTTGCCGAAAGACGAAACCCTTGGTACAGCAAATCCTATGTGCAACAGCAATTTCTCAGCTTTGGGAAACTATTAAATTCGGATAATCTAACCCAATGGCTCGCCGATATGCCCGATCAGGAAAGTGAAAAGCTTGTTGGGCTCGTCCTTGCCGGTAATCTTCCCTTAGTTGGTTTTCATGATATCCTTTGCGTATTAATCAGCGGGTTTAGAGCACAGATTAAACTATCTTCCGATGATGCTGGACTAACAAAATTTGTCTTGGATAAGCTGGTTGAAATTGAACCGGCCTTTGCAACACGCTTTACAATCGTCGATCTATTAAAAGACTATGACTTGGTGATTGCAACAGGAAGCAATAACTCAGCGCGCTACTTCGAACACTACTTTGGAAAGAAACCCCATATCATCCGCAAGAATAGAAATTCTGTTGCTGTACTAAGTGCTGAGGAAACAACTGAGCAATTAGCGCAGTTGGGCCATGATATTTTTGATTTCTATGGCTTAGGCTGTCGTTCGGTTTCTAAGATTTTTATCCCCGAGAGTTACGATATTGCGCAATTCTTTGAAGCTATTGAATCCTTTAACTGGATAAAAAACCATCATAAATACAATAATAACTATGACTTCAACAAATCCATCTACCTGATCAATAAGAATCAACATTTTGACAATGGCTTCTTGTTGTTGAAGGAAGATGAAAGTATGGCCTCTCCCTTGGCCGTTGTTCACTATGAACTGTATCGGGACTTGTTCGAGGTTGAAGCCTACCTTAACCAACAATCGGAGAACATACAGTGTGTGATTTCCGAAACTGCTTTGGCGATTAAATCACCTGTGTTTCCAATGGGTTCCAGTCAGGCCCCCGCTTTGGACGATTACGCTGATCAGGTGAATACGTTAGAATTTCTAAAAGCAAACCAATAAAAGGTAAATTGTAGCGTTATTATAACTGTGTATTAATAAAAAATTATAATTTTGTTTACATGTATGTTATCAAAGTGAAGGGAGTTGCGAAGATCCCTGATTATGTTCAATTGCGGGATGACGCATTTACGCTGTTAGCATACTTTCGTGTAGATCGACCCGATAAATCCCTGGATAAAATTGGCCTCGCCGATAAACTGGACTACATCATGGAAATCGTTCGAGAATTGCCATTTGGGCAGATAAAAAAAATTGACTTATAGAAAGACATGAGAGAAAATACGGTTATTAAACTTAAAAACGTAGATATATATCAACAAAAGCACCTTGTTCTGTCGAACGTTAACTTAGATATCGCGCAGGGCGAGTTTTTATACTTAATCGGTCAATCTGGCTCTGGAAAGAGTAGTTTATTAAAAATTATCTATGGTGACTTGTATATCGCTAATGGCGAAGGCATGATCGCTGGATTCGACCTCAAGAAGCTTCATGAGAATGATGTGCCTTTCCTACGTAGGAAATTAGGGATCGTATTCCAAGATTTCCATTTGTTAAACGACCGTACCGTAGAGAAAAACTTAGAATTTGCGCTTCGTGCAACTGGATGGAAGGATAAAGGACTCATTGAGAATCGTATGCTCGACGTATTAGAGAAAGTTGGTTTACGCTCAAAATTGAAGAAAATGCCGCATGAGCTTTCCGGTGGCGAACAACAACGCGTTGTTATTGCTCGTGCTTTATTAAATAATCCAGAAATTATTCTTGCCGATGAGCCTACTGGTAACTTAGACCCTGCAACTTCTGAAGAAATTGTGCTATTGTTACGTGATATCGCTTCCTCGGGAACTGCCGTATTAATGGCAACACATGACTATCAAATTATTAGAAATATGCCTGCACGCATCCTCCGCACAGCGGACGGTGCGCTACATGACAATGTCAGCATCTAAAAACTGACATTCATCTGAAAAATCCGACATTTTGCAAGTGCCCCATTAGGAAACACTGACAGGCTGTCGGATTTTTTTTGTTGGCAATAAAATTGATTATACGACTAATTAGAATAAACATTAACGGTGATGATGACAGATAACGATAATATTCAAGACGAAAACTTAAATACCGAAGAGCATAACGCAACGGAAAATGTAGAAACTCCTGAAGTGGATGAGCTGACGAGTTTGAACGAAAAACTGGCGGAATCGAACGACAGATATACGCGTTTAGTTGCTGAATTTGACAATTATAAAAAGCGTACATCGAAAGAGAAGCTTGAGTTAATGCAGTCGGCAGGAAAAGATGTATTAGTCAAGCTATTACCCGTTTTAGATGATTTCGATCGTTCTATGTCTTTTATGAAAGATATTCCAAATGATGATAGCGTAAAACAGGGGGTTGAGCTGGTGAATACGAAGTTCCGCAAAACCATGGAGCAATTAGGTTTAAAGGAAATGGACGTTATAGGAAAACCGTTTGATCCAGAATTTCAGGAAGCGATTACATCGATTCCTGCTCCTACAGACGATTTGAAGAACAAAGTAATTGATGTTATTGAGAAGGGATACTTCTTAAATGACAGTGTGATTCGTTTTGCTAAGGTGGTAGTAGGTCAATAAGAGGAAGAAAATGTCAAAAAGAGATTACTACGATATATTAGGGGTTACACGCACGGCGGAAGTAGCGGAGATTAAAACTGCCTATCGTAAATTGGCTATTAAATATCACCCGGATAAGAATCCTGGAGATAAGGAAGCCGAAGATAAATTTAAAGAAGCTGCGGAGGCCTATGAGATCCTAAGTAACGCGGAGAAGCGTGCACGCTATGATCAATTTGGTCATGCAGGTAATTCTGCATCTGGTGGTTACGGCGGAGGCGGTATGAATATGGAAGATATTTTCAGCCAGTTTGGCGATATCTTCGGTGGTGGAAATCCGTTTGAGAGCTTCTTCGGCGGTGGCGGCGGTGGTTCTCGTGGTGGCCGTCGTGTACAACGCGGAAGTAACCTACGTATTAAAGTTAAATTAACTTTAGAAGAGATTGCTAAGGGCGTCGAAAAGAAAGTTAAAGTTAATAAACAAGTTGTCTGCCATACCTGTAGCGGAACTGGCGCTAAAGACAAAAGTTCTTACCATACCTGTAATACTTGTGGTGGTAGCGGATCTGTGCGCCGTGTAACCAATACAATTTTAGGGCAAATGCAAACCACCAGTACCTGTCCGACTTGTAACGGTGAGGGTGTGGAGATTACGGCGAAGTGTACAACCTGTAAAGGTGAAGGCTTAGAGCGCGGTGAAGAAACAATCGCGATCAATATCCCTGCCGGTGTAAGCGAAGGTATGCAACTATCGATGAGTGGTAAAGGTAATGCTGCTCCGCGCGGTGGTATCCCTGGGGACTTAATCATCTTGGTGGAAGAGGTTCCTCACGAAACGTTAAAACGCGATGGCATTAACGTTATCTATGATTTATATATCAATTTTGCTGATGCTGCTTTAGGAACGAGTGTAGAAATTCCAACTATAGATGGGAAAGCGAAGATTAAAATTGATCCAGGAACACAAGGTGGTAAGATCCTTCGTTTGAAAGGAAAAGGTTTGCCAGAAGTGAACTCGTACCATAAAGGTGATCAATTAGTATACGTAAATGTGTGGACACCTAAAACAGTATCCAAGGAAGAGAAAGAATTGCTTGAGAAATTAAAGGGCTCAGCGAATTTTAAACCTCAACCTGGCAAGAGTGAGAAGTCATTTTTCGAACGCATTAAAGAATACTTTGAATAATTTGGTATTCATATAATCATAAAAAAAGTCTGAACGAGTTGTTCAGACTTTTTTTATGTGCTTATCGAAGGCTACAAATTTCAATTGAACATGTCAATGGAGCGCCTTGATAGCATGCTTAAAGAATGGCTTGCCGTACGCGGATTAATTTTTCCATTAGGCCTTCTAATAAATCTAGATGTAGCATGTTGGCGCCATCTGATTTTGCGTTAGCAGGATCTGGATGTGTTTCAATAAATAAACCGTCAGCACCGACAGCGATCGCAGCTTTAGCAATCGTTTCAATTAATGCGGGCTTTCCACCCGTTACCCCCGAAGTTTGATTTGGCTGTTGCAAAGAATGCGTACAGTCCATGACCGTCGGTACGTTAAAATTACGCATCGCTGGGATACCTCGAAAGTCAACAATTAAATCTTGGTAGCCGAATGTGTTTCCACGATCTGTTAAAAATACTTTATCATTTCCAGCGTCTTTCACCTTATCCACTGCAAACTTCATGGACTCTGCAGAAAGGAATTGACCCTTCTTAATATTGACAACTTTGCCAGTCTCTGCAGCAGCAACTAACAACTCTGTTTGACGACATAGAAATGCAGGGATTTGTAAGACATCAACGTAGGCAGCGGCCATCGCCGCTTCATGGCTCTCATGGATATCCGTGACAGTCGGAACCCCGAAGGTCTTCCCTACTTTCTCCAATATTTTCAATGCTTTCTCGTCACCAATCCCGGTGAATGAATCTACTCGCGAGCGATTCGCCTTGCGATAAGAGCCTTTGAAAATATACGGAATGTTATATTTATCGGTAATCGTTACGATACGTTCGGCAATGCGAAGTGCGATCTCTTCTCCTTCGATTGCACATGGGCCTGCCATTAAGAAGAATGCGTCTGAGTCCGCATTCTTAATATTTGGCAAATAAGTATGGATCATATGGTATTATTAATTTCCTAATTCTGATATAAATTTGATTCGCATCAGCTGAATGTCTTCGTAAGAGTAATCCTCCTCACCCAGCTCATTTAACGCGCCATCAATACTGTCGTTATCGGCCGTTTTAAAATAGTCATAAACTTCATCTTGACGATCTGGGTCGATCATCTCGTCCACAAAATATCCAATATTCAATTTCGTTCCCGAGTAGACAATCGATTCAACCTCCTTCAGCAGGTCTTCATAGCTTATTCCCTTCGAGGAGGCAATATCTTCCAAGCTGATCTTCCGGTCAATATTCTGAATGATTGATACTTTGAGGGCCGATTTGTTTGCTGTACTTTTGATGATTAAGTCCTGAGGTCGATCAATGTCATTATCCTCCACATATTTCTTGATCAGTTCCACAAACGAAGCACCAAACTTCATCGCTTTTCCGGAACCTACACCTTGGATCTTCTTCAGCTCTTCAGTCGAAATCGGATAATGCGTACACATCTCCTCTAAAGATGGGTCTTGGAAGATAACAAACGGGGGAAGTGATTTCTGCTTCGCAATCTTCTTGCGAAGATCCTTCAACATTTTCAATAGGTCCGCATCCAGCGCACTCGACTGTCCTAAACTGTCCTCTGAACCATCTGAACTCGCTTTCTCCATAGGACGATTAATAATGTACTTAATCGGATACGGGTTATTGATATATTTTTTACCAGCATCGGTTAACTGCAATAGTCCGTAGTGATCGATATCCTTTTTGATAAAATCAGATAACTCCGCTTGACGAATCAACGAATTCCAATAATTGACCCCTAAATCTTTTCCCGAGCCAAATAATGGATGGCTATCATGCTTATATGAAGAAATTGGTTGATTATTTTGACCTATCATCACATTGATAATATGCTGATCATCAAATTTATCGCCTTGTTCTTTGATAAAACCTAATATCTGAAGAAGCGACGCTTCGGCATCAAAATAAGTCTTCGACGAACGACAATTGTCGCACATATTGTTACAGCCCGTTTCATCAAACTTCTCACCGAAGTAATGTAGAATTTGCTTTCTACGACAAACGGCAGATTCAGAATAGTCGATAACTTCCTTTAAGATCTGTGTGCCTATTTCTTTTTCCGAAACTGGCTTATCTTTCATAAACTTAGTGAGCTTCTCGACGTCTTTCTCTGAGTAGAACGCTAAACAAAAGCCATCTCCGCCATCGCGACCCGCACGTCCAGTTTCTTGGTAGTAACCTTCCATCGACTTCGGAATATCATGATGAATGACATAACGCACATCAGGCTTATCGATACCCATCCCGAAAGCAATAGTTGCCACAATGACTTCGCAATCTTCCATTAAGAATTTATCCTGAGTCTCTGCACGCGTTTTCGCATCTAAACCGGCGTGATAAGGAAGCGCTTTAATGCCATTGATATTCAATACTTCCGCTATCTCCTCAACTTTTTTACGGCTTAAACAGTAGACTATGCCCGCCTTTCCTGCATTGCTCTTAATAAAACGCACAATTTCTTTAATCACATCCTGCTTCGGACGCACCTCATAATAGAGATTCGTACGATTGAATGAGGATTTGAATAACTGTGCATCCGTCATCTGCAAGTTCTTCCGGATATCTGACTGAACTTTCGGAGTAGCTGTCGCGGTTAAAGCAATGATGGGGATATGATCACCAACCTCATTAATCACCTGACGTATCTTTCGGTATTCTGGGCGGAAGTCGTGCCCCCATTCGGAAATACAGTGCGCCTCATCAACAGCAACAAAGGATACGGTGATGCTTCTTAGAAAGGCTAGGTTATCTTCTTTTGCCAAGGATTCCGGTGCTACATAGAGCAATTTGGTTTTACCCTCCATAACGTCCTGCTTCACCCGCAGAATATCATTCTTGGTTAACGAGGAGTTCAAAAAGTGTGCAATGCTGTCTCTTCCGCCGAAGGCTCTCAGCTGATCTACTTGGTTTTTCATAAGTGCAATCAATGGTGAGATAACGATAGCCGTTCCTTCACTCATCAATGCTGGCAGCTGATAGCAGATAGACTTGCCACCACCCGTTGGCATAATCACAAAAGTATCTTTCCGATTAAGCACATTCGTGATAATCGCTTCCTGATCTCCTTTGAAATTATCAAACCCGAAAAAGTCTTGTAAATTGTCGAATAGTGATTTTTCTATTTCCATTCACCTACGATAATAAATTAGATGACTTGATACAACACTAGGAATACGCCCTAAATAATGTATTTTTGTGTGTAAATTGAAGAATAAAAATAGGTAAATTTTACGTGAAAAACAACATAGATATTAAAAAGGTTGCCGTAGACACCTTTGAATTGGAAGCGAAAAATATACTTTCGCTTTCAGAAAGAATTGATGATGATTTCGTTAAGGTTGTTGAATCAATCCTTAGTTTAAATGGCCGGGTAATAATTACCGGTATTGGAAAGAGTGCCATTATCGCACAAAAGATTGTAGCAACCTTAAATTCGACCGGAACACCGTCTATTTTCATGCATGCGGCCGACGCTATCCACGGCGATTTAGGCATTATACAACAGGAAGATTTGATTATCGCAATCTCCAAAAGTGGTAATACGCCAGAGATTAAAGTGCTCGTTCCTTTCTTAAAACAGACAAACAATAAACTGGTAGCGATCGTGGGAAATCGTAACTCCTTCTTAGCTGAACAAGCGGATTATATCCTCGACACGACCATCACTCGAGAGGCTTGTCCCAATAATTTAGCACCCACAACAAGCACGACCGTGCAATTGGCGATGGGCGACGCCCTCGCGGTTGCTTTACAGACTAAAAGACAGTTTTCCGACCGTGACTTTGCAAAATATCATCCAGGTGGTGCATTAGGTAAACAGCTTTATCTACGTGTCGGCGACTTATCCGACAATAATGGCTTACCGGTCGTAGAACCTACAAAAGATATTCGTAGTGTCATTATCTCTATTACACAGTTTCGCCTAGGCGCAACAATCGTATTGGATGATGAAAAAATATTGGGAATCATCACCGATGGTGATATACGTAGAATGTTAGAGAAATATGAGGATATTGGTAAACTAACAGCGAAGGATATCATGAGCGTAAACCCCAAGACAATTGATCGGAATGAATTGGCAGTTAATGCTTTACATACGATGCGTCAGTTTAGCATTTCCCAACTCGTGGTTACTAATGAGGGTAAGTATGCCGGAATAATTCATATTCAAGACATCTTAAAAGAAGGAATCATTTAATAGTTTTGTGTAATATTATTGTTGATTTAAGCAATTCTATTTTCGATAAGTCTATTTTTAATAAAATTGGTCTTAGATTTGATTGACAGAACTAAATAGAAACAAAACAAAATTGAAGCAATGAAAAAAATTACAAGTATTTGTGCGGTGGTAATTGCATTTATCAGTTTAACAGCAATGACATTATTTACAGCGGAATTTAAGTTTGAAAAAGAAACGCATGATTTCGGGAAGATTCCTGCAGGTAAACCGGTTTCTTACGAGTATAAATTTAATAATACGGGTGATGAGCCGATCATTCTTACGGATGTTCAACCTACTTGCGGCTGTTCCGTTGCTGAATTTACAAAAACTCCCGTAAAACCAGGGGATGCAGGAACAATCAAGGTGACTTTCAATGCGGAAACTAAAGGTCCATTCACCAAATCATTTATCGTGAAATCGAACACAAAAACTCCTGTAAAGACGTTGACCATTAAAGGTATTGTAGAATAATACCAGCACACGAATAAAATATAGCAAGCCGTTTCTTTTAGGGAACGGCTTTGTTATTTATATGCAATCCTTCGAAGATTATTCTTAAATTTGAAGCAATAAAAACGAAAACAAATTATAATGCCAGCAATCTCTAAAAAAGGCATACAGATGCCTGCGTCTCCCATTAGAAAGCTTACGCCTTTTGCCGATCAAGCCAAAAGAGAGGGTAAAAAGATCTATCATTTAAATATCGGTCAACCGGATATTGAAACGCCGGAAATCATGTTAAATGCGCTAAAAAATATAGATTTCAAGGTATGGGCATATACGCCATCAGAAGGAACGCTATCCTATCGTACGAAGTTGGCAGAATATTATAACAAAATAAACTATAACATCAGCCCAAGTGATATCTTAGTAACCAACGGAGGTTCGGAAGCTATTACAATTGCGATGCAAGCCTGCTTAAACCCTGGTGAAGAAGTAATTATCCCCGAGCCTTTCTATGCAAACTACAATGGTTTTGCTTGTTCAGCCGATATTATCGTAAAACCGATTATGTCTTACATCGACAATGGCTTCGCGCTTCCGTCGATCGCAGAGTTTGAAAAAGTGATTACCGAGAAAACAAAAGCAATTGCCATCTGTAATCCTAATAACCCGACTGGTTACCTATATTCACGGGAAGAGTTAGAAGCATTACGTGAACTATGTTTGAAATATGATCTGTATCTATTCTCAGACGAAGCTTATCGCGAGTTCTGCTATGATGGACGCGAGTTTCTATCGCCGATGCATTTAGAAGGTTTAGAAAATAATGTGGTTGTATTCGATACCGTATCAAAGCGTTATTCGGCTTGTGGTGCCCGAATTGGTTGTATTATCACAAAGAACAAGGAATTATATCAAACCTGTTTAAAGTTTGCACAAGCACGATTAAGCCCATCATTAGAAGGGCAAATCGCGGGTGAAGCGGCAGTAGATACTCCAGACAGCTATTTCGAAGCCGTTTCAAAAGAATATACCGCAAGAAGAGATGTCCTTGTTGGGGGATTAAACAGCATCGATGGTGTATTTTGCCCTAACCCAGGCGGTGCATTCTACGTTGTTGCTAAATTACCGATTGACAATGCCGACAAGTTCTGTCAATGGATGCTAGAGGAGTTCGATTACAATAACGAAACAGTGATGATGGCGCCCGCGACAGGATTCTACTCCAGCCCCGGTGCTGGACAAAACGAAGTTCGCTTAGCCTATGTCTTAAATCAAAACGACTTGAAAAAAGCATTAAAATGTCTTGAAGAAGGTTTGAAAAGATATAAAATTAAGATTTAAGATGTTAGATATGAGATGTTAGATATGAGATGTTAGATATGAGATTTTAGACATCTAAAAATGGCTTAGGGATCAAATTTCCTAAGCCATTTTCTTTATTAATCATCAACCCGTCTTCAAGATGAGACTAACAAATTCCAAAAATCTAATTTCTGACATCTAAAATCTAATAGCTAATAAATTATTGTCGAAGTTTCGCGGATATCTTCTGTTAGGCCACTAAGAGCCAGAGAAGGTCGGTTGGAAACGGGACGTGGAATAAAGCGGAGCGCAGCGAGCATTTATGCCGCGAAAGCCCTTTTCGAATCGAAACCTTCGGAGGCTATCTTTGCAGCAACAGACGATATCTTCAAACTAAATCTAAACTCCCTTTAATATCCATTATCTAATCTACACTTTCCTGCATCCTACGTCTAAAATCTGATATCCCCATTCATTATCCAATCTACTACCCAACATACATCTAATATCTATTATCTAATATCTATTATCTCCTATCTAAAAAACAATTTTCAATTTCAGACGTTTATTATATAGTATACACTAATGAATAAGAATTTATGGATAAATTAAAGAAGTTTGAATTAATGGAGAAAATATCCAGGGAATTGGAGGACATTAGAAACAGTCAACAGGCAGTTTTAGAGAAAATTGCGAAGGTAGAGATCGATAATATTGAATTAGGCGATAAAACTATCGAGACGAAGATTCCTGAAATATATCAGCGTACTGCTGATAACTCCGAAGCCATCCGAGAGATTCTGGATGCTTTCCAGACAAAAACCGAAGATTTTGGTGAGAAAAATAATATTGACAAGCTTCGTGAGCAAAATGAAATTGACAATATGAAATAGAAGGAAAAAAAGCAGGCTCAGAAATGCGGAAAATTCCTAAACCCACATTTAAAATGAGACGGCGGAAATGGAGTAGAAAACACTAGTGTTCTACTCCATTTTTTCTTTATTATAACGCGCATACATTGTTATAAATCATATCATTAGCTTTTCAAGTTAAAAACCACTGTCCTACTTATCGACTAAAAATTATAATACACCGAACAAAGATAATTCGCGGGTCGCATGCTATAATATACCGAATTGATCGACGCTTCCGTAAACTGAGTATGTCCAAACGAACGCACATTTAGAATATTTGATCCCTTCAAGTCCAATTCCAGATTATTTCTCCACTTGAAGCGCGCACCAAAATCCAAAAATTGTTGTTGCACTTGAGTATCATGGTCAATTTCATTGTAAAGGTATTCATAACTAGTATATAAACGAATTTTCGAAGAAGGAATACAAGTCAACGTCAGACTATTTATCCAAGACAAGCTGGGATCCACCTGCCAGCCATCGGTAGTCGCAAAATGACGATACGATAGCTTCCCGCTATAGTCTAGACTCGACCATGAAAACGGCGCCGTCGTTATATGCGGATTAAAATTAATCGAGCGCAAAGATTGCTGTAGCATTTGCCCATTCTGTTCAAATGTTGAACTATTTGAAGAATACTGAACCTGCAGCGATACAGATGTATTGGACTCAAAAAATCCTTTACCTATCCTACCTGAAATATTAAACATCGAACCCCTATTTCTATTTAATATGAATTCCCGAACGACAATCGGCCCCTCGAAACGATTCGAAGTAAGTAAACCGTTAGTATTATGCGCATATCTCATGTTAACATGACCGAAAATTGCCGATATAGGATCGCGATAACTCAATCCAAGCGAAGAGCTCAAGCGGCGATTCCGTGCTATGGAATCACTTCCAGAAGTAAAGAACCGATAATTACGCAAAATTGGCTCGTCAAGGTATTGTATCGGGTCGGAAACAACTTCGTTGTCCATCGAAGCGCGCAAATGCAGTATCAGCCCTGTGGTCAAATCTCGACTATAGCTGATCGATGGTTCAGCCAATAGAAAGGCCTCATGATGGCGAGCCATGCCATTTTTCTGCCTCATCGCGACCGAAGAATATCGCAAGGGAAATTGAATGCGCATGTTACTACCCTCTTTCTTTAATGCCAAAATTCCTTCGTAGTAGAGATCCCTAAGATTTAAACTAAGTTCATTGATATAATGCCCTTGTGTTGCATCAATCATACCAATAACTCCTTCGAGATCAGAGTCCATATCCTGAAAGTTCAGTTTTACCCCTAGCTTATTTTCGAAAGACCAACCTTTCAATGGCAAAATAGTGCCTACCGAAGCATCTTGGTAAATGGAATTTCTCTTCGCCTTCTGTGAAATGCCGCTAATCGCAGGATATAAAACCGACCCTTTTAAACTATATAAATCAAGTAAAGACGAAGACCGAACCTTCCATTTTTGCCCTGCAAATTGTTTGATAAAATCCAAGTCATTACTAATTTGGTAACGTCTAATATTTCCTTCTTGTTCATTCGTTGTAGTGCCCCCTATCCCAACATCCATACCTTCTTTTTGTAGGCTAACAGAGAGTGTATTATCTAGGAATTGCTTCTCGATGTTATTGTTGAGGTTAAAAGAAAGTCGGAAGCTCGTTGGTATGGAGCGATGTGTCGAATGCTCCAAAAAATGAAAAGTGCTGTCAGTCGCTAGGTACGTTCTCGATGCACGCATTTTATTCTCTAGCTCGTCACGTGTAAACTCAATAGTAGCCTTTGCTGTCAAGTCCTTTATCAAATCCCAAATTGATTTGGAATTTGCCAATACAGATTCGTTGAAATAATAACGGGATTCTCGTAGGTTTGGCGGCGTGAACTGCATCTGTAAGGGATCCGCCCATGTCGGAAACTTCCCTTTACTATCTATTAGGTCTTCTACACTAAACTGTTTGACTTCCTTCGTTATATTCGTTCCTGAGTTATTAGCCTTTAGCGTATTGATCGATTGCCAATCTGCCGAAACGTTCAGCGTATGCGTAGAAAGATCCCCTAACAGTGGGCTAAAACCTAAACCTGCAGAAAGGTTGCCGATCCATTTCATCTTAGATTTATCTTTCAACTTGATATTGATGGCCGCACGATCAGATGCGTATGTATCTTCCAACACTTTAACCGGTTGATGGTTCTCTAAAACCTCCACTTGGCTAACGTCTGCAAAATTGATGTTCTCAACCGCCAAGCCATATTGATTGTCCAGAAGGTTCTTACCTTCTATATAAAAACGATTAATTGCCACACCGTTATATATGATCTGCCCGTTATCACTGACCTCTATACCGGGCAGCTTTTTTAGCACATCACCAATCGAACGATCCATTCCTCCAGCAAACTGATCAACTTGATAGCGTATCGTATCTTTCGAATGCGTTATTTTCGGAAGTTTAATTTTAATTTCTTGGAGACTAATTACCTCCTTTTCTAGGAAAATCACACTTGCTATTGCCGAATGCTCAAGGCTTATAGTCTGCGTGGCATACCCCAACAGTGAAAACTTAATTCTCACCTTGAGACCATGCGGTATACGCATATGAAATTTCCCTTCGACATCCGATGTAACATAGGCGAGCACCTGAGCCGGATCATCAAGATAGGCGGAAACAATCACTCCGATAAGAGGTTCTTTGCTTATCGCATCCCGAATCCTACCACCGATATCCGCTTTTTTATCCTGTCCATGACCAATTATGGGCACAAGAAAAACTAGAACGCAAAATAAACTAAGGGTTCGCATCGGAAAAATCTGTTAAAGGATTAGTTCAACTCCATAGGATTGTATGGACGTACTTTATCAAAATTTGCCTTAGCAGCATCGTCCAGCGGCTTAATCTGTATCCCCATCTGTGTCCTCAAATACTCGTAGGGTTTTCTATTTAAACGATCTTGCCGCTTGAGAAACTCCAATTTGTTAATTTCCGTGATCTTTTTTTCAGGAATTTCCAGCGTTTTGACCGGGTTCAAAGACTGAAAGCCTGTCAATTCGAACGAAAACTCATTCTTTGAATCGTTTATTTTCAAGATAAGTCCAGGAAGCCCGCCGAATTTCCAAGGACCATTATCGAAAGCAATTGCTGGTGCATACCATGCTTCGTAATCGCGACCAGAAAATGAACAAACAGCTTTCCTGACTTCATAACCCAACAAGTTAGAATTTTCATTTAGAATCTCCCATTTCATTGCATGTAAAGGTTCTTCATACTTAAAATTTTGAATAGCGAGTTTATCCACTGTAATAGTTTTTGCCAAGCGCTTATCTTTAAATATTTGGTAATCTACACCCTTTCTCCCATATTTAGAATGGCTGGCCAACATTTCCATAGCCGGTACACCATGAGCTAAATCACTTTTAATAGCGGAATCAACTCGAAAGGTATGGTAACTATAAAATGCCGAAGATATAGGCCCCATTTCGAGTATCATGAAATCTTCGGTTTTCTTTGCTACCTGATTAGGATCGTTACTGTAGCTCAACTTATACGTGCATCTATAGTTGGCAGTCCCAAGCTCTTGTGCGTGAATCCGCAATGTATAGACGCCAAATAGTAGGAGAACGGAAAAAAATAGACTTTTCATGCTTATCATATTTAGTAAATAAAAGAGACATACCTATTTAGCATAGGTATGTCCGGGAATTAATTGGTACTATATATTAAGGACATTCCATTCGATCAATGAATTTCGCCAATTCAATTATTTCATCTACATCATAAAAATCTTCGTTTGGAAATTCGTAACCTGTACCATACGATATTTTAATTTCGACTGCATTTGCTGAAATAGTTAGCCCGACAATAAAGCCGAGACATAAAAGTAATTTTCCTCATAATACAAATGTTTTTAAATTATATAAATTAATCTATCAGATTAATTATTATAAACTTACAAATGCATTTTATTAACTACAACAATATTCTAATAATAATAAGTCTTGAAACTTTAAATGTGGATTATTGTCTACTCAGCTTACTTAAACGGCATTTATACGATACTTCAAAAAGTATACGAAATACACCGTTCTGAACACCACGAATAGCAATCTTTAATCTTTTAAATCAAACAAGTATTTCAGTCCGCTCGGCAAGGTTCTGCACATTGAAGCACAGTATATGTTTGCAGATGAATGGAATACTGATAATTCAGGAAATAATCTTCATATGGTAAAATCATTTCCAACTCAGCGTTTCCGATAAGTATTTATCAATGCGATAAATGCGCGTAAATAACTAATAAATATCGTTTATGGAATAGGATGCTTTGTAATGGCTACTTCGCTATCGCAGCTTATAAGGAAATAATTTCAGGCTTTAAAAATCTAGCGGAAAGCTCTAGCAGATATTTGAAAACAGCAGGCGCTGTTTTTTGAGGTATATTGCTATTATCTCAGCAATGTTTATTTAATAAAGCAGGCACACCAGTTGAGAATTTTCCGCCTTGCGCCGATGTGCCCGCCTTTATTTATACTTTCTCCATTCGCGATTTGACTAGGTCAACCACAAACGCGAGTTGTTCTTCTTGATTCAGTTCACTATTATCCAATACGATCGCATCTTCTGCTTGGCGCAACGGACTTTCTTCTCGAGTACTATCAATATGATCTCGATGTGCCAGATTCTCTTTCACCTCTTCCATGGTCAATTGCTCGCCCTTTGCGGTAAGCTCTGCAAATCGACGCTCTGCACGAACCTGTGGACTTGCCGTCATAAAGATCTTTAAATCTGCATGTGGAAAGACGGTGGTACCAATATCACGACCATCCATTACGATATTACGCTTAGCGCCCAATGCTTGTTGTTGCTTCACCATAGCATGGCGTACAGCTTTTATCGCGCTCACTTCACTAACGTATTCGGACACCTCCATTGTACGGATAGCATCCGACACATCCTCACCGTTTAAGAGTACTTGAACCTGATCCGCTTGTGGGACTAAATCGATGTGAATATCTTGAATCGCTTGCGCAATAGCAGCATCATCTGTTAAACTAATCTCATGACGTTGAAAATAAAGCGTCACGGCCCGATACATCGCACCACTATCAACAAATACAAAGTTTAACTGCTTTGCTAATGCCTTCGCAACGGTACTTTTGCCACAAGAGGAAAACCCATCAATTGCAATGACAAAATTGCCCTTCTTCATTAGTTTGTCCCTCCAATCATTACACCAGGCTTATTTACCAGTGGAATCTTAATCAGATTCTCATCAACAATACTATCTGGAAGGAAAATATACTTTTTATCATAAATAACCCCGTCAATATAATAGCTCAACCAATATTCGTTGGTCAGCCCAAACACTTGACTATCGATTGCTTCAATTTTTTCAGTAGATTGTGCTGCCACATCTCCAATAAAATGACGCAGGGTGGTTGTGATTACCTTTTTTCCGTCTTTTTCACCATAGCCCTTAGAAGATACCAATACATTCGCTAATGCGGCATTCTTCTCATTGATCAAATATACGTTCCATATTTTTGAGGTCGGAGAATCCGATTCTAATACAATCGCAATGGAGATATCTTCAACTATATTTAAAGGTAAGTCTTTTTTCATGCCTTACTTCTTCTTTGCTCGAGCGGCTGGTTTAGCTGCCTTCGTTGTTTTTGTAGTTTTTGTTGCTCTCGTTGTCTTCTTTCCAGCGGCACCTTTACTGTCCTCTTCTGCCCATTTCAAAACATCCGCATAGCTGATGCTTTCTACGTCGGTTCCCTTAGGAATTTTAAGATTTTGTTTGCCGAAACGTACAAATGGACCCCATCTTCCGTTCTCAATTCTTGCTTCAGCATTCTCTTCGAAAACTCTGATAATCTTATCCTTATCCTTTTGGCGTTTCTCGACAATTATCTCAATTGCCTGCTCTTCCGTTACATCCAATGGATCCACCCCTTTTGGCAAGGAATAGAAGCTGCTGTTATGACGAATATAAGGACCAAAACGACCAATTGCAACGGTCATTTCTTTCTCTTCGAATGCACCTACTTTCTTCGGCAGATTAAATAGGTCTAAAGCCTCTTCAAAAGTGATAGTCTCAATCATTTGACCTTTACGGAGTGATGCAAAGCGTGGCTTTTCTTCGTCATCTGCAGATCCAATTTGAACCAATGGTCCGAACCGCCCTACACGAACAGAGATAGGCTTTCCAGAAACAGGATCTACCCCCAATTCACGTTCATGCGTCGCACGATCGGCATTTTCTAAAGTATCTTGCACCTCCGAGTGGAAAGGTCCATAGAAATTTGACAGCATATCTGTCCACTCCTTATAACCTTGTGCAATCTCGTCAAATTCCTTCTCTACGGTAGCCGTAAAATTGTAATCAACGATATCCTTAAAGTGTTGAACTAAGAAGTCGTTCACCAAGACGCCAATGTCTGTTGGGAATAACTTGCTGCGTTCAGCACCCGTAATTTCTGTTTTTTTCAACGAAGAGACATGGCCATTTTCTAAGCTTATCACCTCATAAACGCGTTCTTTACCATCACGATCTTCTTTAACCACATAACCTCTATTTTGAATTGTAGAGATCGTTGGTGCATAAGTAGACGGTCTACCGATCCCCAATTCCTCTAGTTTTTTAACCAAGGAAGCCTCCGTAAAGCGGGCGGCTGCACGTGAGAATCGCTCTGTGGCTTGCATGTTCTTCAATTGCAAGTCTTGACCAACACTTAATGGAGGTAATAACTTGTTATCCGAATCCGCGTCATCAAATCCATCTTGATCCTCATCATCCGTGGATTCCATGTAAACTTTTAAGAAACCATCAAATTTCAAAACCTCTCCAGTCGCAACAAAATCTTCCGAACGTGTAGAGACATCGATTTTTGCTGTTGTTTTCTCAAATTCTGCTTCACTCATCTGAGAGGCAATGGAACGTTTCCAGATTAACTCATATAATCTACGCTCTGAATTATCACCTTCGATCGAGTGTTCATTGAAGTATGTTGGACGAATCGCCTCATGCGCCTCTTGGGCTCCTGCGCTCTTCGTGCGGTATTGTCTTTGTTTATGGTATTGATCCCCATAGGCACTAATAATCTCGGCTCTCGCAGCTTGTAATGCCGTATCTGAGAGATTTACAGAGTCTGTACGCATATAGGTAATGCGACCTGCCTCGTATAATCGTTGTGCGACTTGCATTGTACGCGCGACAGAAAAGCCCAGCTTTCTGCTGGCTTCTTGCTGCAACGTAGAAGTGGTAAATGGGGCAGCAGGTGTTCTTTTTGAAGGTTTTGTTTCTAAATTCCCGACCTTAAAGTTTGCAGAAACGCAGTCCTTTAAGAATTGCTCAGCTTCCGCTGAGGTTGGGAAGCGTTGCGGCAATTCAGCTTTTAATTGCTCTTTTCCTTTTCCAGTATTAAATATAGCGACTACTTTATAAGATGCTTCCGCTTCAAATCTATTTATTTCGCGCTCCCGCTCAACGATTAATCGAACGGCAACAGATTGCACACGTCCTGCAGATAATGAGGGCTTTACCTTTTTCCAAAGAACAGGAGAAAGTTCAAAACCTACTAATCTATCCAATACACGGCGTGCTTGTTGTGCGTTCACTAGGTTATAATCTATCTTTCTTGGCGATTCAATGGCTTTTAAAATCGCTGGCTTGGTAATCTCGTGAAATACAATACGCTTAGTATTCTCATCTTTAAGACCTAGGGTCTCATAGAGGTGCCATGAAATCGCTTCCCCCTCGCGATCCTCATCGGACGCTAACCAAACGGTCTCTGCAGACTTCGCTAATTTCTTCAATTCACTGACTATCGCTTTCTTGTCAGTAGGCACTTCATATTTCTGCTGAAAGTTATTATCCGTATCAATTGCATCATCAGTCTTTACCAAATCTCTGATATGACCATAGCTCGATTTCACTAGGAAATCCTTCCCTAAATACCCCTCAATTGTTTTTGCTTTTGCCGGAGACTCGACTATCAATAGATTTTTTGCCATTTATTTTTAATAGATTTCATGCAAAGAAAATGATTTCAAAATGGAATGCAAATAAAAATTTGCGTCCATTTATCAAAAAGTGCGTAATATCATCCTTTATATAAAGGTAATATCAAGTAAATAAAAGACCATAAAAACCACTGAGGCAATCCCATTCGTCGTCATAAAAGCCCGGTCTACCCTACTTAAGTCGTTCGGACTAACTATTCGATGTTGGTAGATCAATAAGCAACCATAAAATGCTAATCCGATATAATAGAACCATCCGGTAGACATAAAAAATACAGGAAGGCTCACAAATATAAATGATAACCCATGCAGCACTTCAGAGATTCGAAGCGCCTTGGCGCCACCAAAATTCGCAGGGATAGAATTTAATCCATTCGCTCGATCGAACTCCTCATCTTGTAAGGCATAAATGATGTCAAAACCACTTACCCAAGTCAACACTGCTAATCCATAAAAGATCGGGACTAAACTAAATTGACCTGTAACGGCGAGATAAGCACCCACCGGTGCCAAGCCCAGCCCTAAACCCAAGACCAAATGGCAAAGTGGTGATATCCGCTTCATGTAGGAATAGAATAATACCACAAACAACGCTACTGGTGCTAAAACCAAACACATCGCATTGATAAAATAACAAGCCACCATGAATATTAAGCAGTTGATCACTGTAAATATCAATGCTTGTTTAGCGGAAATACGACCCGCTGGAATATCCCGAATAGCTGTACGGGGATTCAATGCATCGATATCGCGGTCTAAATAACGGTTAAATGCCATCGCAGCATTACGCGCAGTAACCATACAAACCAACATTAATGCAAAAAGCTTCCAATCGAATGTATAGGCCGTCGTTGTAATTGCTAAGAAAAAACCGATAATAGCAAAGGGAAGTGCAAAAATACTGTGTGCAAATAGCACTAAAGACATATACTTCTTCATGAATTACGCTATCGGCGATACAAATTGTTCATTAATATGCTCAATATTTGACAGGACAAGCTCACATCCTAATTTGGATTCTGCGGAAGTCAAGAAGTGAACCGGCAATTCTTCAAACCATTTTTTTAAGGCTCTTCGGAACTTCGCGATATTCTGATCCGATTTTACCCCCGACTGTTTATCCGCTTTGGTGAATATTAACTGAAAAGGGATGCCTTGTTCACCCAGCCAAAACACAAAATCTAAGTCAATTTTCTGCGGCTCTAATCGACTATCGATCAATACAAATACACACTGTAAGTTAGTGCGATTGATGAGGTAGGCGCGAATAAACTTCTCCCAAATCCCGCGGTTTTTTTTCGATGTCTGTGCGAATCCATATCCCGGCAAATCCACTAAATACCAATTCTTATTGATTAAGAAATGGTTAATTAACTGTGTTTTCCCAGGTTTTTGCGAAGTCTTTGCTAATCCCTTTCGAGACGTCATCGCATTGATTAATGAGGACTTCCCCACATTGGAACGGCCGATAAATGCATATTCCGGAAGATTCGCGATAGGAAGTTTATCAATGTCTGTATTACTACAAATGAATTCTGCGTCTTTTACGATCATGCTACAAAGGTACGATTTCTAATATCTTTTTTATGTTTTCTCCTTTTTAAAGAATTAGTTTCATGTTATCTGCATTTTAACTAATTTAACCCCAAAATAAAACAACCAACCATATGCTAGATATTCGAAACATCGTCAAGCAGTATGCAAACCATCGCGCTTTAGACGATGTATCCTTGTTTATTCCAAAAGGTAAGATATTTGGACTTCTAGGCCCCAATGGTGCGGGAAAAACATCCCTTATCCGTATTATTAATCAGATCACAGCGCCAGATGCTGGCGAAATCTACTTCGATGGACAGCTGCTATCTCCGGAACATGTCGAGCGTATAGGCTATCTCCCTGAAGAAAGAGGTTTGTATAAGAAAATGCAAATCGGTGAACAAATGATCTACCTTGCACAACTGAAAGGCTTGTCAAAGTCTGATGCCAAGCAAAGACTGAAATACTGGTTTGAGAAATTACAAATTGAATCCTGGTGGGATAAAAAAGTAGAAGACCTAAGTAAAGGTATGCAGCAGAAAGTGCAATTTGTAGCCACCGTGTTGCATGAACCGGATTTAATTATCTTAGATGAGCCCTTTTCGGGATTTGATCCAGTAAATGCACAAATAATCCAAGATGAGATTCTGGAACTCAATAAAAAAGGTGCAACCATCATTTATTCAACGCACCGTATGGAATCTGTTGAAGCTCTATGTGATAATATTGCGCTGATTAATAAATCCAAGAAAATATTAGATGGTTCCGTTCGCGAAATTAAAAATCAGTATAGAAATAAAACCTATACGATCACCTATACTTCCAACAGCCACGGCCCTATCCCGCAAGATGAACTCTATCACATCATAGCGCATGAAAAGCATGAAGATGAGCAAAAGCTAACGGTACGCGTTAACCAAAACAAAAATCTTAACGATGTATTGAGCTTTCTCATTCCGCAGGTAGAGATTCATCAAATCTTTGAAATCATCCCATCGATGAATGACATATTTATCAGCCGAGTAACTCAACATAACTAACATAACGCGATCTTTATGAATAAGATATTATTAATTGTACAAAGAGAATATTTAAGTCGCGTTAAGAAGAAATCTTTCTTATTGACTACCTTCTTAGTGCCTCTATTTTTTATTGGTCTTTATGTTGGTACTTTCCTGTTGACCCAGCAGAGTTTTGAAGATTCCAAAGCACTGGTTTATGTACTAGATCATACCGATTCTGTTCAGCAACAATTGAAGTCAACGGATCAAATTACCTATGCGACTTCCAGCGCGGAATTACAGCAGCAATTGAAGGATATCAAGGAAAAAGGCGATAAAACAAGCCTACTAATTATCCCGAAAGATTTCTTCGACAGCAAAAAGATTGAATTCCTTTCTGCCGGCAAGCCTAATATTAAGATCCAATCGAGAATCGAAGAGGAACTCAGTAAGGTTTTATTAGCACATGCGTATAAGGCTTTAAACATCGACGCCGAAAAGATTAAAAACATCGATACCAAAGTCGAAACCTCAGCGAAAGAGATTACAGAAACCGGCGATACCAAAGAAAGCGATACCCGTATTGCGATGGGTATTGCGATGGGACTCTCCATTTTAATTTATCTATCCCTCTTCTTATATGGAGCACAGGTGATGCGCGGTATTATCGAGGAGAAATCATCTCGCATTGTTGAAGTCATTATCTCTTCTGTGAAACCATTTCAATTAATGATGGGTAAAATCATTGGGATAGGCTTGGTCGGAATCACACAGTTCGTCTTATGGATCGTACTCACTTTCAGTTTATTTACCATTGCTACGCAGACGCTGATCGATAAGAACGACCTGCAAAACCAGATGATGGCACAATCCAATATGGGCTCTGCTGAGATATCGGAGTCAAGTGCCATTGCTATAGATATACAAACTGCTCTAGCAGGCGTTAACTTACCGGAACTGTTAATCTGTTTTTTCTTGTTTTTTTTACTAGGATATATGTTATACAGTGCACTATTTGCCGCGGTTGGGTCGGCTGTAGACAGTGAAACAGAAGCAAACCAATTCACCATGCCGATTACGATGCCCTTATTATTGGCGTATATGTTATCCTTTGGGGTACTGATTAATGACCCGCATGGAAGTATCGCTACCTGGTTAAGTTTTATTCCCTTAACTTCACCTATTGCTATGCTCGTGCGCATACCTTTCGGTGTACCCACATGGCAAATTATTCTATCCCTTCTGTTATTGTTTGGCGGATTTCTATTGACCACTTGGGCAGCAGCCAGAATATACCGCGTGGGAATATTAATGTATGGTAAAAAAGCAAGTATCAAAGAGTTGATTAAGTGGTTTAATTACAAAGATTAAAATCCAGCAATAGAAATATTAGACGACGGCTAAGACACTTCTAAACAGCGATATTAGCCGTCGTTTTCTATTAAAACCCAAGCTTCGATACAGCTTTGTTACCCGAATAACGCCGATTTATCAAGGGCAATCCCTTTAATTTTCATATATTTACTGCTTTAATTTTCACATTCCTAGAAAACTATTATTCAAAAAGATAATGGCAAAACTGATTAATCTAACTGTATTTAAACGATTTCTTTCGTCGAACTATGCTGGAGGTATCCTCCTTTTTTCTTGTGTTATCGTATCCCTGATCATTGCGAACTCGCCTTTATCTGAAGCATTTAATCAATTTTTTCAACAGGTCGTCGGTTATGAAAGTGAAAGCATACAACTTAAATACACCATCAAGCAATGGTTTGAAGACGGCTTAAAGGCTATTTTCTTGTTATTAGTAGGTTTAGAAATCAAACTCGAATTGGTTGAGGGGGAATTATCCTCACCGAAAAAGGCAGCATTGCCGATTCTTGCAGCAATTGGTGGTGCTTTGGTACCCGCCGGAATCTACGTGGCACTTAACTTTAGCGAGCCTACCCACCATGGCTGGGGAATCCCTATGGCAACAGATATTGCTTTTGCACTTGCAATTATTACCTTGTTAGGCAAACGTGTACCTGCAAGCTTGAAAATCTTTCTTGCGGCCTTGGCGATCGTAGATGATCTACTAGCGATCTTGGTGATTGCCATCTTCTACTCTTCTGAGTTACACCTAACCTATTTAATGTATGCTGGCGCAATTATGCTAATGTTGATTGCATTTAACCGTTTTGGCGTCAAGAATATATGGGCTTATTTAATTCCTGGTCTATTTATCTGGTATTTTGTACATCATTCGGGCATACATGCAACGATTGCTGGCGTATTGGTAGCGATGACCTTACCAACAACGCCGGACGCGACAGAATCGCCGCTAGAAAAGTTGGAGCATGCATTAGTAAATCCCGTGAATTTTATTATTATCCCTTTATTTGCACTGGCGAATACCAATATTACATTGCATGAAGAAATGATCGGTGGATTAACGTCACCACTAGGCTTAGGTATTATCCTAGGTTTATTCCTCGGAAAGACCGTCGGGATCTTTCTTACTTCGTATATCTGCGTAAAATCAAAACTGGCGAATCTCCCGGAGGAAGCTAGCTGGAAACATATGATTGGCGTAGGTATGCTTGGCGGTATTGGATTCACGATGTCCATCTTTATTTCGATGCTTTCGTTTAAAGATCCTTTGTTTATTGAAGAAGCGAAATTTGCCGTACTAATCGGCTCACTTATTGCCGGTCTGTGTGGATACTTATTCCTATCCTCCCTTGCGAAAAAGAATGTCAAATCGTAAGGCCGAAGGGTTCTGAATCCCTTCAACTTCTTAAGAGACTCTAACTCATAAAAGCCAGGTATATTTCCTGGCTTTATTAGTGTTTCAATCAAGCTGACAGGCCGTCTATCTAAATTTTCAACGCCGCTTCTTTGTATTCCTTCGTACAGGAATTGTATATTAACGTAAGCGCTACAACATCATTAAACTTTTCAATGATCACTTTCTCCCCTGCGCAGGTATAACCTTCCGAAGGCGCGACCGTATTACAATGTGGACACATCGTCATCGGAAAGAAAATAGTTTTACCTTGGTAGACCGCACTGTAAAGATTTACCTCCATCGAGTTCGCCTTCGTACAAATTAACACTTTGTCGAAGCGTTCCTTCATCTGTATATAACAACTTGGAACGTCTGGATTCTCCTGATCCATACCGCATGCCGACATAAAAATGAGTATGCATACTAAAATTGAGAATATATTTTTCATAATAGCGTGGTTGGTATGTAAGCATTACGAGAAGAAAGAGTTAAATGCTACCGGGCGAAACAATTTAGATAATAGATTTGAATCTACTTCAATCCCGTCAGAGTAACTAAACACCGAAGCAGTCTCGAAGCAAAGCCGAGACAGTACCTGCTTCGTATCGCGTTTAAAACAGCATTGCTCCTAATTTATCAATTCCCGGATATTCGAATGCTAAAACTATATAGCAACCAATAAACTGTCTTTTAGATTTGGGTATGCGCGATAAAATCCCTATTTTGATAGCACGTTAATCGAGCACTTAAACCTATTTAATTAACCCATATCTTCATGAAAAGATACCTGCTTTCAATCCTTCTGCTAATTGCCTTTACGATAGTCAAGGCTGATATCGTTTTATATGTAGCTCCGGATGGCGACAACCACCACGCTGGGACGTTCGAACGCCCATTAAAGTCGATTGAATTCGCCCTCCAAAAAGCTAAAGAGCTCAAACGAGCGCGAACTGACGAAGCTATCAAAATCTTCCTCCGCGCTGGCGAATATCCTTTCACAAGAACCGCTCGCATTGACAAAGCCTTGTCTGGAACCGCCAATAAACCTACGCTAATTGCGGCATATCCGAATGAAAAAGTCGTCTTTACGGGTGCAATCCATCTACAGGGCAGCGATTTTTCACCCGTACGCGATAGTAAAGCGCGGGCATATTTACATAAAGATGCGGCAAACAAGATTCTGACAGCGAAAATAGACCCTAGCCACGGTACAATCGATAACGATCTTTTCCCGCACGGCTTTGGATATCCCCCGGAAGAACTTAGCGTTTCGAGCAGCATGCTGTTTATCGATAATCAGGCTTTTGAGTTGGGTCGATGGCCCAATGCAGGGGAACCGATTGTTAAGATCGGTGAAGTTCTTGACAAAGGCTCCATCGCGCGATATGGCAAGGTCGACAATCCTTGGGGAGCAAAATTCAAATTCCAGGATGTCATAAGAAACTGGAAGCAGAAAGATAATATCTGGATATACGGATACTTCGCCTATGGCTATGCTGATGACAATGTACGCATCAAAGAAATCGACCACAAAAACAAACTGGTCACAACCGAACATCCGCATATCTATGGCTTTCATGCCAGCGCGGATACCTCAGATTGGGGATTAAAGCATTCGCATAAAATCCGTGGTTTTCACTTCTACAATCTTTTGGAAGAGGTCGATCAGCCCGGTGAGTACTACCTTGATCGACAAGCAAACCAACTCTACATATATCCTTCTGCACCAATAAATGCACAGAGCGATATTCGTTTGACGCAGTTTGCCGAGCCTTTCTTGATGGTTGAAGGTGCCAACTATATCAATATTCAGCATATAGATTTTAAGTATGCTCGTGGATTGGGAATTTACTTAGGCTACGTTAGTCATATCCATATTCAAAACTGTCGTTTTGAGAATCTCGGTGGCCGAGCCATCTCGCTTGGAGATACTTATCCGAGCAAGCAAAAGATCGAAGTTGAAGATCAGAACGTCAATAATTACGTCAAAATAGAAAATTGCTATATCAATAATATGGGATCCGGTGGGATTTATATTAACGGTGGCGATAGCAGAGCGTTAGTTGCAGGTAACAACCTCGTACAAAATTGCGAGATTTCTAATTTTAATCTGTTCCATAAAACCTACGCTCCCGCAATCCGTGTTACTGGTGTCGGACATACTGTAAGACATTGCTATATACACTCCGCACCCCATATGGCGATTGCCTTTCAAGGGAACCAGTTGCTATTTGAGTACAATAAGATCGCCAATGTTTGTCAAAATGCGTCCGATATGGGCGCCATTTATACGGGTCGAAATCAGGCAGAGCAACAAAATACAATCCGTTATAACTATTTTGAAAACGTGTATAAAGATGAAGAAAATCGCGTTTGTGCCGTTTATCTGGACGACGGAACCGTTGGTCACCAGGTATATGGCAATATCTTCAACCGCTGTGGCAACCCGACGGATAAAGGTTCTTTTGGTGCGGTACATGTTAATGGTGGGTACAATAATTACTTCAGCAATAATATTTTTATCAATTGCAAGCAAGCCCTTGGAAATAGCCCTTGGACCAATGAAAAGTGGAAGACAGACCTGATGGGCGCCGACCTGCAAAATAAGCTCACACAACGCGTCAATATCCGCTCTGAAGCCTATCAAGATGCCTACCCTGATCTACACAGCATTCTCGATACCTCCATTACCCCTATGCGTTATAATTACACTGACAATAATATCGCATTCCTCTGCGGAAACTTCGCCGCCGGAAATTTTATTAATTCCAATATGATATTCCTCAAAGACAGCGAAAAAGCAGACCCCTTTGTCGACTATAAAAACAAAAACTTCAACCTCAAAGACAGTATACGAATCAAAGAAGTGCTCCCTAATTTTAAAACAATCCCTTGGGATAGAATTGGTTTGCTGGGCTATTAGATTTTAGACATTAGACACTAGACATTAGACATTAGACGTTAGATTTTAGACATTAGATTTTTGTCCATCCCTAAATAGAGTTGACCGTTTTTACACATTTCTTATTTACATCAA
>JBEBRI010000004.1:0-47276 GCA_040394915.1 Sphingobacterium sp.
CCTCTGCTTGTAAGGCAGATGCTCTGAACCAGCTGAGCTAATTCTCCTTTTCCGTCTTGCGGTGTGCAAATATAGGTCTAAAAATCGATTTGCAAAATTATTTTAAAAGATTTTTTCTAAAAAATCGGCAATTTATTCAATTCCAAACAGATAAATTCTGCCGTCCCATTGTTTTTTTAACCGACAAATCCCCACTTCGCTAATCGTAGAACTTCCAAGACACACCAAAACGCAAGTTTGCAGGATTCATTGGGTATCGACGAACTGTATAATACCCCTTCGGATACACATGTTGGTTCGCAAAATTATAACTTAGAAATAAGTTTACACGATCAATATTCGCCGTTAACCAAAAATCAACAATAGGATAAGTTGAGAAATTAATCCCTAGGTTGTCATTATAGAATTGTCCAGCGTTGATTGCATAAGAAGGTGTCCGAAAAGGCGTGTTAAAACGGACATCTGTTCCAATTCGAAAATCCATGACGTTGTATAGAATGTTCGCGTAATACAAGCTGTGAAATGTATACAACTCAGGCGTTGCTAAAACATCCATCGCATCAGACTTCTGATAAACCACCATATTATCTAAGTGAAATCTTCGGAACTTGAAATTCTGCCCAACGGTCACTTTCAAAAGGTTTAGATTACCCGCTTGTGTTGGAGTAATATCTTTCTCAATCAATGCCCCTGTCGCGGGATCAGTACGTTCTGTGAAGTACGTATAATTGTTAATTAGAAAATACTCCACTTTACCGTTAAAGCCAATCTTCTTGTTTGCGTAGGAGAAGTTTAAATTCTGCGTTTTAATCTTATCTAAGCCAAGATCTGACCAAGAGTGGTATGTTAGGTTAGCTGTTTGATAAATCATCTCAGGCGACTGATTTTGCGTGTAAGCGCCTATCCGTAATTTCCCAATCACATCGTTCACATGAACATCTGCATAAGCCTCATACAAAAAGTCGCCGATATTTCTCCCGAGAAGGATTTGCTTCGCAGAGAAGTTTACATCAACTTTATCACTAAACTTATACCCGATATTACCTTTCGCCATACTGTTCTGATACATTTGGCTGAGTACACTATCGGCATACCAAATTAAATCATTTTGAAATCCCAACTCAACTCGAGCCTCATTCTTCAACGATTTACTCCTGAGGAAGAAACTATAGGTGAAATCGTTCGAAATGGTTGTAATTTTTGTTGTATCGTGCACTTCCGTGTAATTGGCCAATGGAAAAGCGTTGTTACCATCGGCTTCGTTTTTAAAGAAGATAAACTTTTGCTGCCTAATACTAGAGTTATGTGCGATCACATTTGTGGGATGAATTTCGGCGTCTGGCAAACCTTTATTCACAGTATCTATTCTACCCATGTAATACGACTGTCGCAGAAACAACCCAAAATCCTTCCACTTATTATAGGGACGATTCTTTTGTTGACCATTCAATCGCACAGGATATCGCGCTGGATTTCCCGAATTATCGCTGGTATCTCTAAAAAGGGTATCATTTAATACGGAGCCATTTTCAGAGGCATCAACAGTATTAAACGTGAAATTCGTTAATAGGTTATAACGTTTACTCGGCGATTCATACCAAGAAAAAATAGCACCCTTCCGATCACTATATTCCTGATTTTTATAATAGCCGTCTGTATTACTTGCATGGTACTCTGCACCGATGTTAAGATTAGGATTTATATTTTGAGCAATACGGGCTCTGAACACCTGATCATCAAAGAAGAAACCCACTGCATAAAGCTCAGAAAACCGCGCTCTTGCGCGAAAATATTCAACCGAATCAGGATGCAATATATACCGCTCCAAAGCATGATAGCCAGACTGGAAACCAATATTCTTGTTGGGCGTATACAACAAATCACGCGTTGCTAAACCATACGAACCTAAGTTAATACTTGGATTCCAGGGTAAATTTTGCTTATTGTAATATTGGAAATTGACGTGCGAAGTATCTAACTGGTATGTTTTCGTCAAGCGTTTCATGGTCGCTAAATTTGTGTAGCGCACATATTTTGCCGTAAATACCACAGAATCTTTCTTATTATCTTCTTTCGCACGGGCTGAATCGAGCGCTGAACTAAATTCCTCTTCCACTTGGGCGTAAGCTTTTGGACCAAGAGCGAACAACAGCAATATCAATAACAACCTACTCAGTATACTCATGTAAGGATCTCTAAATAAACGACCTCAAAAATAGGGCAAAAATCCAAGATTATTGCAATGCAATCAATTCTTTTAAAATACTCGTCATCTTCGGTTCCGCCGCTGTTGCAACTGCAACAATTTCTGCTAAAGAAACAGGCTTTAGATCATCATGAAACCCTTCATCCGTGACGACAGATATTGCAAAAACAGGTAAACCCATATGATTAGCAACGATGACCTCTGGAACAGTACTCATCCCTACAATATCCCCGCCAATAATTCGCATATAACGATACTCGGCTCTCGTTTCTAGATTTGGCCCAGGTGCAGAAACATAAACAACCTCGTGGGCGGTAATTCCATGCTCATTCGCAATGCTCATACCTTGTTTAATCATGTTACGATCATAAGGTTGACTCATATCAGGAAAACGAGGCCCTAGGTCGTCATCATTCGCGCCTCTCAATGGATTGTCGGGCAATAAATTAATATGATCTTCAATAATGCCGATATCTCCTTTTTTAATCGATGGATTTAATGAGCCGGATGCGTTTGATACAAAGAGCTTCCTAATTCCTAATGCTTTCATCACACGAACCGGAAAGGTAATTTCCTGCATCGTGTAACCCTCATAAAAATGTAGTCGACCTTGCATAGCAACTACGCGACGTCCATTTAATTTACCAAAGATGAGTTTACCGGTATGAAATTCTACCGTAGAAATGGGGAAATTTGGAATGTTAGCATACATCATTTGATGTTCGATCTCGATCTCATTAACGAGTTTCCCAAGACCGGTGCCTAAAATAATTCCAAATTCAGGAGTGAAGTCGCCTATTTTGCGACGTATAGATTGGATAGATTCTTCGATTAAATGATACATGTGTGCAAAATAAACTTAGTAGTCAAAACTACTGGATTTTTTTTGCACACACAAATCATTCAGATTAGCAACTACTTGCTCCCTGCTATTTTACCTTCAACCTTCCCTGGCGAAGTAATTAATAACAATAAGTAAGTAATCAAACCATTATAAACAATCAGTTCAAAACCGATTTTATAGGCCGTATGCGGCAACACGTATTGATTTAGTAAGAAAATCAACAATGGCGATAGGACACAGATAATCGGAACAAGATTATCATTAACTCTCCGCTTTGTCAAAATACCAAAGGAGAATAAACCTAACAATGGACCATAAGTGTAGCCTGCAATTTTGAATATAGCGGAAACTACGGATTCATCATTTATCCAATGAAACAATAGAATCACCAATAACATCACAATAGAGAAAGCAAAATGCACCAAATTACGTTGCTTTACCAACTTCGGATCATTTGGATTTTCCTTTTTATTGAAGTTCAAAAAGTCAACACAATATGAAGTCGTTAAAGCGGTTAAAGCCGAGTCAGTGGTTGCGAATGTAGCCGCTGTCAATCCCATCATAAAGATAATTCCCGGAAGTAGCGTCAAATGACGCAAAGCGATTTCAGGATAAAGATAATCTGACTTTCCTAAATCGGCTAGTTTGATTCCATTTGCATCCGCATAAAAGTACAATAGAGCGCCCACCGCCAAGAAGAATAAATTGATGACAATAAAGATACTTGTAAAAGTCATCATATTCTTTTGCGCCTCTCCAATCGTCTTCATACTCAAATTCTTTTGCATTAAATCTTGATCTAAGCCGGTCATCGCGATCGTAACAAAAGCACCTCCGATTACATGCTTCAAAATATGTCTCGTATCGCCCAACAAATTCTCCCAAACAAAGATTTTGGAGTAAGAGCTTTCTTTTACTTTTTCAAAGGCTTCGAATACTGTTAAACCTAGTCCGTCAGCCATAAAGTAAATCGAAAGCAGAACGGCTAATAACAAAAATGTTGTTTGAAGCGTATCGGTAATAATAATGGTTTTAAGCCCTCCTTTATTCGTATATAACCATATTAGCAATAAACAAACGGCTACCGTAAGAATGAAAGGAACATTCCAAGCATCGAAAATATAGCGCTGCAAAACGATAGCAACTAGATATAAGCGAAATGCGGAACCTATGGTTCTAGAAACCAAGAAGATCATCGCACCCGATTTATAACTTTTATGGCCTAAGCGTTCTTCTAAATAGGTATAGATAGAAGTCAGATTCATTCGGTAATAAAGTGGCAATAGGACATAGGCAATCACCACAAATCCAATTGCATTTCCAATAACGAATTGAAAATAACTAAAGTTGTTTGGCTCAGTTAATCCTCCAGGGGTATTTCCGACATCGCCGGGAACAGAGATAAAAGTTACACCGGACAATGCGGTACCAATCATTCCGAAGGCAACCATATACCATTTAGAGTTACGGTTGGCCACGAAAAATGTTGAATTATCGGAAGAATCCTTGGATGTGAAATACGACACAGCCAACAAGACTCCAAAATAAACAACAAGAAAAGATAATAATATAATAGGTGACATAAGTTTGTTTAGCTATTCTTCTGAAGGTTAAAATTATCGATAGCCTTTCGAACATTACCAAATTTCTCGATTAACGCCGTTGCTGTTTCCTGATCTGATCCGGTTTCAGCCATCACCATCCGTACGCCACGCCCAACAAGCTTATGATTGGAAAGTTGCATATCAACCATCTTATTCCCTTTAACACGGCCTAATTGTATCATAACTGCCGTACTAATCATATTCAGGGCTAATTTTTGTGCCGTACCAGCTTTCATACGTGTCGATCCCGTTACAAATTCAGGTCCAACTATCAATTCCACCGGATATTGCGCAATCGCTGCAATTGGCGAATTGCCATTACATACAATACAACCCGTCGCAATTCCTTCCTCGTTTGCGCGGTTCAAACCACCGATGACGTATGGGGTTGTCCCAGAAGCAGCGATTCCAATAACAACGTCATTGGCATTAATAGCATATTCTTCTAAATCCTTCCAAGCTTGCTCTTCGTCATCTTCCGCAAATTCAACCGCCTTACGAATCGCGGTGTCTCCTCCAGCAATCAATCCAATTACCCAATCAAAAGGAACACCATAAGTTGGTGGACATTCCGATGCATCCAGAATACCTAAACGTCCGCTTGTTCCAGCACCGATATAGAATAAACGTCCCCCTTTTTTCATACGCTCCACAATCACTTTTACCAAGGATTCAATGCGAGCAATCTCCCTCTCCACCGCCAACGGGACGGTTTTATCTTCATTATTAATATTAGTCAAAATCTCCTGAACAGACATTTTGTCTAAGTCCTGGTAATTGGAATCCTTCTCCGTCGTGTTAATCATACTGTGTAGCATTTTGAAATACTTCTATAACTTTCCGTAAATATGCGATTATTTTCTAAAAAACGCAACAACATGCAAAAGCGTTTTTTATTTAATTTTGATAGGCGAATTTATCATTTTTCCAATGCAATCAATCAGATTTTTCACACTATCGATTAAAAAATTATCCATAACACTCGGTTAGAATGAATAAATCAGCGATTTGCAAATCAAAACAAGACATCTGTCTTTTAAATATAAAGCAAAATACTGTTGCACTTTATAACCGAATCCCGCCCAACACAAGGGTCATTTATGAACAATATGCAATACTCTGCATGTTTTGTTTAATAATATTTTCTATTCATATAAAGCTGCCGCTTAATCATCGGTACGAACCGATTAACAATGCAATTCATTTTTTATAAACTGCAATGCCACCCTCTTAGTAATAACTTAAAAGGAAAGCCGCACGATTTTTCCATCCATTGTACTGGCAATGATCCCGCCCTTCAACAACAAAGGTGGATTAATCATACCGTTGGATATTTTATACTGCCATTCAACTTCTCCAGATTTGTTATTTACTGCTGAAAACAAGCCCTTATCACTTGGCACAAAGATCAAGTGCTTACTACTTTGTAGGGCAGTAGGCGCCAATTCGTATGGAAGTTTCAACTTCGATTTCCAAACCACATCCATCTGCTCTGCTTCAACTGGAACCGCAATGACTTCGCCATCCATCGTCTTGGCGTAGACACGTTTCTTATCGTGAGAAAGCCCCATTGATTCCCTAACTTTTTCAGAATCAATTTTTTGTCTCCAAATCGTTTTTCCTGACGTTAAATCAATTGCCGTCATGTAACGATCGGGAGCAACGATAAACACGCGCTTATTACTCACGACTGGATAACAGGCTGCTGCTGAAAACATACGATTCTGATGTCCATTCGACCATTCCCAAGCCAACTTTCCCGTTCGTTTATCGAGCGCGTAAAAACCATTATTCCAGGAACCAAAGATAACTTTATCGTCGGCCAAGGTTGGCCTTGTGGAAACATAGCCCTTTACTTGATCGAAAGTCCAGATCAATTTACCATCAGCTACATTGATACATCGAAACAGTCCGTCAGACGCTCCAATATAAGCTTTCCCTTGATCCACTGCTGCCGATCCCAAGACTGCCTTACCAGCCTCAATTTTCCATTTTAAACGTCCTGTCTTTGCATCAAGTCCATAGATAAAATGATCCGAAGAACCGACAACGATCGTTCCCTGGTGAAATGCCGGTGTAGAATATACCTTTCCTCCGGTTTTAAACTTCCAAATCAATTTCCCTGATTGGAGATCCAAAGCAAAAACTTCACCTACGGTATTGGCTGTGAAAACAGAGCGCTGATCGGTACTCATCCCGGCACCGATATCACCATGATCTTCATATTCCCAAACAAGCTTCGCCTTACTGGTCTTATTCACATCATAATTTGGACGAGCGTAAGCCTTAGTCGCATTCGTACGTATAGAACGAAGAGGAAGTGCTAACCAGGCATCCTCCGTAATGGATAACGGTCGGCGCACTTGAAAAATTGCCGAATCATTCTTAATCGTTATAATATTATATCCGCCAATCGCTTCCTTGGCTCGCAAATTCGATCTGGACATAACGCCAGGGATACCTTCCCAATCGTATAAATGATTTTGATGTCCATGGCCACAAAGGGCCAACTGCACATTACGCGTCTTTAGACGATTAATGGATTCATACCAATTATTCAACGACTCATCGAGCGGGTAGTGATTGATCGCAATCAAAGGCATCTCGGCGTCTCTATTCGCATTAAAAATAGAATCCATCCACACCAGATTTTCGCGAGGAATCTGCCCTGGGCTCATCCGCATATTGGGTCCAGAGGTCGTTCCAATAAACTGATATCCTTTATGCTTGAAGAAAAACATCTCACTCCCGAATACACGACGGAATGTATTAGCTCCACTTTCTGACCAATTACTATCATGATTCCCTGGAACGACGTATAAGGGAAGATTTAGGCTGTCTAATATACGTTTTGCTAAGGTAAGTTCTTCATCAGAACCAAACTCTGTAACGTCTCCCGATAAAATCACAAAATCGATATCGCGCATCTGATTCAAATCCTGAACAGTTCTGCGAAGATCATCAGCACCTGTTGCCCCTCCTACATGGGTGTCAGTCACCTGAGCGAAACGAAAAGACTGGGCATAACAGTATTGTGAACAAATAAATATGAATAAAAAACAAAGTCTCGGCAAATACATACACATAAAATTATAGATTATTAAAGGCTCCCATTATGGAAGCCTGAGATTTATTTTTTGATTGGTGTTGACTCTTTACTTTCAACGTGATCTGCATTAACAGCAGTCACACAATAGTATCCTGCTTTTGAAATGCTTAACTTGTTTTCCTTTGTCAACGATAAAAGCTCCCCTTCAGCGGTTAAGCTTGGAAAGAAATAAATTGCAGACTTCACATCGCCAACCGTAGACCAAGTTAACTCGTTTCCAGAAATTTTAACATTCGTAGGAGTCATTGGTTTAGATGCGACTTCACGCCCGAAAAAAGGCATTATCACTTCTTTCGCATAAAGTTCAGCGAGCTTGTCGGTAATCCCAATGCGATTAGCCAAAACATCGCGTGCACTATACATGACACTTCCTTTGACATACTGATTGGATCGTGTTCTTGCGAATTGATTTACCAATTCAGACGTATTTTGGAAAGCCGCGCCTCCATCGGATGCACCAAATTTATAATATCCATGACCGATAACTAAGCCGGCTTGTCCACGAAACTGTGACCAAGTAGACAAATTCCGTTCAAATGGATTATAGGCATTCCCAATCTCTTGATATAACTGTGGAATTAAAATATCAACCCAACCAGACGAAGTCCATTTAGCCACATCTGCGAATAAACTGTTGTAATTATTATCTTTATTTGCTGCAGGTGAAACAGAAAATACCATTTCAGGTTTCAGCGATTTTATCGTATTAAACACCCCTTCTATCGCTTTATCGACATTAGCCCGCCTAAAGTTCTCAATACTACTGTAAGCAGCGCCGTATTTCTGAAAATCTGCATCATCGTTATGCGTTACTCCAGACGGATAAAAATAATCGTCGAAATGAATGCCATCCACTTGATATTTTGTGATAAAATCTTTCACGATATCATTCAATCGTTGGCGGACTTCAGGCAGTGCTGGATTATAAATGCGGATAGTCGGATTATCAATAACCCAACCGGAATTTATTGAAGAATGTAATGCTGGAAAAGCGACGTTCGCAGATGCTCTTGTCGAAATGCGATACGGATTCATCCATGCATGAAATTCCATGCCACGTTTATGTGTTTCTTCAATTAAGAAATTCATCACATCATAACCTGGAGCAAGCCCACGTGTGCCAGAGATCGCTGCCGACCATGGTTCATACGGTGACTCATAAAATGCATCTCCCATCCCCTTAACTTGAAAGAATACGGCATTAAATTTTAATACCTTTAATCGATCAAGGATCTCAATATATTTTTGTTTCTGCGCAGATTCGCCACGAACGCCCGGCCAATCCAATTCCCAAACAGTAGCGATCCATGCACCACGCAACTCTTTTGCGGGAAATTTCAACGTCGTTTCGACAGGTTCTGGATCGGGTGTGGTACCCGGGCCGTCCGAACTCTTGCTACAGCTATTTAATAGGATAGCTATGACAAAAAATAGAATGGAATAAATGGATAGTCTTTTCATCTTTAGTTGGTTAAGTAAAAAAGGACGTCTAATTCGCTGATTAAGAGCCAGCGATAGACGTCCTTTTATTGATTTATTTAGAAGATATCATTAATCTTCTGAAACATTTACCGGGAATTCCACAATGGTGAAGCCCGCATCGGTAGTTGCTCCGTAGACCATTAACTTCTGATCTTTACCGTCAGCATCTTTCACAATATGATAAGCAGCTTGCGTACCAGGTGCCGTATTCGGACTACCAGATAACGTAAACTCATAAACAGGTTTTTTGTCACCTTGTTCAAAAGCGGTCAATGCATCGACAATACCCGCTCCAGCGGAAATATTATAAATTCTCAAAACTGAATTTGGCGCATTATCTCCACCTCTAGGCACAGTAACGACCAATAAATAACGGTGACCATTAAAGTTAATCACACGCGGATCGCCCGAATGTAGCGGAATGGAAGTTGCTCCCATCGTATAAGCTGGAGCCCCGGCATTCGTTACCACCGAAATTGGCTTATCATGCCCTGTTACTAAGTATGAATCAGTTCCTGACACACGATTAAATGCAGACCATTGGCCATAGGCAGTACGCGTATCAAATGCAACTGTCTCAGTCACCTTATTATAGCTTTCGATTTTTAAACGCATTACTTGTACACCAGCCGAGATAAAGAATGCATAGCCGTTACCATTTTCGTCTAAATTGACCGAGAAGTTATCTCCATGACGTGCTCCAGCACCAGCGATGGACGCAACATCAATATTTGCGATCACTTCTGGAGTTGAACTTGCATTTGCCCAGTGATAAATTTTCAATGGTGAATTTTGAGCCGTTGAGAGATTCGCTACATAAGAGTGACCATTAATTTGAGCACCCATATTATGCGAAAATGTACCGCCAATTACTCCTGTTACATTTAAATTGATAGGCTTGATTCGATTCGCTCTCAAATCATCAACAGACAACAAATGGATTCCTGTAGCACCACGGCTGACAACCAAAACATGTTTACCGTCAAATCCAGAACCGCGAGTTAACTGTCCACCCCATCCAACGTAAGTAGGGTTACCAAGCGGATTACTTGAGTAATCAATCACATTCGGTTTTGTAAAATCAGCTCCATACACAGGCACCTTAAAACGAATTAATGCTTTATATTCTTTAAAACGAGGCGAATTTACCACCTTGATGATAATCTCTTTCTCAGTATCACCAGACTGATAAGGTATTTCGTATACTGAATTTTCTAGACTCGCTCCCTCTGAGGTCTCCACCTCAAATTGTAGCTTTGAAAAATCTGTCAAGGTATCTAGACGAGGAAAAGTGATCGTCTTTTTATTTTCATCAACACTTCCCACTACAACATCAGTCCCACTTTCACCTGCATTAATAATTCGTATTCCTTTTAAATCCGTAAATTTATCAGATTCCACATTTCCTGGGAAATCTTCAGAACAAGAACTAAAACCTGCAAGACCAATTAGCGCAATCATTATTGCGCCAATAGAACGGTTTAATTTCATTTTCATATAGTTAATCAATTATGAATTCAATATTAGTTTTGAGGCCATCCTTGTGTTTGATCCAGCACATAACCTTTTGCTGAATACTCATTGATCTGATTTCTCCCAACTGGACTCAAGTATGGGTTAACATTTGCTTGATTCAAGAAAGGTAATCTATCTGTATTTCCAACGAAACGATAAAAACCGTTCATCTTTGCAGGACTATTAGGATCATCCGCGTTGAATACTTCAATTTGTCCATTTACGCTAACTACAGATACATCTTTCCCTAATTCTTTTGGAACTTGCGCCAAGAAATTCACCCAACCGCCTGCCAACAAATCAGGGTTTAACTGCGTATCCATATATTGCAATTTCGACCAGCGCTTTAAGTCTGCGATACGGGAATATTCAAAGGTCATTTCCATACGACGCTCTCTACGAATCTCCCATAATAAACTTGAAACTTGAACATCTCGCTCACTGTCCTGCGGCAAATTACCCAACTGCATTGGAGCTGTTTGCTTAACGCCTAATTTCGTTGCTTCTGCTGCCAAAGGACGCAATCTTATTTTATTAATCGAACGATCAATATCGGCTTGTGAAACCGCCGCACCCCCTAAAGTTGCTAATTCAGCTTTTGACTCAATCCAGTTTAACAAAACTTCTGCATAGCGAAGCACCGGAGCATCGGTAATATTATTTGCACCTGTGTATTCGATAGGAAGTGTTTTTCCTGCTGCCGCCAATTCTTGTGCTTCCCTCGGCAAGAATTTCGTGATATACATAAATGACGCCTTATTATTAGCCGACGGTTTATGATAAAAAGTAGCCTCTAAACGAGAGTCTCTAGATTTAACCAATGAATCAGTGGTAAAGTCTTTAGCATTCGCTACAGATGAATTTTGCCAAACTTGACCATCATTACATATATAGGCTTTCAAAAGATCAGCTGTTGGTCCGTAAGTAATTGTAGATGCTAAGTTGTGAATCGAAAGAATTGAATGCTTAACATCGATAGCCGCATCATATTGTCTATAGAGCAACATTTCTTTGTTACCTGCAAGATTATCCGAAGTAAATAGCGACCTATAGTCCGTTACGATATCGTATTTACCACTAGAAATTACCATTTCAGCTGCCGCTTGTGCAAGTTCAAAGAACTTTTTAGCACGCTCATTATTTTTATAATAATATTTTTGCCACGAACCTTCAGTCATCGCCATGCGAGAAACAAAGCCTGCAACAACATAGCGATTTACATTCTGAGCTCCGTCGCTAAATCGTACATTCGCTAATGCAAATTGAAAATCATCATAAACGTGATCCATCACCTCATTACGTGGCGTACGCTTCTTGTACAATTCATCCGGCTCATCAATATCAACTGGTCTGTCGTAATATGGGACATCTCCATAAGATTGAACTAACTCGAAATAGCGAAACCCTCTAAAGAAGCGTCCAATACCCATCCAGTGATTAAAAGATTCTGCCGGTAATATGGAAGACATTCTATTCTGTACACGATCTAACATAATATTGATAGAGCGCACATTCGAATAACTCCAAATTTGACTTACAGGTACAGATCTTGTAAATTGGGATTGATTTTTCTGGTACAAGACGTCATCACTAAATGTATATGCCGCTAAGCTTGCCCCATCAACATCGAAACCCTTTCCATAACCCGGGAAGAAGTCTGTATAATATTTATTAGCATAAAGACGTACATTTTCTTCTGTCTCCCATGCGTTATCATCATTTGCTTTTGTAAGCATTGGCCTGTCTAAGAACTTTTCACAACTACTTAAACTACTAATTGCCAACGCTGCTGCTACAAATACGCTATATTTAATTTTCATAATAATTCTCTCCTAAAGTTTATAAACCGATTTGAATACCTAAAGAAGCCGATTTGAACGAAGGTGTTCCTGTACCAGTTCTTCCCGCATTGTATTCACCTGCAGCACGAAACATACTATTTCCAGAAATTGTTTCCGGGTCAATTGGCAAACCTCTTAGGTTATCAAATGTGAAGAAATTCTCCAATGACACGTAAATACGCGCATTTTTAAGATGAATTCTATTCAAAACATTCTCTGAAACGGCATAACCGAGGGTAATGTTCTTAATTTTGAAATAAGACATATCTAATAGATATCTAGACTGTGCCCGCATTACATATCCTTCGTTCGCGCCGCCTAAATTCCAAGCTCTTGGATAAAAAGCATCCGTACGATCTTCTTTCCAGAAGTCTTCAGCAATCGCCTGAGGCATTGCTCCATCTTTAACATGATATCCTGGAATTGCTAATTGCCCTGATCCCCAGATCTCACGCTTACCCACTCCTTGTAAGAATACTGACAAATCAAAACCTTTGTAGTCAGCTCCTAGACGGAAGCCATATTCATATCTTGGCGTTGAATTACCAATAACTACGCGGTCACCTGGGTTTCCATTGGTGTTTTCACCATTTGTGATATAACCATCACCATTCACATCGACAAATTTCACGTCACCAGGACTCATGATCATGATACCATTACCGTCTTCAAAGAATGTTTGATAAACTGGATTGGCACCAGCCAATTGATTAGTAACCTTTGACGCACCTTCATGTACGATAGTTACTTTTTGATGATTACCTGACGCATCATAAACGAAGTCTTCTTTCTGGTATAGACGATCCGTTACATAACCGTATATATCTCCATAACGACGACCCGTTGAGTATGCGTTTGTAACCAATCTATCTTCCCAAGCGGTTTCCCAATCTGCCCCTTGCGTGATAATGGTAATCGCATCTGCTAAGTTTGCATTTGCTGATAGTTTCAAACCATTGTCAAAGCGATGTGAGTAGTCCAATGCAATCTCCCAGCCACGCGTTCTCAAATTACCGAAGTTACCAAGGGGTGCTGATGCCTGACCAAATGTTGCCGGAGGAACTTCCCCAGGAATGATCATATCTTTAGTGTAGCGTTGGAACCACTCGAAAGTCACACCTAACTTATTGAAGAAACGTAAATCTGCACCAATATTACTATGTTCAATATTTTGCCAAGACAAACTTCTTCTGACGGCATTAGGCGTACCTAATTGATAGTACTTCATCCCCTCGCCATCTAGCCAATTATTTTGACCAACGTTCATGGTAGGCACATACAAATCATTTGTAACAGATTGGTCACCAATGCTTCCCCAAGAACCACGAATTTTTGCAAAACTCAATACCGGATTTAAACTCTCCATAAACGATTCGTTGCTCAAAATCCAGCCAGCAGAGAAAGATGGGTACCATTTCCATTGCAAATGTGTCGGGAATTTCGATGTACCATCGTAACGTAGGTTAGCTTCCACTAGGTATTTATTCGCATATGTATAATTTGCACGTCCAAAAAAGCCAATCTGCGAATCCCAATCAGTATCTCCACCGCTTTCTTGAATACCAGTTGCAAATTGAAATTGTGGATTTTCTTCATTAATTAGATTGGTACGTCTTGCCCAAGAATTCTCCCACTTATTCGCAATGATGTTTGTACCTAACATAAATTTAACTTCATGCTTATCATCGAAAACTTTATTATAGGTCGAGAAAGCGTTAAATGTGTGTTTTTTCGAGAAAAGAGAATTACGGTAGATATAAGAGTTATCCTTTGTTATATAATTCGAATACGGAAACTCATATGCTGCAACGCCGCCGTTGTCAACTTGCACACCGTTTTCATCAACATAAATTTGATTTCCATCCGCATCTTTTGACAAAATTGGCGCATACCAATGCCATGCAGCAGAGAATGAAGGCATTGTCGAGAAGTCAATTTTATTTTCTGTACTGTAGGCATAGTCTACTTTTAAATCCCAGCCCTTCATGATATCAATCGTGGTACCTAAGTTTAGGTTCAAATAACGATTCGTTTTATCAGCCGTATGCGCATTTTTTGTATCAAAATATGGGTCGCGCACATCGACGCCATTTTGTTGAGAGCCAATTGGGAACAATCTTGACCAACGGTATAAGTATAGCCAAGGGTCAGCACCAAAACCCGTTGCAGAGTTTGGATAGCGCTTCGTTCCATCCGAATACATCGCTCCTCCGCGCAGGGTAAAAATATCATTAACCTTAGTCGAGATATTCGCTGTCGCATTGTATCGCGTAAAATCATCATGTTGAGCAGGTCTCATCATCCCTTGCTGACCTAAGTAGCCAACGCTCAAGTTGTAGGTAGTATTACCACTTTTACCATTCAGACCTAAGTTATGCAAATGTGAAAATGCATTATCCTTGATCATCACGGCCGCCGGATCATAAATACGTAAACCGTATTTCTCTCCACCTTCGAAGTACCAATCTCGGCCATATAACACCGGGTCAAAATCATTTACAACACCACCCCATTTTTGTTGCCATTCTTTAATTTTCTCGAAGCTTTCACGGTTAACACGCCAGAAACCACCTGCTGGGCCTGCAGCTTGCATGTTCTCATGTGCTTCTAACGTATATTCTAAACCATCAATTCCCGCAATCTCAATGGGTTTCATTGGAGATTGTAAGGAAAGGTTATTCGAGTACGTTACATTATGCGAATCCCCTTTTGCACCTTTTTTTGTGGTAATCAAAATTACCCCAAAAGCTGCTTTTGCTCCATAAATTGAAGATGAAGCCGCATCCTTCAGTACAGAAATAGATTCAATATCGTTAGGATTCACTAAGTTGATACTTGGAATTTCCACGTTATCCACCAAAATTAATGGATCTGAATTACCTCGAATAGAAGCAATTTGACCACGGATTTTCATTACTGGATCTGAACCAACTTCCCCTGAAGGAATAACTACCGATAAACCAGGAATCGTACCTTGCATACCACGTCCAGCGTCCGGAATTGGACGACTGCCCATAACTTCCTCGACATTAATCGAAGAAACAGCACCCGTAAGGTGTTCCTTTTTCTGCGTACCATAACCTACCACAACCACTTCATCCAATACATCAGCAGCATCTTCTAGCGTTACATTTACCGTATTACCTGCCACTGTTACTTCTTTTGAATTGTAGCCAATGAACGAAATTCTCAATTTCGCACCAACAGGCGCTAGAATGGAGAATTTACCATTGCCATCCGATACAGTTGTCGTTGTAGTACCGATAACTGTAACTGTTGCACCAGCGATTGGTCCATCAGATCCTGACACGGTCCCCTGTACCGTATTTTGAAGAACTGAAGAAGCAGTCGTCCAGCTTGCATTTTTTCTAAGGTTACCTGCAGTCGCTGCTTCTGCAAATGAAGCATAGGACGGCATAGTTAAGCCTAGAGCGAGAGAAAAGAGTAGAAGTCTTCGCATTGCTTATCGATTAAAATTAAAAGTTTGATTTATCATAATTCGGCGTTTTCATTTTTAGATAACGAATAAACCGACACTAAATTAAAGATAATTACCCGATTTAATAACACTTTTGCGTTTTTATAAGTGTTTTCGCGGAAATAAAAGCAAAGAGGCCCAAATAGTTATTTGAGCCTTTCGCATGTTTTTCAATTAAAATCGGGGTAGATTAAATATTTTTTACGCATTTCTTTATATTCTTTCAATTCCGGCTCCCAACTCTTGCGAATTTCATCTTCGGTTTTTCCAGCAATAATTTGTTTACGTAATTGGTCTGTCCCAGCAAGTTTATCAAAGAATTCTGCACGTGTGAAGAATTTTGACTTGTCTGGCATTTTATTATAGAAATGAAGAATATATTTTAACGTGAATTTTTGTTGATCTGCATCCAGATTACGCAGATCTAACCCATACATTTTTTCTCCTTTGCCTTCCACATGTTTTACCATGCCCGCTTTCTCACCCGGTGTGTAGGTAAAATCACCGTATACCGGATTATCATATCCAACGACTTGGAAAGGCCAATCTGTTCCTCTACCGACGGATATTTCCGTACCTTCAAATAAACACAATGAAGAATAAAGACGTACCGAAAGGTGATTTGGCAAGCTTGGTGAAGGAATCACCGGGAGTTCGTACATTTTACTATGATCCCAATTCTCCACAGGAATAACAGTCACTTTACATTGTTTCCCACCCTCTAACCATTTTTCACCATTGATCATGTTCGCCAGTTCGCCAACTGTTAAGCCGTGAATCATCGCGATTTTATGAAAGGAAACGTTCGACTTGAATTTGTCATCCTTACGCACAGGTCCGTCTACTTGATCCCCGCAAGGATTTGGGCGATCTAAAACAATCAGTTGCTTATCATGCTTTGCACAAAGTTCCATAACCCGATGCAATGAGGTGATATAGGTATAAAAACGAGCGCCAACGTCCTGCAAATCGAAAATCATGACATCAATTGATTTGACAATAGAGTCCTGCTTTTCATTGCCACCATACAACGTAAATAAGGGTAAGCCAGTTTTTGAATCGACCGCATTATCTACCTTTTCACCACGCTCAATATCGCCACGAAAACCATGTTCCGGCGCAAAGCCGAATTTCAAATCAACTTTCTCACGAATCAATACATCCAATAAATGTTCCTTATTTTCCCCAACAACAGAAGTCTGATTCCCCATAATGCCCACTTTCTTCCCTTTAAGAAGCGGTAAATAAGCGTTCAATTGATCCGCACCTGGAAGAATGACACTTGCGTTGTTTTGCGTTTTTTCCTGTGTCGCTTCCTGTTTGACAATGGTATTTGAGGTCGTGCCGCAGCTATTCGTTAATAACACTCCAAAGAGTGCAGTATTCAGCAAAAAAAGTTTCATAAGCCATCGATTTGGTGTATAAAAAACAGGGTTCCTATCCTTTACCTGGGTAAAAATAAAATAAATACCGCATATTAAAGCAATCGATAGCGCAATTATTACACCTTTAAGCAAAATGCAATTTAAAACACGCATAAAAACGAATATAAAATATTTCTGGCTTAGGCGAATAAATCACCAAAATCACGGCGGATAGATAAATAGCGAAGATTTTACGCCAGTCAGCAAGCAAAACATAGTGTATAAATAACACTATTAAGTAACAATCAGGTTACAAACAAACGAAACGTAACGCTAATTGCAAAGGATTGCCAAATAATCTTTGCACAGAACTCTACATCACCTAACATTTAATAGGTGATTTCACCATATCGCGATTAGATGCCTCGCGTATAACCGCTATCTTTTATCTATTTCAAGGACAGCTTAATCGTTTAAAGGCAATTTTGGAGGCCTCATCTAGGCCTGAGCTTGGGCTAAGGTAGGCCTGAGCTACGAAGCAACCGACAGCAGCAAGAATACATTATTGGATGATGCTCCACAGCACCTGGCCATGTGCCGCTAAAGTTTAGCCGTTTATGGAATACCATCAAGGCTATAAAATCAAAGGCTCCATGCAATCTTTCGCATGGAGCCTTTGTATCATCGAGATCAAAATTCCCCTTCCACTAAAAAAGGAAGAGTAAAGTCCAATTAATCTTCTATATTTTCACCGATGTAATCGCCTTCATTACCCAATCGATCGATAGGTTTTACAGCAATCGCGTTTAATTTTTGACCATCTTTCGTTTTAGGGAAGCTAATTTCGGTTTGAGGGCCGTCTAAGATTTCCACTTTCCAAGTATCTCCATAACGGGCATAGGCAACCCATTTAAATACTTGCTCCGGTTGTTTGTGGAGCCATTTTGCAAATACACTACTTGACTGCTTTGTCAGTAACAAGGTTGGTTTTAAAATGGGATTGTGTGCGAGCCATGGCGAAGCTGGCACTAATGCTCGCTGGCTATAAGGGCCTTCATGTAATGCACGCAGCATGGATGGATTCTTGGTTAATCCAGCGATGCTCCAATGCACTGCGCCCACACTATTCGGTACAACTTCGCGAGTAACTTGAATTTGTCTTTTAATTTCCTCAATTCTATTCGGCGAGCGTACTTCCACAGTGTTTAATCCCGGCCATAAGTGACGATTATGGGTATTCTCCGATTGCCACCATTTTAACAAACTGGTAAAACTTTGTTTTGGTGGATCAATTGGCCAATAAAGCTGTGGTGTAAAATAATCTATCCATCCTTCATTCAACCATAATTTTGCGTCTGCATAAAGCTCATCATATTGTGAAGATCCCGTTACTCCGGCAGGGTAACCCGGTTTCCATATACCGAAAGGACTTAAGCCAAACTTTACAAAGGGCTTTTCTGCTTTGATTTCGCTATAAATTCGTTTGATAAATTTATTTACATTATCTCTTCTGAAATCTGCACGACTTAATTTGCCGCCGGCATTACGATAGGCATTCCAAGTGGCATCGTCTGGGAAATCAGATCCACCATTGTAAGTAGCATAGGGGTAGAAATAATCATCAAAATGTACGCCATCGATATCATAGCGTTTTACAATATCGTTAACGACTGCTGCTGCGTGATCTTGCGTTTTTTGACTTGAAGGATCAAACCAATACATGCCGTTTTTAAGGCGTACAACGTGATCAGCGGCCTTCCGAACCATGGATTCACTCGTAACAGATCCGCCGTTGGAGTGATGTGCGCGGTAAGGGTTTAACCAAACGTGCAATTCCAATCCTCTCTTATGCGCTTCGGCTACCCAAAATTCTAACGGGTCGTAATAAGGCGAAGGTGCTTTACCAATCTCTCCGGTCAGAAAGTAAGACCAGGGTTCATAAGCTGATTTATAGAGTGCATCGGCAGATGGTCGAACCTGAAAAATTACAGCGTTAAAGTTGTTCTCTTTCAGCATATCCAACAGGCGTATGGCTTCGGCCTTTTGCTGTTCGGTAGTCAAGTTATTTTTCGAAGGCCAGTTGATATTTGCAACAGTAGCAATCCAAGCCGCGCGAAATTCACGTGGAACTTGCGGTAACTTTGCGGTAAAAGCAGGTTTTACCTTTTCTTTTTTCTCCGTCTTTACCGCTGCTTGTACAGGCTTACTGTCAGCTGCTTTCTCAGTAATTTCTTCCGCCGGAGCTTCCTTAGCAACTTGCGACTCCTTCGCTATCTCGGTAGGATTCTGCTTTTTGGCTTTGCTCTCTTTGTTCTTAGAACCACAGGATGCGATCGCAATCAGCATCACTGCAAAAAAACAAAGATTAATAAATCTTCTCATCATATACACATTCTTAACTTACAAAACTACGTCTTTTTGAAGCTTCATTTCAAATTGTAATAGATAAGTTATGTGTTAAATTATTTTTTCACCCTGAAAAACAACCTGTTGCACTTCAAAATCAGCATTAAAAACCAATACATTGGCGACGCTGTTTTGGTTTAAATTCCCAAGATCTGCTCGGCCAATCAACTTAGCAGGATAACAGGTGGCCATGCGGAGTGCTTCATCGAGTGCTATTCCAACATGATGTACACAATTCTTAACTGCTTGCAGAAGACTGAGTGCTGATCCAGATAAAGTGCCATCGGGCATCACATAATGGTCCCCATTAAACACATGTTGATATACGCCTTTATTACATGCTGCGACAGCATCTGTAATTAAGAACAATCGATCACCCATTAATTCTTTACTCAATCGAACCGCTTGATAATCTACATGTATTCCATCGACGATAATCGACGCAGATGCAGAGCCATGCGAAAACACAGCCCCAGGTATCCCCACTTCACGATGGTGAAAAGGCGACATCGCATTCCATAAGTGTGTAACCATCCCAATACCATTGTCAAACGCGTGCGTAGCCTGTTGAAACGTGGCTGTACTATGGCCGAGCGTGAGCTGAACACCGAGCTCTAATAAATAATCAATACATTCTTGGTCCATTCGCTCCGCAGCAATCGTCATGATTTTGACAACATCTTGCTCTGCTAAAAGACTCTGCAACAAAGGTTTTGTTGCTTGAATAATCAGTTCCTCTGGATGCGCACCTCGTTTTGCAGGATTTAAAAAAGGTCCCTCTAAATGTAAGCCAAGAGCGACTTGAGATTTCGCTTCTTTAAAAACCGCGATAGCCTCTGCAAACACCTCCAACGTATTCGTCGCAAGCGTGGGCATATAAGAGGTACAGCCTTGTTTTAGCAATTTCTGATCTATACGATTTAAGGATTCAACGCTCAATTCGGCAGAGAATAGATCGGTATCTGTCCCATAAATCTGAAGATCAATCAATCCAGGACAGATTATTGCGCCCCCTACATCGTTTATTTCAAAATCGTTAGGAATATCTTGCTTAGGAACAATGTCGACGATACGATCTCCGCTAATTAAAAGCGCATGTTGATCCCATATTTGATGCTCGCTAAATATGCGACCATTAGTAAAGGCTAGGTTCTGATTCATTCCGCAATATAAAGAGTTTTCATTTTTTTATGAAAATGTCAAGCATGAACAATGCACTGAAACACTTTTTTTTCTGTTTAATCCCATGAAGTGATATTTATTTTATTTGACAAATTCATGTGTGTAATTGTATCTTAGTCTTAAATTATACAGGAAAAACTCATTATATTAATCATAGCGTAGAACAAAGAAAACAGATCATGTCAAAGAAAGAAATCTTAAATACCGATCAAGCACCTGCAGCAATTGGTCCCTACAATCAAGCTATCAAAGCGGATAAAACATTATATGTGTCGGGTCAGATTCCATTGATTCCGGAGACGATGGAATTAATCAGCACCGGTGTTGCCGACGAGACTCATCAGGTTCTTAAAAATGTCGGTGCAATCTTGAAAAATGCAGGATATGACTTTAACGACGTGGTAAAAACGAGTATATTCTTAAGTAGCATGGATTATTTTGCTACAGTAAATGAAGTTTACTCGACTTATTTCAAGGAAAATCAACCTGCACGCGAGTGTGTTGCTGTAAAAACCTTACCCAAGGAAGTCAATGTTGAAATTTCAGTAATCGCTTGGAAAGCGTAAGTGAAATCAATCCTTTTATTTAATAATGCGTGTCACTTTTTAGCAAGCGAAAAAATTGGAAGTTTGCCTAGAGTTATTGATCTAGCTCGAATTGGAAACTTGGACACTTTATTTATTACTATAAAAGTCTGACTGTAGCCCTACAGTGCAGCATAATTGTTGAGACACAACCTAAAAAAGCTAAACATACCACATAATGTTTAGCTTTTTTTTCTAAAAACTAAAATAATTAGCATTTCTTGTTCAAATAAAGGTTTTTCCCTAATTTAGTAGGGTTCCAACATGGCAGATTTATCGTTAATAACCCCAATCGAATATTTGAAGGGCGTTGGTCCCCAAAAGGCTGATGTACTCAAGAAAGAATTGCAAGTATTCACTATTGGCGACCTGCTACAACGCTACCCATTTCGATATATTGATAAAACAAAATTCCATAAGATAAAGGAATTGCATCCGGATATGGTTGGAGCTCAGGTGTTAGGGCGTTTAGTTACCCTGCAAGAGCTCGGGGAGAAAAGAGGCAAGCGACTTGTTGGTCAGTTTAAAGACGATACAGGCACTTTAGAATTGGTTTGGTTTCAAAGCCTTTCTTGGCTAAAGAAATCCCTTTCAATCGGCTCCGCCTATGTTATTTATGGGAAGCCTAACGAGTTCAACGGAACGCTGTCTATCACCCACCCAGAAATGGAACGCTATCAGCAGCAGGAGAAAAAGATTGGTAATATGCGTATGCAGCCAGTTTATTCTTCTACAGAAAAGCTCAAGAAATTTAATCTGGATAGTCGCGGTATTCAAAAACTTCAAGAAGCCGCTTTGGCTACCGTCTTTCGGACTCTAATAGATCCACTGCCTCTTTATATCGTTGAACAACATGGTCTGATGCCATACGCACAAGCGTTGGTATCAATACATTTTCCTCAAAACGAAGAGTTAATGGCTGCGGCTATACGTCGTCTCAAATTTGAAGAGCTATTTGTTATACAGTTGCGTTTGTTAAGAAACAAACAATTAAATACGCAACGCTATCGTGGCCATCGATTTACGGAGGTTGGAGAAAAGTTCAATAGCTTCTTTAACGAAAAACTCCCCTTTCCATTGACAAATGCGCAAAAACGGGTTATTAAGGAAATCCGTTTGGATACCAATACGGGAGCGCAAATGAATCGATTGGTTCAAGGTGATGTAGGATCAGGAAAAACTGTAGTGGCTTTAATGAGTATGCTATTGGCTATTGACAATGGTTATCAAGCCTGTATGATGGCGCCGACAGAAATACTGGCGACACAGCATTATCACGGTCTGAAGGAATTGTTAGGAGATGATATTTGTCGAATAAAATTATTAACAGGTTCCACACCGACCAAAGCGAGGCGGATTATCCATCAAGAATTGGAGGATGGCACCTTAGACATCCTGATAGGTACGCATGCGCTGATTGAAGATAAAGTAAAATTTAAGAATATAGGATTTGTTGTGATCGATGAACAGCATCGATTTGGAGTAGAACAACGCGCGAAATTATGGCGGAAGAATATTATTCCTCCTCATATGCTTGTCATGACCGCAACGCCAATTCCGCGAACTCTAGCCATGACAATGTATGGTGACCTCGACATTTCCGTTATCGACGAATTGCCGGCGGGTAGAAAACCAATAAAGACGGTACATTTTTTCGAGAACAAACGACTTCGCGTGTTTGGCTTTATGCGAGAAGAAATTGCCAAAGGAAGGCAAATTTATATCGTTTACCCCCTCATCAAGGAATCTGAAAAGATGGATTTGCTTTATTTAGAAGCGGGATTAGAGGGCCTTCTTCGTGAATTTCCAATGCCTCAATACCAGATCAGCATTGTGCATGGGAAGATGACGGTAAAAGAGAAAGACTTTGAGATGCAACGTTTCGTGAAAGGACAAACGCAGATTATGGTCGCGACGACGGTTATTGAAGTTGGTGTAAATGTGCCCAACGCATCGGTTATGGTCATTGAAAATTCGGAACGTTTTGGATTATCTCAACTTCACCAGTTGCGGGGGCGGGTCGGTCGCGGTGCAGAGCAGTCTTATTGTATTCTGATGTCTAGTAATAAACTCAGCAAAGAGGGAAAAACACGTTTGGAAACGATGGTTAGAACGAATGACGGCTTTGAAATTGCGGAGGTTGATTTGCAACTTCGTGGACCTGGGGATATCTCCGGCACTCAACAATCTGGTATTCTGGAGATGAAAATTGCTGACCTGGCAAAAGATCAAGCGATTCTTGCAGAGGCGAGAAATTCGGTTATCCAAATTTTCCAAGAGGATCCAAATCTTTCAGCAGCGAAGAACCAGGCTTTAGTCCAAATCTTAAAGCAAAGAGGCTCTGCGATTTCTTGGGACAAAATATCTTAAAAACCTTACCTTTGTATCCTTGTTCTATACTATAGAACAGAGTAAAGCATGGATGATTCATCCTTGCAAATCGATTTAAATTAAACACATGGCGAGTATAAAAATATATGATACAGCAGTAAAACCTGAAACAGCCGTTTTGGTCAGTGTGATCACGCCGGATGTTTCCGATCAAACTGCGAAAGAATACTTAGAAGAACTCGAATTCCTAGTAACGACAGCTGGAGGGGTCACCAAAGGCATCTTTACGCAGAAATTGAGTTTTCCAGACCGCGCAACATTCGTTGGTAGCGGAAAATTGGAAGAGATTAAAGAATTTATTAAGGCCGAGGAAATCGACATCGTTGTTTTTGATGATGAGCTTTCTCCGTCACAATTAAGGAATATCGAGAAGTTCTTTGAAATTAAAGTGCTTGATCGTTCCAATCTTATTTTAGACATATTCGCAAAACACGCGAAGACAGCACAAGCAAAGACACAGGTAGAACTTGCGCAATTGCAATACTTACTTCCTCGACTAACCCGTATGTGGACCCACTTGGAACGTCAGCGTGGGGGTATTGGTATGCGCGGTCCTGGAGAGAGTCAGATCGAGAGTGATAGACGTATGATTTTGAATAAGATTTCTTTGTTGAAAGAGCGTTTACGTAATATCGATAAACAAAACGAAACACAACGTAAGAATCGTGGTGAGATGATTCGTGTTGCTCTTGTTGGTTATACCAATGTGGGTAAGTCTACGATCATGAATATGATATCAAAATCAGATGTATTAATCGAAAACAAGCTATTTGCGACCTTGGACACAACGGTTCGAAAAGTCGTGATCGATAATTTGCCATTCCTATTATCGGATACTGTTGGATTTATACGAAAACTACCGCACCATCTAGTAGAATGCTTTAAATCGACGTTGGATGAGGTCCGCGAAGCCGACGTATTAATTCATGTGGTAGATATTTCTCATCCATACTTTGAAGACCATATTAGCGCAGTAAATGAAACATTAAAGGATATAGGCGCAGTCGATAAGCCTATCATCACTGTTTTTAATAAGATTGATGCGTATAAACCTTCGGTTGAAGTGGATGAGGAAGGAGAAGAAATTAAGGTTACACTTGATGACTTCAAAAATTCTTGGATGGCAAAGAATGCAGATCCTGCTATTTTTATCTCAGCGACCGATAAAATTAACGTTGACGAGTTCAAAGAAAAGATTTATGATATCGTGGTGAAGATGCATAACGCACGATATCCTTATAACAACCTTTTGTATTAATCGAATCAGGAGTTCGAGAAAGAGCATGCAGAATAAAAAAGTGCAATATATTGACTGGGGCTTAGTGGATTATCAGGAAGCTTGGGATCGACAGGAAGAGATTTTCGCGAAAACACTGGCTATCAAACACGATAACAGGGTTAATGACACCCATTTGGAAACCCCAAACTATCTTATTTTCACGGAGCACCCCCATGTTTACACGCTTGGAAAAAGCGGTCATATGGAATATCTATTGTTAGATGAGGAAGGTTTAAAAGCTAAAAAAGCTACTTTTTACAAGATTAATCGCGGTGGGGATATCACCTACCATGGCCCTGGCCAGATCGTTGGGTATCCTATCTTAGATTTGGATAATTTCTTCACGGATATCCACCTTTACTTGAGAACCTTGGAAGAGGCTATCATTCAGACGCTGAGCGAATATGGAATAGCTGCCGGACGTTATCCAGGCTATACGGGGGTATGGCTGGATCCCGATAATGAGAAGGCTAGAAAAATTTGTGCGATGGGTGTTCGTGCTTCCCGTTGGGTGACGATGCATGGTTTTGCATTTAATGTCAATGCCGATTTATCTTATTTTGGAAACATTGTTCCATGTGGAATAGACGATAAAGATGTAACTTCAATGGAGCGAGAGCTTGGTCACCCAGTAGACGTTGACGAAGTAAAGTCTAAATTAAAGAATAATATAGCCAAATTGTTCCTCATGGAACTTGATTAAAAAAAGCTCCGATCACATCGAATCGGAGCTTTTCAATATACTTAACATTTTACCCTGTTCAACTTATTTTAGGATTTTGGCTAAGGTAGCTTCTAACTCTTCCCCACGAAGATCTTTTGCTACAATCACGCCATGAGGATCCAACAAGACATTGGAAGGGACAGCACGTACTGCATACATTTCTGCTGCCGCATTTCTCCAACCTTTTAGATCGGATACATGCTTCCAATCTAACTTGTCCTCCGCGATTGCTTTTACCCAATTGTCTTTTTTATTATCTAAAGAAACGCCCAATATTTCAAAATTCTTAGATCTAAACTTGTTGTAGGCTGCTACAAGATTCGGATTCTCCTTTCTACATGGCACACACCAGGATGCCCAAAAATCAACTAAGACATACTTCCCCTTGAAGTCAGACAGTTTGATAGATTTCCCGTCTGTATCTGGCTGCTCGAAATCAAATGCTTTCGCGCCGATCTTTAGTTCCATCCCTTTTAACAAACTCGCTAATCGCTTTGCTTTGTTAGTCGCCTGCAATTCGCGTGATAAAGAATGTAATAATGGTTCAATAGTTGCCACGTCGGGTTCACTGCCAGCTAAGGTTTCCAACAACACCAGACTCATATCGCTGCTGGGATTGTTTTTAATAAAGTCTATTTTGGTTTTGATTCTCCCCTCACCAGGATGTCCATATTTAGCATCTAATGCGCTCTGTAATATGCGAATCTTCCCTTTTAAGCTATCGATTTCTTTCCGTTCTGCCTTATACTCCGCCGTATTGAATATGGCCTTGCTAGCCTCCATGTCTTCCAAATATTTCAGATAGCGCTTTGTTTCAACACCACCATCAATAACCTTTGGCTTATCAGCAAAATCAATTACGGTCTTCCCTGGAGAAAGGTAAAAGAAGAAATCCTTCGGATTAGCCTGCTGGGACTCAAATTGATCGCGAAAAAGTACGCCCGCATAAGCCGTTCCCGCAAATTGTTTCTTTAATGTAAAGGAACCGTCCTTCACGATCGCAGAATCAATAACCTGCGCATCGTCATCAAAAGAATAATGCAAGACATAAACTTTGGATGCATCTTTAATATTTTTCCCTTCCAATTCGAATGAAGGCTTTGTCTGACTCAATCCCAATATGGGGGTTAGCAGTAATAGGTGCAATAAGATTCTTTTCATGTTCGTTTAATTAAATTCCAATATGGATATCGACAGCCTCTTCCACGACGTTAGGCATCGAGATTTCTAAAGACATACTGTTTAGATCATAGATATATACCGAAGACTTCTTCTCCCCAGCATAGTTAGGATCGAACGTAACAATCATTAACTTCCCTTGGTTCATTTCATACTTTGTAATATAACCTCTCGCATTGGTTGGAAGGGTAATGAAGGGTTGAAATTCTAAACCTAAATAAGAAGCGTTATAGATCGCTTTATCCGTGGCCAAATACCAATAGTTGACGTCGCTGTCGTAGGAAGCCGAACGAATAACTCCATTCCCCGGCACCGTACTTTCAGCAATTTTTCCAAACGCAGTTGGTTTAAGATCAGCGTTGTATGAAACGCTATAAGCGAAGAGCTTATTGGAACTCTTCATTAAATATACAAACTTGGCACCTCCATCAATATCGGTCAATTGACTGACTATATGCTCTTGATCTTTATATAAATCTGATTTTGTAATATCATCATGCACGTTAATGTAGGTAAACAGCGCACCGGAGCTTATTCCGTTATCCAATGCACGTATCATCTTATTCTTCGAATCATAAAAACTGAATAGATATGGAGAATAATAGGTACCGCCGGACATCCCTCCTTTGCTGATTTGATAATCAAGGTGATCAGAACCCAAGACTGGAAGACTTATCCCTCCTTTTTGAAGGACATGCAATTTTCCGTTATTGACCATGTAAATCACATCTTGATATCGATCCGTCACAACATCTTGTGGAGCAAGCATAAATTCATCCTTGTCTCCTACATAACTACCTTTATTATAGAGCAAAGTTGGCAGGAACTCCCTGGAATCAATCATCATAATAGGGAATGGAGCCGTTTTCATTCCAAGCACCAACCGATTATAATAATCGGTTGACGAATTGCCATACTCACGATTTCCATCGATCGTTATTGGATTTGAACCGAGAGAGATATTGGGAATAGTCACTTCCTCAAACTCATCTCTCCTACTAATAGTTGATTTACAATACAATACGGCCTCCCCACTAGGTTTCTTTGACAGCACGTAGTAACCCAATTTAAAAGGATTAATAACATTGACGAAAAAACTGTAGGAAGTTACAATTCCAGTTTTAGTATCAGTCACCGCTAGATCGGCATTCAGCTTTCCGTATTCCTTATCGGCCACATATTCGAGGCTGTTCATTGTCGACACCTCCTCCCCATCGACTTTCCATCGGAAGGTAACATTGCTTAAATCCGTTCCACTTAAGGTTCCGGTTATTGTTGGCGTCAATTTAAGCGTGTCTTTAAAGGGCACATCATAGATTCGGTTACTGTTATGATCGCCCTCCCGAAGCCCAGTGATACGGAGGGTATTCACTTCGTGATAATCGTAGTTTCCTAAATCCTTGGAACAGGATAGTAAGAAAATGCTCACCGCTAGGCTATATATAAAAAATTTAATACTTTTCATTGGTTTGGATTTATGGTAATAATATTCTTTCCATACTGCTATCTCCATTTGGATAAACCACATTATCTTGAAAATATTTTTTCAGAACTTCGATATACATATAAGTGATTGGGTACCAGCTTGAAACAGCAGAAGACGGCATATTGTTCCAGTAATAAATTGGTCCTGCTACCCCAGTATAAAGATCGGGAGACATGTCAGCACCCAGATAATAGATTTGCATCCACTTCTGTAGCACTTCTTTATGGTATGGTCCCATTACTGATGCCCACGTATTCCACCAAGTAGGCTCATTCAAAATATCGCTAAATACTATTTTTAGCTCACTATTATACTGATGCCCCACTTTGAAGTTCTCATTATCTTTAAGATTCAAAATCAAAGTCATCTCCTTTTCGCTCAATTTCGCTGAACGCTTAAGCTTGACATATAGCGTATCGATATATTTACCCCCTGCAATAACAGGCTCTGAAATTTCAATTAGCGATTTGTCATACTCTGAAAGCGGATTGATTTCATATGTATATCTTCTATCTTCAGCTTTTGCAATGCCACCTATAGCAACTGGAATCGCGATGGTTTTTTCTCGGATACCAATCGTCGTGTCGGTCGCGAAACTATAATTTGTACTATCTACATATCGCTCTGCAGGTCTATTAGACAGATCAGGAAGCGCGAAGCTTATGAAAGACTCGTCAGGTTTAAATTCGACTAAATCATTTTCTTTACAGCCCAGCAAACTCAAACAAGTAAGTGTAACTATCAATAATCTTTTCATATCCTTAATTTTGCGGGTTATATAAACTTTCATCTGCAGGAATAGGAAATTTGAATATTTCCAGCTTCGGTTCTATTGGCGTCGTTCTTGGAATCGCTTTAAAAAGCCGTTTATACTCAGCAAACATTGTCCCTTCACCGACACTTTCTTTCCGGACCTCGTTAAAAATTAAATCCTTAATATTCTCCTCTGTTCTTGTAGCGTCATATGAAAGATTTACCACAAGTCCCCGAGCAGCTCGAACCTTATTCAGGTAACTCATTGCCTTCGTGGGATTACTCTTAGCATATTCCTCCGCAGCGATCATGTACATCTGATGGATGCCGATGATTTTGTTTTCGAAATATAACTTGTATGTCGGGTCATTAAATTGATAACCTTGCGAAAAATGATACTTAACGAGTTTTTGTACTGAGGTCGAATTTGCAGAAAGGGCAAACCAATCTAACAATCGCTTATCGTTTAGCGAGCCATGACCGGGAGCATTGTACAAACCATTTCGAAGCGTATTATAATCCGGAAACAATAAAGGAGAGGTCGAGGATGATGCTGTATTTTCAACAAGTGGATTTGCTAAAATATTGTTGTTGAGCAATTCAGGATCGAGTAGCGCAAATAGCGATTCGTTTGGTGTTCGTTTATTGGTAGATTGCGATAATTCTCCAGTTGTAGTCAAATGAATGGAGTTGTCTCGAGACTCCAACTCTCCAATAATTTCTTCAGCAAATACTGCCGCTGCTTTTGCATCCCCACCCCATTGTGCAGTTATCGCTTGTAAGGCAACAACAGCGTAGTAGTTCATACGGGCGCCACGATGATCCAGCAAGCTATTATACTTTTCGTAACCATACAAGTTGGAGTTAGCGGTTCTCGAAGTCGTACGGATCGGATCCTTCTCCAATAGCGCTCGCGCTTCTGCTAAATCCGACTGCAATTTGGCAATAACTTCCCCGGCTGTCGAAAACTTAACCCCTTTGAACTCGATTTTATCCAGATAAGGTATCGCCGAAGCATTTAACCCTTCTTGAACGATTACAGGACCGAATAATTTCAATAATTGCAAATGTATAAGCGCTCTTAATCCAAGTGCCTCTCCCTTCACAATATTATAATATGGATCGGACTTAATGGCATCAACATTCTTCAACGATATATTTAGTTGATTTATCATTTGATAAGAACCGCCCCAAATTTGTTCTATATTTCTCTTTGGGTTTGGATAGCCATATTCGTGTCTTGAAGCACGATAATAAAAATGTGTTGTGCCTAAACTTCTATAAGTTGCTCCTAAGCTTTCAAGGAAGCCAAACTTTAATTCCTTGCCGTATAATACGCTAGACGACATTCCTAAGTAAACGCCAGCCAATGTTGATTCGAAGCCGGAACGTTCGGTCAACAAATCGTCTTCGTAAGCTTTATTGATTGGATTCACGTCTAAAAACTTCTCACAACTGGAGAGAAGCAATATGCAGATAATACTAAATATTAATTTTTTCATAATCTAGAATTGAATCATAACACCCAAATTGTATTCCCTTGCGTAGGGGTAATCTATCCCTCTTTCCATTCGAACCGTACTTAATCGAAGCGCATCATTCATCGAAAAGTTAAGCTTTAAGCGTTGTAGTTTTAGTCGTTGTAACAATGCTTGATTAAAATCATAGTTTATATTAATTGCGGACAATCGTATAAAATTCTCCGTCTGAATAAAACGACTTGAATTCTGTGTTGTTGACTGATCCGAAATCGATTTGTATTTGGCAATATCACCAGGTTCTTTCCATCTTTCCTCCAAAACACGTCTATCGCCATTCTCGAATGGTTTATTATTTTCAATCTTATTCATCAACGTTTCATTGAAAATATCTCCGCCGATCGAATAATTCCCGATCACTTGTAGACTTAGACCGCGATAATTAAAAGAGGTTCCTACATTTCCATATAAGTCAGCTTCTTTGTTACCGACGACAACTTGATTATTTGCATTCCATGTGTAAGTGACCTCGCCATTTAAGGTTCTATACATTTCACGTCCATTCGCGGGGTCTATTCCCAAGGAAGGCACGGAACGAAGCACCGTTAATGATTGCCCTTCTTCATAATAGGTTGAGGGTTTAACAACATTTCCATTCGCATCTTTGGAAACCAGCGATTCATTGAGTTCGCGTAACTCGTTAGAAATGGAGAGTAACTTGCTTCTGTTCTGCACGGCTCCCAAATTCAGGTACCATAGAATCGCGTTATCCGTGCTTTCGTACAATCGGATATTCGCCATTGCTTCAAAACCTTTATTGCTCGCTTTCCCTAAATTTGCGAAGAAATTGTTTCCAGGAAAACCGAATGAAGGCGCTACAGTTACTTTAGAAATCATACGGTTTGTAATCCGATCATAGTAAGAGATGTTTAAATTCAAGAGATTCTCAAAAAAAGACATGTCTGCACCAAAACTCCATTGCATTTGTTCAGGCCAGCGGACTTGCGGATTACCTTGACTTACCGCTATTGCCGCATATTGATTGTTGTAGTATCGCCCATTTAAAAATGTGAATGCTGAACTGACCATACCGGCATTAAAGTTCGATACCGTACTGTTGGTACCAACATTCGCGAATAGTCGTAATCGATTCAAATAGGCGTTTTTAAACCACGCTTCATTATGCACATTGTAAGACAGGCCTGTACTCCAGAATGAAGCAAATCGATTTTCACGTCCATAGATAGATGCACCATCGGAACGCCCCGTTAAACTGAAGTTATATTTGTTGTCATAGGTATAATAGAAGTTCCCAATAAAGCCTAATTCTCTGACGGGTGTAGAATTGGATTTAGGTAAGCTATTCGGAGAATAGGTCAGAGCCATTTGAGGAGTCAAGAATCGATCATCCACATATCCGGTCAATAGGTGTGAATTACCTGTGATATCCGAAGAACGAATTTCCGATATCGCAGCTGCATTAATCTGGTGTTTATCGAATGTTTTGCTGTATTGCAATTCGAGTCTTCCCTCATAAGCGATACGTGATGAGTCGCCTACCGCATAACTCCCACGTAGTTTAGGATCTGTTACATTATAAAAGCGCGTATTGAACGGCGACGTATAGCTGTCAAAATTATGCATCTCCCGAGATATTGCAGCCTTTCCTCTAACGATAAAGTTATCATTGACAAACCATTCTAAAGACATGTTATTACTGATATAGTGTGTCTTATTCTCGTCCTTATGTCCTAGAGAGGCATTGTACAAAGGATTAAACATCATGTCTTCACCAAATTCATAATATGCCCCTAACTCGCCGAATCGAATAATATAATTCCCCTGATCATCTCGAATGCGTTCATATGGATTTAAAGCCGCATAATCACTAAATGTGCCGTAAGGACTGTTATATGCTTTTGTATACTGATATGAGGCCACGTTTCTAAACGTAATACGATTGGGAATTCGATAAATTAGATTAAATGATGCCCCCCCTCTCGTTCGTCCAGATTCTTTCATAACTCCCTTGTAGTCGTTATAATTACCCTCTAAGCTATAGCGAACATCATTTCCACCACCTTCCATACGAATACTGTGTCCGACCGAAAACGTATTGCGTACGGGTTGCTTTAACCAATACGTATCAACTCCTGATTGAACATCACGTAAGCGTTTGTTATACAAATTACTATACATCTCCTGCTGCATATTATTCCAGGCAGGATCATCAGAATCTGCCACGTAAATACCGGCTAATCGCTCGTATTCTAACTTCTCGGCAGCGTTCATTAGATTGTAATCGGATAAATCCACAAATGAGGTAGACGGTTTTACGTCGTAGGTAATCGTGAATTTCCCGTCTTTAGGCATACGCGTTTCAATAACAATCACACCGTTACCGCCTCGCGATCCATATAAACTGGTAGAACTGGCATCCTTTAAAATCGAAATCGATTCCACACGATTGACGTCTAAGTCATAAAGTGTCGATAAAGCCACCTCAAAACCATCCAAAATAACCAATGGAGCATTCACAGCGTATTCCCCAACGCTAGAAATCCCACGGATATTTATTTCCGGCAATGCGTTCGGATTCGAACCAACATTGACCCGCTCATCGACTTTAAAGGAGGGATCCAGTGCCTGTAACATACTGAATATATTGCCCGTATTAAACTTCTCGATCTCTTTCCTAGTTACGGTCGTTGCCGCACCGGTAAAATTTTCACGACGAGCCTTTGTATATCCCGTCACAATCGTTTCTTCAATTTCTGTATTGGTCGCCTTCAGTACAATAGAAATTTCCTTTCTTCGACCCACTTGAACTACTTGCGATTCGAAACCAACGATTGATATTCTTAATTCCTGATCACCTGAGACTTCTACTGCAAACTGCCCCTGTGCTTGTGTGTGACCTAGCGATCGCCCCGTTGCCATATTTTGGATGTTGACCCCAGAAATGGGCTGTCCGCGTTCATCATTTACCTGACCGCGCAACATATAACGCTGCTGACTACTTGACACCGCCGCTTTGTCCGCGTCCGACGCGTTCCGATTTTTCGGTTGTACAATAATGGTGTTATTCCTAAAAACTAAATTCACCGGCTGATTTTTAGACAATTCACTTAGAACGGCATGAATATCTTTGTTTTGAACTTGGATACTCACCGGATTTGTGCGGTTTAGCAGTGTAATCTCGCCGACGAGATCACTTTGCGTTTGTCTGCTTAACTTTTCCAAGACAACACTCATCTTTGCATTTGTCTCCTTCAGCGAGACAGATTGTGCAAAGAGCACTCCTGTCGTTAAAGAAAGTAGTAAACTGCAGACGAGCTTAACAATCGAGCCATAGGCCCGCCAATTGGCTCTTTTTCTGAAGCTCGCCCTCTCCCTCAGGTGCTTTTTGAATTTCATAAAACAATAAATTTGTTAGTTATTAATGGTTTTTTCTTAGGTTCTTCTCCAAAAGACAGGACAGAAAATTAAAGTATTATTCACGAGATAAAGCGATGTACGGTCTATCATCATATAAACTTTAGCATTCGGACATAGTGCAAATGGGGAAGTTGTAACAAGTAAAACGAGGCACTAGGGATTTTGTCCCAAACTTTTTTAAAAAATATTTTCCAATTGGCAGATTTACTGCTTTTTCACCAATAGAAGACTATTTTCGCTCCTTTAGATAGAGCACATTATCTTCAATTTTATACGTTAAAGGTATTGCAGCGGAGATTACACTAAGTACTTCTTTAAGGGTTTTTTGACGGTTGATACGCCCAAGCAATACATTTCCTTTGATAGATTCATCAACAACAACATCAAGTCCATACCAATCTGAAATTTTTTCCGCAACAGTTTCTAAGGTGCGGTTGGTTAAGCTAAAATAGCCTTCCTTCCAATCCAAGTATTGATATATATCTTCTACAGTACTCACTTTTCCTGCATGGTAGACTTGATTAGGGCTCAAATTGACGTTAAAATTCAAATGCTCGACCTGCATGTTTAAATCGCCTTTTGCGATCGCGACCTTTCCATCAATCAATGCAGTTACATTATCCTTGGAAAAGTCAGCATTAAATTTCGTACCCAGCACCGCTATGGTATACTCCGTACCGCGAACATAAAACGGAATACGTACCCCGGATTTTTTTTGATGTTCAATTTCAAAATATCCTTCCCCTCTCAAGTGAATTTCCCGCTTATCGGAAGAAAAATGAATGGGATATTTAATTTCAGAATTTACATTTAACCAGACATGGCTTCCATCAGACAATTGCAAACTCGCTGTACTTCCACTCCTTGTACGAACGGTATTATAGATGACTTCTGTTGTTTCGTCTTCAACAATGTATTTTAATTCGCCGTTTGGCAACTTCGTTATCAAGTAATTCCCGGCATTCAAGGTATCACCTCTCCCCAAGCTATCAATGTTAAATTCTTGGTTGTTTTCCAATACAATGATAGGGCTTGCGGTTTTTGGCGACTTATATTGCGCTAACATTTCCTCCTGATGTACACTTGAATCTTTCCAAATGAAGCCGTAGTAAGATAAAGCACAGACACATAATAAACTGGCCGCAATAGCAAAAATTCGGAGCCAAGGCGTTTCTGTCTTTTCGACTGCAGGAAGAACCTTCTCGTCCAAGGCGTTAAGCATTCCCAATAGCTTCACATCGTTCAAGGGTTCGTTTATAGAAAACTGATCAAACCAAGCTTCCACCAATGCGCGTTCTTGCTCATTCGCTTTTCCTTGGTTATATCTTTCTAATATATTTTTATCTAAATTCATTAGGTTTTCCCTTTAAACAAGCCTTATATCCGTATTATATTTAAAAAACGAGCAAATGCAATAAATGTCCCTAAAAAAACAGAAATAAAATGCAATTTGACAATCGAGAGCGTAAAATCTTCATCAAATTAGACGACTGATTTCGAACCGTTTTTTCCGAAATTCCCAAAGCATCAGCAATCTCTTGGTTGCTGAAACCTTCTATTCGCATTTTTAAAATGGACTGATATTGCGGACCACAACGCTTTAATAACGCTTCAATGCTGTCTAAAAAAGTCTCTTCTCTTACCTTGGCGTCGGTCGGCATATTCGATTGCGCATAGGCATCAATGGAATCCAAATATCTCTTTGCATGACTACTCTTTGTCATACTATCAATAATCCTACTCCTCAATGCTTTAAATAAATAACCGGAAATGCGCTCTTTAATTTCAATTTGTGATCGGTTCTTCCATAGGTTTAGAAAAACATCTTGCACCAAATCTTCCGCTAATTCCGTATTCACACGCTGAGCCGCAAAAATCAGCATAGCGGCTTTATAGCGATCGTAAAGTTCGCGAAAAGCTGTCGTTTGATCCTCTAGAATCAACGCTAATAATTCGTCATCTGTGATGTCATTGGGAATAGTCATGGGGCTAATTCGTGCCCAAATATAGAACATTCGTAAACTACAAGCAAATGAGCTAAGGGGCTAAGCATATGAATGTTAGGCCAAACCGTTCGGGCTCGCAAATCTTTTAAGCCTAATAGGCGTTAAATTTCACGAGAAGAATTCACCGCGCTAAACGCTAAAAAAAACGTCGATTAACTTAAAAAAATATCCCTTGGCGCTTGCCGTATTTCAGCTACGAATTTCAATCTTTTCACTCGCGATAAGCATCTGCGAATCCGCTGTCTCTTCGACCAGAAGGGTACGCTCTACCTGAATTACCGCAGATTCCAGCTCAAACATGGCGGTATGTTCATAGCGGTTCGCAATGGAAAGCATGATATCGCCACAATGAGGCGCGAAGGTCTCTTCCACGAGTTGAATAGTATTGTTTTCACCAGAGAGGTGCCCCAAGATTAGATGTCGCAATCGGTTGGTTCGATTTTCCAACAAAGCTTGAAGCGCAAGGGCATTGGATATATGTCCCCAACCACTTCTAATTCTATTTTTTAAATAATAGGAGTAGCGCCCCTTATCGAGCATTTCCTCGTCGTAGTTCGCTTCTAAGAAAAGTACATCGGCATGCCGAATAGCTGTCTTCACATTCTCGCAGACCCGACCTAAATCCGTCAAAACAGCAATGTTGATACGACCGTCGGAGATCATAAAGCTACAGGGCTCTTTGGCATCGTGGTATTTGGGTATGCCATAGATCGTCAGTGGTCCTATTTGCACCACTTCTTGTGGCAAAATAATTCGAACTAAATGCGTCGGAAGATTTAATTTAGAGCCCGCCAATGTGCCGGCAGTGATATAAATTGGTATTTGATAACGCTTTGCAAAGACGGATAGACCTTGAATATGATCGCTGTGTTCGTGTGTGATAAACAATGCTTTGATCTGAGTTGGAAGTATACCAAGGCTGTCCATTCGCAAATGGATATGCTTGTTATTAATACCTGCATCGACTAAGATAGCCGTATCGTCTTTCGCGACATAATAACAATTTCCATTACTCCCAGAAGCAAGCGCGCAATACCGAATCATGATGACAAAGATATGAAAACCTTAGGGCTCTGGCTGGAAAAAATCAAAACAGCCTAACACTCCGGCAAACTCAAAGGAACTTTAATGGCTAACCCACCATCGGCAGTTTCCTTATATTTAACGTTCATATCCTGAGCGGTTTCCCACATGGTACTCACTACCGCATCTAAGCTTACTTTCGCTTTATCCGGATTCGACTGCAGTGCTAATTGTGCTGCTGTGATCGCCTTAATTGCGCCCATCGTATTTCGTTCAATACATGGTATTTGTACAAGCCCTCCGATTGGATCACACGTTAATCCGAGGTGATGTTCCATCGCAATTTCAGCCGCCATTAGGACTTGGCGCTGTGAGCCGCCTAAACATTCAGTCAACGCACCAGCAGCCATAGCGGAGGACACCCCAATTTCAGCTTGACAGCCACCCATAGCTGCCGAAATCGTTGCGCCTTTCTTAAAGATCGAACCAATCTCTGAAGCGGTAGCGATGAACTGAATTATCTTATCTTCTGTATAGCAATCATGGAATACGATGTAATACTGTAAAACTGCGGGGATAACGCCAGCGGCTCCATTCGTCGGGGCAGTCACCACACGGCCAAAAGAAGCGTTTTCTTCGTTAACCGCTAAAGCGAAGCAACTTACGCAGTCAAGTATGTAACCAAAATCACGCCCACCCTCGCGGATCGCATGTACCCATGTATCAAAGTCAGCATACGAGCGTCCTTTTAGCATCCGCTTATTCAGTTTTGCCGCACGGCGCTCGACGTGTAAACCACCGGGTAAGACGCCTTCCGTGTGACAACCTTTGTATATACAATCACGTATCGCTTCAAAGATTCTCCAGATACCCGCTTTCGTTTCGTGTTCAGGTCGCCATGAAAGTTCATTTTCAAGCACGAGTTCCGAAATTTTAAGCCCAGTACGCATACAAGCGACCATTAATTCCTGCGCCGTATCGACCAGGAAGGGTAGATCGACCTCCGACAACACACCTTCCGTGTCATTTTCTTGAACCACAAATCCACCACCAATGGAATAGTACGTTTCAGAAATGGCTTTCCCATCTTTTAAGAAAGCTTGGAATGTGACTGCATTCGGGTGAAAAGGCAGACTTTGATCGAATAAAAACAATAAATTATCCAGGTAGGAGAAGTCGATTTCTTGTTCCGCCCCCAAATGAAGCTTTTGATTCGCTTTAATTCGTTCTACTTTAGGTACGACATCATGTACATCAAAGGTTACCGGATCATCGCCACTAAGACCTAAAAGAACGGCAATATCAGTACCGTGTCCTACGCCGGTCTTTGCTAAGGATCCGTAAAGCAAAATATTAATTTGTTCCACCTGCCCCAAGACAGACTGATCCTTAAGCACTTGCACAAAACGCTGTGCCGCGCGCCAAGGACCTAAGGTATGGGAACTGGATGGTCCAATTCCGATTTTAAACATATCAAAAACTGAAATTTGCTCTTTCGCCATATAATTGATGTAACCAAAGCAAAATTAACCTTTCTTTTATCATTATAAAGCCTGTTGAAAAATATATGACTTTTTAAAGTTTTTTATATAAATCAAGGTTTAATCGCAAAAATCTTTGCATATCATTTGAAGATTCTTCGAAATACAAGCGTTTCTAGCGAAAAAAGGAATTGACATCAAAAGTTTGAAAGCTCTAAAATGTTTATAGGTAAGTCCTATGAGAGGCTTTCCATGTCCGATTCGCAAGGGAAGTGAAAAGCATTTGATTGGGGTTTGAAAGGGATCTAGAAAAAACGAAGGATTTACAATCAATCAGAAAAGGCCTGCCAAGTGGCAAGCCTTTTCTTTGTTAAGTAGGATGTTACAGTTTAATTTCCCAGCTACAGCTTGAGCTAGATACCATCTCCGAATTTTAAATTTTTATTAATAGTCACTGGCAGTCTTCCAATCGCTTTCGACTGTTTTGTAAGGACTTTAATGGCCGCTTTTTGCATAAAGCTATCATTTTGATACGTCAGGATTACAGAACCACTACGCATAACATCCACGGAGTTCAACGCGTAGGGGTTCGTGAACAATACAGATACCGTACGACGACCGGCAAGCTTGTCGACAAATACCTTAACGTCATCAGCAAGTTCCAGTTCACTACGCGGTCTAGAACGATTATCGTGGATAGCAAGAATTACTTGCTTATGATCTCTCGCTAGTTTTAATAAACTATCCAATTGTTCTTCTTTTTCAGTGCCTTTCACGAAGATTTGCGTATAATCCGACAACTGAGCAGCCATTCCCGTTTCAAAATCCTGCGCTCTCTCAATTCCCACAGAAACAATCGCCGTTTTACTCTTTCGATCAAAACGTTTGATGGCCCGATCGGATTTAACCACAGTCACCGCAGCGTCCGCCAAGCGCTGTACTAGCGTTTTTGAGCTTGCGCTATTTAGATCACTAACTAAATTATTCGTGTTCACTTTTTGATACTTGTCTAAACCTAACCAAAGTTTTGCGGCTAAAACTTTCTTTACGCGCGCATCCAAGTCTGCTTGACTAATTCGGCCACTTTTTATTGCTTTTTCAATTAAATCGATTGCTCTCCCACTATTTTCAGACACTTCCAACAGATCATGTCCGGCCACAATCGCCATCACATCAGCTTCTCCATTTGGGAAATGCTTTTTAACGCCTTTCATATCCATAGCATCCGTTACCGTAAGCCCTTTGAATCCTAACTCATTTCGTAATAAATCGGTCACTACTTTTTTAGAAATCGAAGAGGGAATATTTGGAGTTGCGTCTAATGCAGGAATATTCATATGTGCGACCATTACCGACGGCGCCCCTGCTTTAATGAGCTCACGAAACGGAAACATTTCTAATTCTTCCAAACGCTTTTTATCAAAATTCAGCTGAGGCAAGTCATAGTGCGAATCGACATCCGTGTCCCCATGGCCTGGGAAATGCTTTAAAGATGCCAGTATACCACCTGCAACCATTCCATCCATATAGGCTTTCGCCTTTTGGGTCACATTATTTTTATCGTCCCCGAAGGATCGGAAATTGATTACTGGATTTTTAGGATTGTTGTTGATATCAACTACCGGCGCAAAGTTGAAATGCATTCCGATACGAAGAAAGTCCTTTGCAATTTGGCGACCCATGTCGTAGATCAGACTATTGTTTTGAATAGCGCCCAATGTCATCTGATACGGGTAAGAGATTGTAGAATCCGGCATACGCATGCCTAAACCCCACTCTCCATCGAAGGTCATCATCAAGGGAACCTTACTGACACTTTGGTACTTATTAAACATATCGGCATGACGAACCGGACCTCCTTGGAACACCACTAAACCACCCAATTGTTCTTTCTCAATCACCTTGGCAACGGAGTCAATATATTTAGCTCCTAAATTGGTATGCGCACGAACCAAAAAGAGTTGTCCAATCTTTTCTTTTGGAGATAATGTATTAAAAACCGAATCCACCCATGCATGTTTTTGATTGATAAAGGGGACAAAGTCAGGTTTTTTTTGAGCAAAAACAGCCGTCGAAATGAGACAAGTCAATAATCCACAGCTAAGTATACGTTTAATCATCATAAAAATAGTTTGCTACGAAATAAGGGATTTTAAACTAGAAAATGAAATATTTATGCATATTCATAATGAAACACGCATAAAAACGCATTCCTTAAAGATGATATTTCTCTTCGATTAAGGATGCCAATTCGCGTGCATTAGCGATGTCACCGCATGCTTCTTTCTTCCATAACATGTCGATAATTAGCAGTAAAAACTGCGTCTCTAGTTCAGGATTCGCATACTTGAGCTCATTAAATGCTTTGAGAACAATAGGCTGTACAGGCTTTATAAAAAGCTCATGTTGGGTTTTCGAAAAAGAATGGTGGGATAAGCGCTCTTGCAGTTTCCAAAATTGCGGATCATCTGCAACAAGCTCGGATGGTAATTTGACCATATTTCTCAGGAAATCTTTGGCCGATTTATAACTCATCATGCCTTTATGATGCATCAATACCTTCCGGTACCCTGCTTTCACAATATGCGACAAGAGTGCGTCTTTATTTCCGAAATGTTTAAAGATAAGCGCCTCCGAAACGGCGGCATTTGCTGCAATTTCCTTGGTAGATGTGTCCAAATAACCTTTGTTTGCAAACAGCTGCATCGCTGTTTGTAATATCCGCTCTTTCCTACTTAATGTTGACTCTTTCATTTAAACTCCATCACAAATATACCCTTTTTCGCGCAGAGTCCCCAATGTATCTTTTTTGTGATTGCCCCCTAGCATTGGACAAAAAAAACTAATATTGAGCAGTTAAAACACCTGGATACTTAAATTTATGAAAAAAATCCTCGTTGTCCTATGCCTTGCATTTATCAGCATAAGCAGTTTTGCACAACAGCGGATTACCGGAACCGTTGTTGATAAAACAAATAACAATCCCCTCCATGATGTTACGCTACAGCTATTGAACGAGAAGGATTCGTTATTAACGAGTGTAAAAACCAATGAAAAAGGGCTTTTTACGTTTGACAAAGTCCCAAAGGGGCAATACCGACTAAGCAGCTCCATTTTGGGCTACAAATCTGTTAGCCGAGGAGTTAACTTGACTGGCGCTCCGGTTACCATTAATTATCAATTAGAACCGAGCGAAATCGTCTTGGAAGAAATTGCAGTTACTGCTGCGCCAAATGTTGCCGTTAAAGGCGATACCTTAGAGTTTAATGCCCGGAACTTTGCAACGCGTGAATATGCCGAGGCGAACGAGATGGTAGCGCAGGTTCCCGGCGTGACGATCGATGAAGAGGGGAATGTTTCCGCGCATGGGGAGCAAGTAAAGCGGATTCTTGTAGACGGCAAAGAATTCTTCAGCACAGATCCCAAAGTAGCCTTAAAGAATCTTCCAGCAGATATTATTGACAAACTTCAGATTATAGACGAAAAGAGCGAGCAATCTCGATTTTCCGGCTTTGATGATGGAAAGCGCAATAAAATCATCAACATCGTTACGAAACCCGATAAACGCAAGGGTTATTTTGGTCGCGCCAATGCAGGTAAAGGGGATTCAGATAAGTTTACCTTTAACAGTAATGTGAATGCTTTTAATGCTGATCAAAAGATGGGGCTGAATCTAATGGCGAATAACATTAACGAAACAAACTTTGCCGAGCAGGGATTTGGCGGATTACGTGCTGGTAACGGAAATACGGACCGAGGCTTAGCAGATACTTATGCGGGCGCCATAAACTACAGCAATACCTTTCTAGAGAATAAAATGGACTTTAGTGCTGACTATAATTTCCTCAAGTCTGATTCCTATACGAACTCCTTGTCCGAGATAGAATACCTCCTTCCTTCCCGCGCCAATCAGTTTCAAAGCTCACAATCCGAAGCGAACCTTGGAAACATTAAGCATAACTTTAATACGCGCGTTAAATGGAAAATTGATAGTTTAAACCAACTTGATGTGGCGCCCAACTTCACTTACTCGGAAAACAATAATCATAACATAGGAAACAGCATCCGTAGAATTGGCGAATCGGAATTACTAAACACCTCTAACCGAGATAATATAAATAACAGGAGCAATTTCAGCTTCGGCGGAAATATGACCTATATGCGCCGTTTAAAACGCCCTGGTCAGACGATCTCTCTAAATGTAAATGGCAACAAGAGCAGTGACGAGGGTTTTGGACAAACCCTGGCCTTCAATGAATACTATAAGGATGCCATGCTAAGCCGCATCGACACCAATAACCGTGAAAGCATCACTAATGGATACGGCTCCGGTTTTAACAGTCGATTAAGCTATACGCATCGGGTGTCTCGCTATGCCAGGTTGCAAGCAAATTATAATTTTAGAAATACGAGAAATTATTCCGACCGCAAGACGATGGAGTTTCTTGCCGAGACGGGGCAATTCGACAAATTAAATGAGCGCCTATCCAATGAGTTCCAAAATGATTTCAATTTCCATAGTGTCGGCGCTTCTTACGGTTACAATAAACGCGACACCTTACGCATTCAAATCGGATTAAATTACCAACATGGGATTCGCGTGAATGATCGTACATTCCCTATTGACCTGCGTACGACAGCAGATTTCGCAAGTTTACTCCCTGAGGTTACGACCGTTTATTATTTCAATAAATACAGAAATATTGAATTCAACTATAACGGTAAAACGAATACTCCGAGTATCAACGATTTGCAAGACTATGTGGATGTATCGAATGAATTAAATATTCGCAATGGTAATCCAAACTTAAATCAAGAATATGTGCACGCTGCTAGATTAAGCTATCGGGATGTTAATCGAACAAATGGTCGTAGTTTTAATAGTAATATTAATTTCACCTATACAAACGATAAGATCGTAAGATCAACTTTCATGACGGATACGACGGTGGTTTTATTTGACGATGTCGTTCTTGGCGCGGGCGGTCAATACTCAGTCCCTGTCAATGTCAATGGTGTCTATTCCTTCCGCGCAGACAATAGCTATGGCGTGCCCATTAAGAAATTGGGTATTAATTTAAATCTAAACAGTAATCTATTTTACAATAAGAATTTTGCATACCTAAACGACCAGTTAATCCCGAGTAAAGGCTATGGTTTTAGCCAACAAATCGGGATTTATACAAATTTCAGTAAGACTTTAATCTTCGGATTAAACTATAATGCGAATCTAAACTTCACAAACAATCCTGCGGTTCCAATTCAAAACTACACGGTTCAAACACATCGCGTAAGCAATTCATTCTCTTTAGAGTTTTTACAACGCATGGCTGTTTCCTATAATCTCTCTTATTTTTACAATTCTGGCGTCGGCGAGTCTTCGGGTATTTCAACGACACTTTTAAATGCGTCCTTGGGCTATAAGCTGTTTAAGGCAAAGAATGCAGAATTATCCTTAAAGGCGTTCGATTTATTAAATAATGCATCAAGTATAAATCGCTCTGTATCGGAAACAGCGATATCAAACATTAGGTCAAATACCCTCAACCGATATTTCTTACTAAGCTTTACGTATAATTTGAGAAATTTTGGTGGGAAAATGATCTTTGGAGAGGATCAAGGAGAACGCGGAAATAGACCACGCGGATCGCGAAGAGAGAGAATCTAATAGATTAGGGGCTATAACAAGGAGCCCCCTTTTTGTATAAATTCGTTCTTCTTTTCGATAAACGCGCCTTTGTCAATGGCTCGGGTCGCTTTGGAGATAATGCTCGTTTTAAAACCTTCATCTAAAGCATCCATTGCAGTAAAAAAAACACAATAGTCTGCTGCTAGGCCACAAACGTGCACTTCATCGATCTCCCGATCTTTTAAATAACCTGCAAGCCCTGTGTTTTTACGTCTTCCATTATCGTAAAAAGCACTGTAGCTATCGATCTCCGGATCCATCCCTTTGCGGAATATCGCCTCGATGCGCGTACTATCAAGGTCTTCAGCCAAGCTTGCGCCATAAGATTCTTGTACACAGTGGTCAGGCCACAACACCTGTTCCAAGCCGTTTAAAGTTATAACATCGAATGTCAATCTATCCGCGTGCTGACTTGCAAAACTTTTATGCTGCGCAGGATGCCAATCTTGACTCGCGACCACCAGATCGTAATCCTTTTGTATCGTATTTATGATCGGAATGATTTCGTCTCCTTTCGCCACCGCTAAGGCTCCTCCAGGCAAGAAATCATATTGTACATCAACGATTATAAGTGCTTTCATACAGGTTATTTTGTTGCTAATTAATCTAACGACAGCATATATCCAACGCCACGAATATTTGTAATTTTGATACGCTCATCTGCCGATAAATATTTACGAATACGACTAATAAAAACATCCAGACTGCGTCCCGTAAAGTAGGTATCGTTACTCCAGTAGGTACGAATAATCTCATCTCTTGGCAAGACTTTATCCTTGTTCTCAATTAGTCGTTTTAATAGTTCCGCTTCCCTATAGGACAATTTCTCGATACTGTCGCCGTGTGATAACAAATTCTTGACGGTGTCCAGCGTGAAATTACCGACAACGAATTTACTTTCGGACATTCCTTGCCCGCTTTTCTTGAGTGCTGCTTCAATTCGGACGATTAATTCCTCTATTTTAAACGGTTTACGCACGTAATCATTTGCCCCGAGCTTAAAACCTTTTACAAGGTCTTCGGTTTGCGTGAGCGCCGTTAGAAAAATAATGGGGGTGTGTAGGTCTGTTTTTCGGATTTCCTTAGCCACCGTAAATCCGTCCATTAGCGGCATCATAACGTCCAGAACAACAATATCAGGTTTATACTTCGCATGAAACAAAAGTGCTTGTTGCCCATTTATAACGTGCCTAACCATAAAACCATGAGCCTCCAAACTATCGGAAACAATCAGTGCTAGGCTTTCTTCATCCTCTACGTATAGAATATTATACATCGCCTTATTTTGGTAATCTTATTACAAAATTGCTGCCAATGGAGAGTTCACTTTCCAATTGAATACTTCCGCCATGCTGATCGATAATCTGCTTAACATATGCGAGTCCCAATCCAAAGCCCTTCACATCGTGAATATCGCCTGAAGGAACGCGGAAGAATAAATCAAACACTGATTTTTGATAGGCTTTTGGAATCCCATGTCCATTATCTCGGATCTGCAGTATAAATTGATTATGCATTTCTTCCAAATGTACATCAATTTCAACCTCCTCCGAAGAGTATTTAACGGCATTGTCGAAAAGATTCGTTAATACGTTCTTCAGATGTGCATGATCGGCGTGAATTAGGCTACTTTGAGCGCTATTTTGAAAATTAATCCGAACTACCTTTTTTGCAAATAGTCGTGTATTCTCTACGCATTCCTCAATCAGCACGGCGAGATTGAAGCTTGTTTTGCTAAGTGTAACCCCGTTCGTTTCAGCAACGTCCACCTGCAGCACGCGCTCAATCATGTCAGAAAGATGCTCTAGCTCATGTTTCGAAATATTAAGATACCGATTCATGCGCTCCTTATCGTCCTTTGCCCCATAACGTTGTATAGACTCGACCGCCGCCATGACCGTAGACACTGGGGTCTTCAGTTCATGGGTCATATTGTTGACAAAAGAGCGACGTAACATTGCCAATTGATTTTGCTTCCTGATGGTTGTCAATAGGTAAAAAAATGTCCCAATCAGTGCTATCACGAGTAATACGGAGGTCGTCAATTGCCAGCTAATAGAGTACAACAAAAAGGTTCTGGGATCGATGAAATCAATCTCTAAGTATTTATCTTCCGAGGGATCAATTAATATTGGTCTTGTTTTAAATTGCTTAAAACGCGATTGATAAAGTTCGTCGCGATTCATGCTGTCTACACCTTTCAACTCTACAATATGCAACTCAAACGGGCTATATTGATTTCTATCCTTTAAAGTAGAGGCCAATCGCCTAGATAGGCTATCAACGGTATTCTGATCCCAGTTGATATTTCGAATGGCCATTGTGGAGATTAGATGCCTAGATATTTTTCCGCCAGCAAACTTCCCTCGTTTCGATATGGCCATCTCATCCAAAATACTATCAGGATTGTACCCTTTCGTTTCCACGATCTTTTTAATCGTATCGCGATTTACCTCGGGATAACGGTCTTCAATTGCTGTCACAACACGTTCAACCCGATCAAATCGCTGAATTTGGTTCTGTTTAACCAGATCTACTTCATTCTCTTGATAAAAGTCTTGGATCACGTCGAATAAAACATGATCGGCTGCCCCAAGGAAATAAATCTTGCGATTTTGGTAATTGCCATATAGCCATATACTGAGTACAAGGGTTATCCCTCCGGCCGTCAGGATAATCGCCAGTATCAATATTTTATACTTTTTTAACATAATTAAAACAAATTTAAATTAGT
>JBEBRI010000005.1:0-44165 GCA_040394915.1 Sphingobacterium sp.
TATATTACATCCTTACTTTGCTTACATTAACAGTTGTAGCTTGTAAAAATGATTCGAAATTGAATATAGATAAACAGAATGCTGAACTTGTTTTTCCTAAAGGGGAGAAAATCACAAATGCTAATTTTGTGGGAACTGCGTATTTGCAAGCGCTTATTGATGCAGATAGTTTGAATTCGAACTCCGTTGGAAGTGTTACTTTCGAAGCTGGAGCTAGAAGTAAATGGCATACACACCCCGCGGGGCAGATATTATTGGCTATTGAGGGAGTTGGCTACTATCAGGAAAAGGGAAAGCCAAAACAAATTCTACGTAAAGGGGATGCTATTAAATGTCCTGCTGATATCCCGCATTGGCATGGTGCTAGTGCCGATACAGCTTTTGTTCAAGTCGCTATCACCGGGCGTGAGAAAGGAGAGACAGTTTGGTTAGAAGAGGTGAGTGACGAAGAATACCATCAATAGGTTTGGTACTTGACCGAAAGGTAGTGTATATAAACGATAAAGAGCTGGCCATGGCCAGCTCTTTATCGTTTAAATCATAGGATTAATATCCGGGATTTTGTTGTTTTCCGATTTCTGGATTCGCATCGATTTCGACTTGAGGTATCGGTAAAATGGTCTTATTGAAGCTTCGATCTATAGTCTGTTGTCTGTGTTGCAAATTAACACCTACGTGTTCGTCATTAAATTTGATCGACTTATTTGTACGAATCATATCCCAATAACGTTGACCTTCGCCATATAACTCTTTACTTTTTTCGTCAAGTATCATATTTTCCGTAATCGTCGCTGCAGTTGCTGGCGCTAGGTTTGGAGAACGCTTGCGGATTTCATTCAGATAGCTTGCAGCCTTGGTAGCGTCAGCACCAGATTTTTTCAACGCTGCTTCTGCAGCAATTAGGTACACTTCTGATAAACGAATAACCTTAATGTTGACTGCGGTAAAGACATCTTTCCCGTCTCCTTTCATGTCGAGACCTCCAACATATTTGTAAACTGCCGCTTTTCTCCCTAATTCGTCTTCCGTAACGACACCCCATCTTACATCATCGGGATCTTCGCCTAGGCGGTTCACGTAATAATCGGATGCAGTAAAGTTTCCTAAAGCATTATTTTGTTTACTTTTTAAGTAGTAGAAACCTAAAGAATTTGATCCCAGATCTCCTTGATCTTTTGCAAGAGCAATTTCAAAGATTGATTCTTTACCGAATTGTGTTGCCCAAGAGCCTACCCATTCTGAATTGCTATATAGGCTGTACACTTTGGAGTTAATTACTTCTTCTGCTGCCGCCAATGCTTTCGCATAATCACCCATAGTAAGATATACGCGCGCCTGCAATGCTTTATTCGAATAGTAGTTTATATAACCGTTAGCCTTTGTTTTGGGTAATAGCGCCTCAGCCGCGGTTAAGTCTCTAATAATTTGTGTGTAAACTTCCGATACCGAGTTTCGAAGCAATTTGGCGTCATGTTTCAGCTTTTCTGTCACAATAGGCACACCAAAAGAGTTGGGATCGTCCGTATAAGTTTTTCCATAAAGCCTAACTAGGTCGAAGTGTATTAATGCGCGAATAGTTAATGCCTGACCCTTATAGGTGCTAAAATCTAAAGTAGTACCATTCGCAATTAATTCGTCAATACTCTGAATGATATTGTTAGCTTGTAATAGGGAGTTATATCCTTCCGTCCAGAATGCGCCATAATTATTGCTAGTCACACTATGATTAAACACATAGAGTGCGTCTAATCCGCGTCCTTGGGATACAATTGTGGCATCTCCACCTTTGGCATCGCCATAAATCAAAAAGTTACGACCGTAGTAACTTACGGTTGCTAAGTTACGCAGGAGTCCGTTAGTCATTACTTTCGCATCCGAAACAGTGGTTATTGTCTCTCCGGAATCAATAGAATTTGTCGGTTTTACATCTAAAAAGTCTTTGCAGGAGAATAACGAGATACTTGCAAGCGCTATGATGAATAATGATTTCTTTTTCATGATTAATAAAATTGATAGGTTACAGACTAAACTCTAAACCAAATGAATAAGTCTTCCCGAACGGTGTTTCCCATCCACGAGTTCCGTATTGGTTTACTTCAGGATCGGCGAGCTTAAATTTGGAGAAAGTCAATAAATTAGTACCATTGAAAAAGATTCTAGCATTGCTAATTTTTGCTTTTTCAGTAATAGATGCAGGAATTCTATATGCTAGGTTAATTTGTTTTAAACGAAGGTAGGAGGCATCATATAAATGGCGTGTTGAAGAAGTAATACCATCTTCCGGGTCATTTCCACTAACCTTAGGCAATAGGGCGTCAGTATAATCAGGGCGCCAAACTTCTTGGATTCCATGCTCCGATCGAATTCGCTCCCAATAGTATCCATCTTCAGCAACGTCTTTCGATCCGGCATCGAAAAGTTTACCCCCGATTTTATAGGTGAAAGTTAGGCCTAAGCTGATACCTTTGTAGTCAAGCTCAGTACCAAAACCACCATATGCTTTAGGGATAGGACTACCGGCGATGACTTGTTTAGCTTTAGACACAGAATTCGTTGCTCCTCTACCATTATAGATAAAATCACCGTCTGGATTCTCTTTATCATTGACATACCAAATTGGTTTACCATTAGTTTTGTCTACACCTGCCCATTCTCTTAAATAGAATGAGTAAACTGCTTCGTTTTCACGATAAATAAAAGGTACACGAGCATCTCCACCCGTCGGGTCAGACCATAGTATGTCTTGCTGAGCGTAAAGTGATTTTACTTTCGAGGTTAATAAAGCCATATTGGCGTTTGCAGACCAACGGAATTTATCATTTCTGATAATATCTCCATTCAAGGCAATCTCTACACCACTATTGTTAATTTTTCCAATATTTCTCAACGTACTTGAAAAGCCGGTGATTAAGGAGATGTTGACAGCTTGTAAAAGATCTTTTGAAGTTCTCGAAAAATACTCGATTGAACCATTTAATCGACTATTGAATAAACCAAACTCTGTTCCAACGTTAAAGTTTAAGTTTTGTTCCCAACGTAGGTTTTCGTCAGCAATGGTGTTCATCGCGCCACCTGGTTGATCCATGTAGTTTAGACCAAAACCTGCTAAGGACCTCCATCCGAAGTTTGACTCAGCTAACGTTCCATTCGTTCCATAAGAAGCTTTCAGTTTTAAAAAGCTTACATCTTCAACGTCGGTCAAAAACGCGGTGTTTTTTAAGTTAACTGCCCCTGATAGTGACCAGAAATTAGCCCATCGATCCTTTGGACCTACTCTTGAAGAACCATCTCTACGCAGAGATCCAGAAAGATAATACGTGTCAAGGTAGTTATACTCTAGGCGCGAGAATACGGACAGCATATTGTGTCCCCAAGAATATGCATTTGCATCTTTCACCCCCGCAGTCGCTACAGTGTGAAGAGCCGAGTTTGGTAAGTTTGACCCCGCCGCATACTGATAGTCTGTTTCATTTTTTTGTGCTTCGAAACCTAGTAAAGCATTCAAATTATGATTATTGAATTTCTTGTCATAGGTTAACGTGGTCGAGGACACCATGATGCGATAATTAGTGCTATACTCAAATACAGATCCGTTCGCTGTAGCACCAAAAGTCGGGTGATAATGTAATGGGCTGAAGTATAGATGATCTTTTACTTCTGCATTATCATATGAAAATATAGTCTTTCCGGTTAATTCGGGTAAAATATTAACGGTTAAAGAAGGCGCCGCGATAACACGAAACGTCTTAGAGTTGTTTTCCCATTGTTTGTCATAGTATAAGGGGTTGTAACCAAGAGAATTATAGCGTGTTGTATAGTCTTGACCGGTTTTATAATCTGTTGGCCAATAGAAAGGGAACAGTAAGTTGTTGGCAAGGTAAAAATAATTCGTTCCCGTATTTCTTGTGTCGTTATACCCTTCTTTGTTGTTGTGAGTAACGTTAATATTTGCAGCAAATTCAACGATTTCGTTTAATTTCTGCGATAGATTTAAGCGTCCAGTTATTCTGTCAAATTCATTCGTATAAGCTCTGCCTAATTCTTTAGTGTAATTAAGCGATGAATAATATTTAGTCTTATCGTTTGCACCGGAGAATGAAATGTCATTTGACTGATGTCTTCCTGTTCGAAAAAGTGCATCATTCCAGTCATAATATTTCCCTTCGCGATTTTCTACGCCATCGTCTTTACCATTTATAATAATCTTGTCGTAAAGGCCGGTTCCTTCGCTACTAAAGGTATAGCCATGGATCCCAAATCGGGTGTTCATCCGATTCAAAGCATAAGTATTCGCTTGCTCCTCTGTATATCCGTTGGAAGTTCGATAATCGTGAAAAATTTGGTAAAAATATTGGATTTGCTCTTGTACGTTTCCTGGCTTGTAATTGTCGACAGCCCAATCTGGAGTAGATGCAAAGGAAGTTCGGAAATCTATTTTTGGTTTTCCTGCTTTCCCCGATTTGGTTGTAATTAGGACAACGCCATTTGCTGCTCGAGATCCATAAAGCGAGGATGCCGCCGCGTCTTTTAATACGGTAATCGACTCGATATCATTCGGGTTGATCGTTGCCATGATATTGTTCGAGGTTCCTGCAAGTGCGGATTGCATTTGTCCACTATTTCCGCTATGTGCTGGAATTCCATCAATAACATAGAGAGGTTCTGTCCCTGCATTCATTGATCCTATACCGCGTACTTGAATGGATGACGTGGCGCCGGCCTGTCCCGTCGTCGTATTGATTTGAACGCCAGGTAGTTTTCCTACAAGCGCTTGTTCAAATGAATTTACTGGTACATCACCAGCTTCTTTTCCGTAGTTGACTTGAGTTGCCGACCCTGTAAAAGCGCTCTTTTTTGCAGTTCCGTAAGCGACAACGATGACCTCCTCTAAAGCCTCATCTAGGCTAGTCAGAGATACATTCAAAGTCTTTCTACCGGCCACTGCAATTTCTTGAGATTGGTATCCAACCGCTGAAAAGACTAGGGTCGCATGGTGATCAGCGTTTAAAGTAAACAGACCATTATCATTACTTGCGGTACTGATGGAAGTGCCTTTCACAGTAACAGTTACGCCACTTAAAGGAGTTCCATTTTGGTCTGAAACTTTACCCGCTACTGCGATCTGTTGTGCATTAACGACTTGAATGCTTGCGCAAGCCATCAGACACATGGAAGTGAGTAAATGATGTTTCATAATCGAGGTGTTTGAATTGTTTTTAGGTAATTTTTTGTTTGTTATGCTTTAATAATTCCGATTCCCGGGCGGTCGGGTAATTTGCAGATTCCATTTTCCACATACATACCGTCATAAATGTCGTTTCCTATTAATAACGCGCCGTCGAGATCTGCCCAATCAACAAGTGGTGCCAGTTGAGCCGCCGCCGAAATAGCACAAGAAGTTTCCGTCATGCACCCTAACATGACTTTCATGTTTAAAGCTCTTGCGAGCTCCGCCATTTGCTTCGCTTCGCGCATGCCTGTACATTTCATCAGCTTAATGTTTATTCCCGTATATACCCCCTGTAATGCGGTGACATCAGCTAATCGTTGGCAGCCTTCGTCTGCAATGGTTGGAATCGGTGAGTTTGCCGTTAGCCAAGCATTCTCATCGATCATCTCCTTAGGCATAGGTTGCTCCAAGAAAACAACATTACGTTCGTGAAGCCAATTTGCCATTTCCAATGCTTCCTCTTTATTTTTCCAGCCTTGATTCACATCGGCACAGAGCGGTACATCGGTAACCGAACGTATCGTATCGATTATCATCTTGTCGGTATCCAGTCCCAATTTAACTTTTAGAATTTTGAACTGTCCCGCTTCTGCGACCTTCTTGCGGATCATATCCGCTGTGTCGATACCGATTGTATAAGATGTCGGCGGTATCAAATCAGGATTTAAACCCCAAATTTTGTAGAACGGCTGTCCCATTAATTTGCCTAACAAATCGTGCAGGGCAATATCTAAGGCTGCTTTAGCGGCTGTATTTTTTGCTTCGACTTGGTCCACATAGGCTAATATTTCTGCTGTTTCAAATGGTGAAGAGAAGTGGGAAAGGTCTAGCTTGCTTAGGAAGCTCATGACACTTTCTTGCGATTCACCGAGATAAGGTGGCATGCTAGCCTCGCCATATCCTACATGCCCTTCATATTCCAATTCGGTTAACACAACCGGAGTCGTCGATCGGCTGAAGGATGCTACTGTAAATACATGCCTTAACTCTAGGGTGTAGGGTTTGTATCGCAGGGTGAATTTCCCCATTTTTTTAGTTTCCCAAACTGTATTCATTGGTTTGTTATTTGTAATACGGGTTGTTTTTTATTTGCTCAATTTGTGGGTCTTCTGCGCCTATATATCTTCTTGCTGCAACGACTGTACGCGTTTGAAAGTCATCGTAATTTGCTGCGTCTTTCAGCATGGAATTGATACGAACAGATCCGGCTGCGTGGATAAACTCCCCGTTCCCAATGTACATCGCAACATGGGTCACACGCGCGTTTGGATTGGAGTTTTTGCCAGATGCAAAGAACAAGAGATCGGCAGGTTTAAGATTCTTTAATGCCTTTGTTGGATCAAAATGTCCTTCGGCGTCTAAGATATCAATCTTATCGCCGGCTAGCACTTGCTGGGAAGCATCCCTTGGGATTACATAACCATTCATATAAAAGGCCGTTTTCGTAAATCCGCTACAATCTACACCCTTCACCGAGGTTCCGCCCCACAAATAGGGTAGCCCCATCATCGTTTTCGCGCTTGATAAGACATTTTCTGACGTCAAGGATCGGCTCGCTAACCATGCTTTAAAGTTTAATGCTTCGCTAACAGGTATGTAAGCAATCCGTTTGTCGGGATAAGCCACTTTAAAGAAACCCTTTTCTTTTCCTATTAATTGAAGAATATTTCCATAAACTAAATCTGAAACGCGCATACTTTTTACATCGGGTTTGGAATATGACTTTCCAAACTCTTGGGTGTAAATTACTTTTTCGTTTCGTCTCCATTGATCGAATGTCGATTGATCCATCGGAACGACAGATGAACTTGGTATCCAAGAAATGTATCCTTCAGGTGTTCTTACGCGAAACTCACCTTTATCTTTTTGTAGGATATCCACCTGTGTGCCCAACATGGCTTGAGTAGCCATTTCAGAAGCATTTCCTGGCTGCGTACGTAAATTGGCTACAGATAAGTTGATTACGCCATATACGTTGTCGGCAACAGAGGAGTCGGGTAGATCTTTAATTTTAACGTCCGCTTTTAAATCTTTCAATTGTTGTTTTATGAATTCATTTGCCGCGGGCTCCGTTGATTCAATGATATACCTATTTCGATTGATATCGGATTGTGTTAATGCCACAATTTTTGTGCGTTTATCTGGTGCAAAGTTTTGTTTCGCCTGTGTAACAACCTCTTGTACTCGCTTAAAAATGCTGGAATCGCTTTGTGCATAAGTGAATTGTGCAGCGAAAAGGGATAAACAAACAATATAGATTAATTTCATGTTCATTGTTATCGATTAAAATGCTAACTAGTAAGGTAAATGTGCATAAATATGCGAATAAATCCGGTTATATTACCTATTTCTTACAGCTTTTTATCAACAATTGCATAAAATCTTGCGTATCCTTGCAACATTTATTATTTAATCTTGCAAAACTTGTCATTTTGCTAAAGGGTATAAATTATCGTGAAAGGAAGTATATTTGTCTTTCTTTAATCAATAAGAGCAAATAAACCCATATGAATTCAAGAAGATCATTTATTATAAAAAGCGTCATTGGTGCAGCAAGTTTGAGTGCCTTGGCTTCGACGACATCTTGTACCAATTCTAAAAAAACTACATCAAAAGGGAAGCGACCGATTGTTATCTCCACCTGGGATTTTGGAGTGGCGGCAAATAAGGCAGCCTGGGAAGTATTAGGAAAAAGCGGTCGTGCTTTGGATGCCGTAGAAAAAGGAGTGAAGGTTGCGGAGGCGGATTTAAGTAATCACACGGTTGGGAAAGGTGGATATCCTGATCGCGATGGGCACGTCACTTTAGACGCTTGTATTATGGACGAACACGGGAACTGTGGTTCTGTTGCTGGCATGGAACATATCGCACACCCCATATCTGTTGCTCGATTAGTCATGGAGAAGACTCCACATGTGATGCTTGTGGGTGAAGGCGCTATGCAATTTGCACTGGAAAATGGTTTTCAAAAAGAAGATCTACTTACTCCGGAGGCTGAAGAGGCTTGGAAAGAATGGTTAAAAGAGAAGAAATATAATCCTGTCATGAACATTGAGAACAAGTCGTTCGCAACTGAGAAATTACCAGGAAATCAATATAATCACGATACGATAGGAATGCTAGCACTGGACGCGGAGGGCAATCTTTCCGGTGCCTGCACAACGAGCGGCATGGCCTTTAAGATGCATGGTCGTGTTGGCGATAGTCCGATCATTGGAGCAGGATTGTACGTTGATAACGAAATTGGCGGCGCGACTTCCACCGGCGTCGGTGAAGAGGTGATTCGCACGGTCGGTAGCTTTCTCGTAGTGGAGTTGATGCGACAAGGGTATTCACCGGAAGAGGCATGTAAAGAAGCGGTCATGCGTATCGTGAAGAAAAAGCCAGACATTGCGAAAGATATTCAAGTTGGTTTTTTGGCATTGAATAAGCAAGGAGAATACGGTTCTTATGCATTACAGGATGGTTTTACTTTTGCAGTCTGTACGGATGAAACGCAAGATTTGATTGAAAAAGGAAAGTTTCATTACAAAAACGAGCCTGCTAAGTAGGCTTTTCTTCTTAAATTTGGATATTTAAACGAAATAATAATGAAAGCAACGTTCGGAGGAGGGTGCTTCTGGTGTACAGAAGTGATCTTCCAAAATACAAAAGGAGTGAATGCGGTATTGCCAGGATATATGGGAGGGCAACGTGAAAACCCTACATATGAGCAAGTGTGCTCTGGTGCCACGGGACATGTGGAAGTAATAGAGATTGATTTCGATGAAAATGAAATAAGCTTTCAAGAATTGTTATCCGTATTCTTTAAAACCCATGATCCTACGACATTAAACCGACAAGGGGCAGACGTTGGGACACAATATCGTTCGGTGGTTTTTTATCACGATGATCTACAAAAAGAAGAAGCGATCGCTTTTATCGCTGGTTTAGAAGCTGCAAAAGTTTTTGATAAGCCAATTGTTACAGCTGTCGAGCCCGCTGCGACGTTTTGGGAAGCTGAGGATTATCATCATGACTATTTTAATCAAAATCCACAAAATCAATTCTGTCAAGTAGTGATCGCACCGAAATTGACGAAATATTTAAAGAGTTTGGATCACTAATAAGCGTGATTCAAACGCTGGAAAGCTAACTACAACGAATCTAATCATAATGTTATCCGCCAAATGTCCTTAGTCGTAACGACAATAGTCTTCGGCGGATAACCTTCCTAGGATCTACAATACCTAAATATGGTTTCCCAACCCATCAGAATAAATACTTGGAATAAAAATGTTATTGAAATATCTACTAAAGTAGTAGAGTAGTATTCTATATTTGTAAAATTCCCTATTAGTTCAACGTTTGAATACTGAGCATGATATAGATCGTATACTTGTAGACCGATTAAAGCAGTCGGATCGGAAGAGCTTTGAGCAGATTTATGAAAAATATGCGGTTCAACTTTACTCGGTTTGTTATCGTCGGATTCAGGATGTAGAAATATCGAATGATATCATTCATGATATCTTACTATCGCTATGGGAAAATAGAAATGGCAAGGATATAAAAAATCTACGGGCTTATTTATTCCAAGCGCTTCGATATAAAATTATTGATACGATTCAACAAAGGAGTAAAACACATAAACTCTACGAGTCGTATTTAGTCAATCTTCAAAAAGATTACATTGATACTGACCATGCCTTACGAACTAAGCTGTTTCAAGAATTAATAAAAGCGGAAATTGATCGTTTGCCTAGAAAAATGAAAGAAGTTTTTCTTTTAAGCCGAGAAGAGAATTTAACCCACGAACAGATCGCTCAAAAACTTGGAATATCAGAACAAACTGTTCGCTCCCATATTAAACATGCTTTGAGAAGATTACGTGTTAACCTAAGCTTTGTTATTTTTTTATTATTTAATCATTATTTTTTACCCCCTAAGCCTAATAATCTCGACTTCATAAATAAGGACGGTCTTCCGTTTGATGTAATTTATGAGAAAGAAGAAATATTTAAATCGCATCTTATTAGATAGATACCGAGCTGGCCAATGTTCCGATGCAGAAAGAAAACTTGTCGAAGACTGGTATGATTCGTTAACTGAGGATAAACCTAACCTGAGCGCAGATCAAATTGCTGAGAACTTATCGCACATAAAGGCTCGATTATCTAAAGCCCTGACAGCTCCAGTTCGATTACAAGTATGGTACCGCCGCCCTGCAGTTCTCGCTGCTATTTTAATCATGGTATTCGGGGTTATCATTCCTTTTTATGTTCTACGTAAAGATACTCCAACTAATCCACAGGTTTTTTCATTAGATCAAGAGCAGGCCTACTTATTATCTGCGCACGGTGATAGTGTTAGCTTGACAGGCATGGGAGCGGGAGAATCGATTATGATGGGCGCGCTAAAAATTGTTAAGCATCAAAACGGTGACTTTAAAACAGAGATTTCATCGGGCGCAACTCCTGAGTTTATCAATTTGGTAACACCTCCTGCTAGTCAATTCCGATTTACACTTCCAGATGGCACACGCATACATTTAAATGCGAGTTCGGTTTTAACATTTAAAACATCGTTTGGAAAGACCGATCGTTCGGTTGTGTTAGATGGTGAAGGCTATTTTGAGGTCACAAAGATGAGGGCTGCTGATGGCAAACAACTTCCATTTCTTGTTCGTAGCAAAGGTCAACTGATTAAAGTTTTAGGCACCCAATTTAATGTGTGTGCATATGATCACGATACATACAGCAACACAACTTTATTAGAGGGGGCTGTTGAACTGCGCTCCTTAATAGGCGATGGAAAGTCTATCGTATTAAAGCCGGGGGACAAAATAAGTTTAAACAATCACACAGGCGAGCTGATGATGGTATCTCATGAGAAGCAAGTGGAGATCGATTGGAAAGAGGGCTATTATAAATTTGATGACGAAAAGCTATCGGTTCTTTCAAAACGTTTATCTCGTTGGTATAATGTCGAGATAGAATTGGATACGGCTGTTCAGAACTTAACTTTTGGTGGGCGTCTATCGAGAAAAGAAGATTTGAATAAGGCTATAGAGATCCTCGAAATGACCGATGATATTAAAGTGGAGTTAATTCAAAGTGCAAAAAAAACCAAATTAGTAATAACACCTAAATAATGACGAATCAATGAAACGAGCACCCTAACAACATAAAGCCCTAAACTAGCACGGAGGTGTTGGAGCACCTCCGTCTAATTTAATAAGGCTTTTCGATAAATCCTTTAGATCAAATTCACTTACAATACCTTATTATGAACAAAAGTATAAAAAAACAATTGTCCGGAACAGCTTTGTCCCAAGTAAAACGTTGGGATTTGCTTATCAAGGAAACCCTGAGTTTTCTCCAGACGAATAAAAGTCTCGTTAGGTCGATATTTATGAAAATGCAATTAATATCATTTATTCTCTGTTTTAGTTTAATGCAAGTTGTCGCTAAGTCAAATGCTCAAACTTTCAATATCCAAGGGGACAATCTAAAACTTAGTCAAATTTTCGATCAAATTATTGAGCAGGGGAACTATGATATATTTTATAACAGCAAAGATATATCGAAGGCGGCTCCAGTTTCCATTAACATGAGGAACGTCAGCTTAGAAACCTTACTTAAATCTGCTTTGAAAAATCAACCCTATGAATATCAGATTAAAAACAAAACTATTGTGATAAAGGCTGTTGATATATTGGAGCAACAACAGCGCATTAGCGGGCGTATTCTAGATGAAAATGGGAAGCCACTAGCGGGAGCGGGGATCGCTGTAATCGGTACTAACATCCAGACGGCATCAGATCAAGATGGATATTTTCAGTTGGCTAATGTTCCTGCCAGTGCCAATAAACTACAAATTACGTATGTCGGGATGGAAAGGTTAATCCTTAACATACAAGCAGACATGGGGAGAATAATTATGCGTAGCGCGAGTTCGGATCTAGACGAGGTGATCATTCATACAGGGTATCAAAGTTTGCCGAAAGAGCGGTCGACGGGAGCATTCGATATTATCTCTGGGAAGCGTTTGGAGGGTAAACTGCAGACCAACGTCTTGGAGCGTTTAGAAGGAATGGCACCGGGATTAATGTTGATAAACGGTAAAGATTCAGGAGGCGATGCGCTTACCATTCGCGGTGTATCGACTCTTTTCGGGACAGCACGCCCTTTGATTGTTGTTGACAACTTTCCGATAGAGGGGAATATAAATAGTATTAATCCTAATGACGTAGCGAGCATCTCCGTATTAAAAGACGCTGCCGCGGCCTCGATTTGGGGAGCCCGAGCAGCAAATGGGGTAATCGTGATAACGACTAAGAGAGGATCGAAAGGAACTGCGCAATTTCAATATACCAATAGTTTTCAGTTCGGGGGTAAACCCAATATTGATTATCTAAACCGCTTGGGCGCCGCAGAAGACATCGCAATAGAGTCCCTATTGGTGCCTAGAACTGCTCAATTCGAAGAAAACACACGTCTTAGAGGTCGTGAAGTTTCTAAATACACACAATTACTACTGGATTCACTGACAGGCAGAATTTCCGTTGATGAATTCAATCAGCAAGTCAATTGGCTTTCCAAGCAAGATAATTCCCAGCAGATTAAAGATTTGTTGATGCAGAATGCATTTCTTCAAAATCATAGTTTAGCGTTAAATGGAGCGAGCGATCGTTTTCGATACTATAGCTCGTTAAACTTTACAGACCGTCGAGGTACTAATCTGAAAGAACGAAGTAAAAACTATAGTGTTTTCTTAAAAACAAGCGTTGATCTAACTTCGAAATTGCAATTTGCAATTAGTAATAATTTCACGTTTGGAAACGGAACACAAGCTCCCGTTCAAGCACTTGATATTTTTCGGTTGAAGCCTTATGATTTATTGCAGGATGACCAAGGTAATCCACTCGCAATGAATAGAGCAGCAGGTATTTCTGGTCAGTCTTCATCCAATATTTACTCTATAAATCAACGAAAGGCTTGGGGATTAGACGATGAATCCTATTTTCCTTTGTTAGAATTGGACCGTACGGACATTACCGACAGAAACAGTAGTAATCGTATTCAAGCCGAACTGGTATATAAGCTTGAATCAGGGATTGGATTTAATGTGAGTTATCAATTGGAAAAAGGGAATTCCTATTTACGCAATTATGCACACCCGAATCAAGCAAATTTAGTAAAGCAAATCAATGACTATGTGACTCCGATTCTGGGTAATAATAATGAGGTAATGGTTAATTCAGATGGAACATTATTAACGCCCATCTTTAATATCCCGCAGGGAGGTAAATTGGATGAAACACGCTCGGATTACAACAGTCATGTCATTCGTGGATGGGCGGATTTCAACAAGACTTTCAAAGATCATCAGATTGCAGCGATTCTCGGTTTAGAGAATCAGCAGGTAAAAACATCTGGAAGTCAAATGACGAAGTATGGATATGATGATAACAGCTTAAATTTTATTCAACTAGATTATCAACGTCTTCAAGAAGTAACACCAATCCTGCAAACATTAACAGGCATCCGTACAGAGTTCTATTTATCAGATGCCTTCAGGTATACCGAAAACCGGTTTGTTTCAGCATTTGCCAATGCTTCATATACCTACAAGTCGAAATATACCTATAGCGGGAGTATCCGTATGGATCAAACAAATCTTTTCGGAACGGATGAAAAGTATCGATATGCGCCGATGTGGTCCTCAGGTTTAAGTTGGAATTTAGGCAAAGAGGATTTCATCAAAGCCATTTCAAGCATTAATGAATTTACGTTACGCGCAACCTATGGTATTAACGGGAATATTCCGAAAAATTCCGGACCTTTTATGATCGCAGAGGCTGGCATCAATTATTTAAGCTACTTGCCCAGTCTACTCGTTACAACGCCTCGCAATGATGGATTACGCTGGGAGCGCACGGCGGTAACAAATATTGGATTGGACTTGACGCTATTTGATTATCGTATTCGATTTAAAGGGGATTATTATTTGCGTCGAAGCAGTGACTTACTGGGCGATGAAGAAATAAACCCAACTTACGGTTTCGAATCGGCACAACTCAATACTGCAAGTATGAATAACGATGGTTTCGAGCTTCAATTAACTACACAAAATATCAGGAAGAAAGATTTTGGTTGGACGAGCACATTTATGTTTGCGCAAAATAAGAACAGGATTACCAAGGTTCATCAGGGTACACGATTTAGCAATCCACGTGCAATAGCAGCAGGAAGTCCTTTTTTTGAAGGGAAGCCCTATGGAGCTCTATATAGCTTTAGATATGGAGGACTGTCGCCGGACAAAGGACAATTACAAGTTTTAAATGAGCGCGGTGAAATTGAGCCAAACGAACTGAGCAGTAACCTTGAACTCGCCTATTATTCCGGAAGTCGACGCCCAATTAGCAATGGAGCAATAGGGAATAATTTTAGGTACAAGGGGTTTGAGCTTGATTTCATGTTTGTTTTCTATTTAGGTCATCTTATGCGACAAAATATGCCCGACGCAATATTCGGGATATATTCAATGGACGGCAGGCTTGCCAATGCTTGGAAGAAACCAGGCGATGAAGCAAACACGAATATACCAAACGTTGTATTGGATAACGCTCATTACTACACGTACACCTATTACCGAAATCTTTTAGATGTTAATGTGTTTGATGCCGATTATGCAAAATTGAGAGAACTAATTTTCACGTATAACTTACCAGTCGAGATTTTAGGAAAGCAACGCGCAGTTAAATCATTGCAAATCAATTTGCAGGGCCGAAATCTCTGGACATTACGTAAGAATACAGAAGGTATAGATCCCGAAGCGTTTTCCGGTGGAGCAAGAACATTACCGGTTTCTCCAACCTATGCATTCGGATTAAATCTTACTTTTTAAAATCTAGTATAAAATATTTACAGTTAAATGCAACACGATGAAAAAGTTTATTATCCCCATCATATTGTTCAGTTTCTTGCTCTTAAATTCATGCGATAAGTACTTGGATATTAAGCCTAAAGGCTATGTCATCCCGCAAACGGTTGAAGATTATGAACGAATCTTAAATGATATTAAATTAACTAAAATACTGTCAGATGGTATCGAAAAGTTATCAGATGATTTTTATAGTCCTGTCATTGTTGAAGGAAAAGATATTTCGGCAGTTAATTACCGCTTATATTTTTGGCTTGAAGATCCTTATTCTACTCCCTCCGATCTCACCTATTATTCGTATTGGAATATGTTATACAACCGGATTTATCAATACAATGCGATTATCAATGGTATAGATGAAGCCGCGGGAGCCACGCAACAACGTAAAGACGCTACCAAAGGACGAGCGTTAATAGGTCGGGCCATCTGTTATTATTATTTGAACAATATCTATGGCCAAATACCGAAATCTAAAGAGGATCAAGCTGCATTGGGTATTCCTTTGGTCATTTCGAACGCTTTGAACGAAGAATTGCCAAGCCGCAGTTCTACATGGGCAAGTTTTGATTTTATCTTGAATGATTTGAAGCAAGGAATTCCGTTAATCCCAGCAAGTTCACTAAGCAATTTTCAAATTAATAAAGCTGGAGCTTACGGTTGGTTGGCACGGGTTTACTTGACGATGAAGGAATACGGTTTGGCGGGAGAAGCAGCTCAAGAAGCTTTAAAACTTAACAACAAATTACTGGATTACAATAGCCAGTATACCAAAACGTTCACAGGTGCTAACGATAGTATTTACTTGACGAAAGCAGGCTCTACAGTTACTATACCAGCTCAAAATCCAGAAAATTTACATGTCGTCCATTTTGATTATACCAGAGGCATGGCATTTCAATACCTGGCAACATCCACGTTGTCCGCCTTTGACCTAAAAGATATTCGTCGAATGAATATTATTGCGAGTAATGCTTTTTCAAGTGGCGCTGGCGAATGGGATGGACGCTACGTTTACATGGGCGCGATTAGTTATAATTATAGTATCGGCCCAACAACTGCGGAAATGTATTTAATCCTAGCCGAGTCGCAAGCAAGAGTTCAAAAATATCAGGATGCAATTGATAATCTGAATAAGCTCCGCAAAAATCGGATTGAATCCGCTTATTACCGAGACTTGGTACATGTCGACGCAAAAAGTACGATGCTAAAGATCTTCAGAGAACGACGAGCAGAGCTATTGTTTAAAAGTGTGCGTTGGTTTGACATGCGCAGATTACAGAATGACCCTGAGTTTGGGTTTACGGCTGAACATGAATTAGCAAATGGGAAAGTGTTGAAATTGACTCCCAACAGCCCTCGTTATACCATGACAATTCCAGCCAGTGCAATTAATAAACAAATCATTCAAAACCCCTAACGCATGAAATTCAACTTAATATGGCTCTTGTTGAGCGTGAGTATAGTCTTAACCTTTACCGTTAAGGCGCAAAGTGGCGCGGTAACATTGAGGATTGACGCGCCAGGAACCTCAAATAAGGAAGTGATCGTTAATACGCCAATAGACGGATTCTATTTCCAGAAAAATCACAGCAAATTTGAATTAGATTCGCTTAGTCAACAAAAAGAAATCAGCCTTCCAATCGATAAACAAGCAATTATCACGGTACAGAATAATTTTCGAACGGCAAAGCTTATCGTCTCGCCAGGCGATTCAATTAGTCTAAAATTCCATTTGAACGACAGTCTGGAGATCGGTGGTTCCAATGCTGCGGGGCAACTGCTGTTAAATAGGATTACAACGGATAACACGCGCTCAAGGTTTGAAGAATTGAATACCGAGAATACAGTGGATGGTAGAATACGTAAGTTGAGGATGTTGGAAAATGTGGATTTAAGTAAGATAAACACATTGTTCAAAAGGAAAGACATTTCGGCCCAATTCGCCAAAGCAATAAAGAAAGAACTATCGACTTATTATAAGCTCTTACTGTCAACAAATTTGTTTTTCACGGCGCGACCGCTAGTTTTTGGAGATACGAGTACGCCTGTAGATCATGCTTTTGTGACGTCCTGGAAAGAATTATATAAACCAATAGATATAAGTTGGGCGGAATCGCCGCTGTTCCCTTCGCTGGTTGGTCGATATACAAGCCTCTTATCGATTGAATATCCCGAGCTTCGTCTGAAAAAGCAACCTTATATGCTTGCACAAATCGAGCTCATGCAGAAACGTTTAAACGGACGCTTATTGGAATATGCTTGGGGGAATGCCATCATTGAAGGACTGGCGAATAATGAGAATGAGTTGGTATGGATTGAGAATTTTGAACGGTTTAAGCAACAGTTCCCACAGAGTAAACTAATTCCACTCTTGAATCCAGCGATTGATACGGTTAAAGAATATCATTGGAAGCTTTCGCAAGCGACGGATACGGACGTGGAATTCCTTGAAAGCACGGCGCAATATTCGTCTTTGAAAGAACTATTTCAAGGAATTAAAGGTGGTTTTTACTATGTCGACCTTTGGGCGACCTGGTGTGGCCCCTGTAAAGAAGAATTACAATATAGTATTAAGCTGCATGATGCCATTGAGCAATTGGGGTATCAAATAATTTATCTTTCAATAGATGACGATCGAGCGGATAGTAAATGGAGAGAGATGGTCAAGGGGTATCCGCTCAAAGGTAAAAATATGCGAGCCAGCCAAACACTTCGCAAATCTTTGAATAAGGAAGTTCCTAATTTTAAAGGCATTCCAAGATATCTTATTGTTAATAGCGACGGTGTCATTGTGGAGTGGGATGCCAAGCGTCCAAGTGACGGCTCAGATTTATTGGATCAATTAAAATCTATGAAACGTTAAGAAATTAAGTAATGCGTAACATGTAAAATCAAATCCCTCAGGTCTGACTTGGGGGATTTTTATTAGGGTGAGAAAACCGTGCAGTGACCTATTAATCACCGCAATAAACACAAAATGGCTGTAGAATCTACAGCCATTTTTATGACGAATAGGGCTGATTAAAACAAACCCATTTGTCCGCTATCATCCATTTGTATATCGTCTGGATTGGTGATCTCTAAGGCGATATCAGATCCATCATGTTGAATAGGCGTTTCTGAATCTTCTGTCGACTCAGCCCGTACTTCCGCAGATGCCTGGTCCGACTCTACGCTTGACTTCTCATCCAGCTTCGACAGATCCTTTTCTTCACTCAACAATTTCACTTTCTTCACAGAATGGAAAGACAGTCTGTTGCCTTGAGCTTTCATCCCCTTGATATCTACTATTTCGTTTAAGGGCTGTTCGAAGCTTTCTTTTGTCTGTGATTTCCCTTTGAGAATTTCTAAGGATACTACAGGTTCGTCATTGTTAGTTAATAGGACAAGTTTACTATCTTCTCCGATAAATCTAGTCCGCTTACCCACCGGAATATCATCGAAATTGAAACGTTTGACATAATAGGTACCCTTACTATCAACATGAATTGCGGTATAAGTTTGCTCCGGATGGAATTTCTCCATGCGGACCATTTTCTCATCAAAGTGGTTGCTTAAGTCGAAGTTGGATAACTCATACGTACCATCATTCATCGTCAGTAAGATCTTGTCATCGCCGTCGAATTCGCCTAAGAAACGTCCTCTCTCATCTGCATTCAGACGTTTTAGAACATCATCATACCATATTTTACGACCAGAAAGGGTAGAAACACCTGCGCTTTTGAAAGAGACTTTCTTCACTGGGTATTTGCTAACGATATTACCCTGAGAAGCGCGTCCTTTAATTGCAATTTCCGCGAAATCCATATCGAAATTTAATTTCCGTAATTTCGAATGCGGTTTCAATTGAATATTGACCACTTCGGCTTCACCATTGGAATTAGCCGAGAAGTATAAAATTTTGGATCCTTTGCTCGCTTTTCCGATATCGTAATCTTTATCCCGTGTAACCCCTGTTACCGCAAATCGTTTAATATAGCTGGTTCCAGTTCCCCCATCTTTGTAGATCACGTTGTATATTGTACGCTCGTCACCTTTTTTGAACACAGCAACATGAATGATATCCTTTCCGACGAAAACTTTATCCTGAACTTTAACAACCGAATATTTCCCATCGCCACGGAAAACGATAATATCATCTATGTCAGAACAATCACCAACGAGTTCATCTTTTTTCATGTTGGTTCCGATAAATCCTTCTTCTCGATTAACGTAAAGTTTCGCATTAGCGAGTGCCACTTGCGAAGCTTCTACACGATCAAATGCTCGAAGTTCAGTTTTACGCGCACGATCTTTTCCATATTTTGAACGGATATATTCAAACCACTCAATCGTGTATTCTGTCAGATTCCTCAGGTTTTTACGAACTTCCTTAATCTCATCTTCTAAGGATTTCATTTGCTCATCAGCCTTCTTGACGTCAAAGCGCGTGATACTACTCATCGGTTTATCAATCAGGCGCTTGTAATCCTCCGGTTCGATGGCGCGATAAAACTGTGGGAAAAACGGTTCAAATAAGCGGTTTAATACCGTTACTACCGTGTCAAAATCGCCAGCATTTTCATAATCACTATGCTTATACATCCCTTCTTGGATGAATATTTTCAACAAGGAGCTGAAGAATATCTTTTCTTGAAGTTCGTGTAAACGTATTTCCAATTCTTGCTTTATCAGGCTCTTTGTCTGTTTCGTATTTTCGATTAAAATATCATTCACACTCATAAAGTGCGGACGATTATTTTTAATCACACAAGTATTGGGAGAAATGGAGGATTCGCAACCTGTAAATGCGTAAAGCGCATCGATGGTGACATCCGGAGATATTCCGGGCGCTAAATGAACCATGATTTCTACAGATCCCGCCGTATTATCCTCGATTTTTTTGATTTTTATTTTTCCTTTTTCGTTTGCAGCAACAATGCTATCGATCAAACTACCAGTCGTCGTACCAAAAGGAATTTCAGTGATGGCGAGCGTTTTTTTATCGCGCTCTTCAATCTTTGCGCGAACGCGAATTTTGCCACCGCGTCGACCTTCGTTATAATTGGAAACATCCGCCAAACCACCCGTCGGAAAATCAGGATAGATGGAAGGGCGCTCGCCACGGAGAACTTGAATGGAGCCTTCAATTAACTCGTTGAAATTATGAGGCATAATTTTGGTCGCTAAACCTACCGCGATCCCTTCCGCTCCTTGCGCTAATAACAAAGGAAACTTGACAGGAAGCGTAACAGGTTCTTTATTTCTACCATCATAGCTCAATTGCCAATCTGTCGTGTCCGGGTTAAAGACTACCTCATTTGCAAATTTTGATAAACGTCCCTCAATATAACGAGGAGCTGCTGCAGAATCTCCCGTAATTGGATCGCCCCAGTTTCCTTGACAGTCAATTAATAAATCCTTTTGTCCAATTTGAACCATTGCATCACCAATAGAAGCATCTCCATGCGGATGATACTTCATGGTATTACCAATAACATTCGCAGCTTTGTTATAACGTCCATCATCCATTTCCTTTAAAGAATGGAGAATACGGCGTTGAACAGGTTTAAAGCCATCGTTGATATGTGGCACAGCTCGATCTAAGATTACATAAGATGCGTAGTCTAAAAACCAGTTTTCATATAAACCTGAAAGGGCTACAGTACTGCTTTGCTGGTCTGGATGCTGCGCTGATTCGTTGATTTCGTCTGTGTTGTTGGTTTCGTCACTCATTTACTAGTCCGTGAATTTTTTGCTGTTTACAGTACGGTTGCAAACCCTGTAAAAATACAAAAATGATTTTACTTCTAGGCATAGCATGCGGCCTACTCAGGGAAGTATTAAGTTTCGAAGGAGAATTCCAGCGGACCCGCTGGAATACAATGCAGAACGGACTCTTCGGCCGCTAGAATTATTCGTCATTTTTCTAAACAGACGATCGTTGAATCCAGCTATTACGTCGCCTATGAAGCAATGTTACTGAATTGTTTGTATTTTAGGACGACACTAAATCTGATTTATTATGAAAACCCTAGCGACGCTACTTTTCTTGTTATATAGTTTTTCCTGCGCGCATGCGCAAGCTCCCAAGGGAAAGCACATCGCCGATGTGGTATATGTCGAGGATGGGGATGCGTATCGAACCGAGCGCTGTCGATTGGACCTGTATATTCCCCAAGGCATCAAAGATTTCGTAACTGTTATTTGGTATCATGGCGGTGGATTAACCGGCGGTGAGCGCGAGATTCCGAGTGATCTGAAGGATAGAGGTATAGCGATTGTTGGCGTGGGTTACCGTTTGTCGCCAAAGGCTAAGGTGTCAGAAATCATAAGCGATGCAGCAGATGCGGTTAAGTGGACGATGGATCATATTGAGGCATATGGAGGCAGTAAAAATAAAATAGTGCTAGCTGGGCATTCCGCAGGGGCCTACCTTGCATTAATGTTAGCGTTAGATAGCTCACATCTTGCCAGATTAGGTTTAAGTGCAAATGATCTTTTAGGGGTCGTTTCACTCTCCGCGCAAACCATTACACATTTTACGGCAAGGGCGGAACAGGGGATTGCTATCAATCAACCTACAATCGATAAGCTAGCTCCACTTTTTTGGGTACGAAAGGATGCTCCTCGAATCACACTAATTACCGGAGATAGGGAGTTAGAGATGGTCGGAAGATACGAGGAAAATGCCTACTTAGCGCGCATGTTAAAAATCACGGGACATCCACAGGTAAAACTTTTGGAGTTAGATGGATTTGACCATGGAATGACTTATCCAGCATTTCCTTTATTATTGAAGGAAATAGCCGATTGGAGCAAATAGAGGTTTATAAGACATGAAGGTTTGTTGATTTCTTACTCGAATGCGCAGACGCAGGATGGGTACATAAATTTTGAAAAACACGCCAATAGTTTGCGGACATCTTCTCCCAAGAATAATGCTGCTTAGTGTAGGCTTGATATTTTTTTTTGTCATCTTCGAACTCGCTTGGATTACTGTAAACCCGGGTCATCATGGATTTCCAGGCTTCTTGGTCTGCAGACTGCAGCAGAATTCCGTTTTTCTTATCGATAATTGCATCCTTAATGCCCTCCGTCGCGGAAGCAAGTACTAAGGTTCCCGCGAGCGATGCTTCGAGACAAACCAGTCCAAAGCCTTCCATATCTCCAGGTACTGGTATGTTTGGCATTAAGAACGACGAACTATGTACGAGGAAGCTCCGAAGATCCTCAAATGGAATTTTCCCCAAATGTTCAACTTTCGATCGAATAGCAGGGTCTTTTAATAGTTCGCGAATATTTTTTTCATCAGTGGGGTATCCCAAAAATAAAGTAAGCATGCGATAGATGCGTTTTGGGAGTACGCTTAAAAATTTTTCTGACCAACTTGATTTCGCATGGTACGGTCCAATCATTAAGAGTTGAAACTCACTCGGCATCTCACGAACAACGCGATCGAGTAGCCAGGAGAAGCCCTTACGTTGTACTGGTCTTCCCAATGTAATCATAAAGCGTCCATTGGATCGAATATTCGGATAGCGAAGTTTGAGTTCGTCGAGTGATACAGCTGGTTTATCTGCAATCTGATGATCGACGCCATTCGCAATAACCCTTACTTTTTCAGGGGCTATGCCTCGATTTACCGCTTCAATGGCTGTAGCATGACTTACAGCAATGATCTGATCGAATACGTTAAATTGGGGGAGTATTTTTTTTTGAAAATAGGGCCAAGGAAATACGACATCTAGACCATGCAAGGTTACCACGCGTTTCAGGTTTCGATAGCCTTTATGACCTAATGCCATTGCGGCAATAAGTCCATCGTTAAAATGAACTACTTGGATATTGGGATTCGCTTTTAGGATATCTAAGATGTTTCGATTGAGTTGCCAGAAAAACATAAGTAAACTGTCCTTGCCTTTATGAAAAACGAGGCGATGGACTTTGCTGTACTTGGCAATCCCTTCCACGAGTTCATAATTTTGCTTTTCCATGCCGCCGGTCCCTGGGGGATGCTTGTGACTAACGAATAATATTTCAGGCCTTAAAAGTTGCATGTTGTACATCTTTTTTAATAAAAAAATAAAGTATAAAGCCGATTCCAATCCATAGGATTTGGCGGGCGCGCCGAAGGATGGAAACCGTAATCCAAGCTGTCGCACTGTGAATTCCGACTAAGGAGAGCATCAACTTATTTCCTAGTTCTTCGATGCCAAGCTGACCTGGTATAAAGGCAGCAAAACTCTTGAAGACAATCACACTCATATCAAGGAGTACACCTTGAATCACGCTAACATCGAAACCTAGAAAAATGAGAATAAGATAGAATTCCAAACTCCCAATCAGCCAATGAATGGCCGCAAGTAAGTAGGAATACCAAAATGATTGCGGATCATTCTGATAAGTATGACTGATGTTGATTAGTAATGTTTTACTCTTTTTAATTAGAGTTTGAAGAAGATTAGGCTTGATCAGCTCATTAGGAAGATTCGATTGATCTTTCTTTTTTGAGATCCATATAAAGAAGTAGACCTTTAGTAAAATCAGAAGGACGAAAAGCAGGCAAAAGAGGTATCCATACCAACTGTTGATAAAAGAGCTGTTGTAATAAAGCAAGTAAATACAAGCGATCAAAAAGATCAAAATTTGAGAAAGCACCGCGGTAATACGCGCTGTGGCGACAGACTCTATAGCGCTTTGCTGGTCGATGTGATAGCGAGCGAGCATTTGTGCTTTCAACAAGTCGCCTCCAATAATGCTAGTGGGATTGTATTGTCCAACGGTTTCCCCGACTTGACGGATGGAGAATAATTGGAGGATTGATATTTTGCTTCGATTTTTTTTGAGCGTGACATGCCATGACCAAGTGCCAAACAAGTATGCGAGGTAGGTAATTACGAGTAAATAAAAAAACTTGAAACCTATTTTTGCGAGCGCATGTTTGACACTTTGAAAATCTGTTTTGCAAATAAATATTATCACACAAAAAAGAACTGCGATAAATAGTAAGATTTTGGCTCGCTTGACGTAAACGCTTAGCTCGCTGCCCATACCACTTCGGTGCTTTTATTTCCTGCCAAACGATTAATCTCTTCGAAATATGTTGCTGCCAGGGATTCCCAATCCAGGGATCTCGCATATCTTAAGCCGGCTTCTTGGATTTGTTGATGCTGATGTTTGTGATGGAGTATTTTGTGGAGATAATGCACATATTCTTTCGCATTATTTGGAGAACATTTGTAGCCAGTAGTACCATGCTCGACGAGACTGCTACTCCCGCCGCCATTTGCGATAACACAAGGCAGTCCGGAGGCCATGGCTTCGATAACTACATTTCCATAGGTTTCCGAAATTGAGGGGAAGATAAAAGCATCGGCCGAAGCGTAGAGAATCGATAATTCTTGATGGGAGAGTTTCCCCAGGAAGATGGCTTCTGGCATTTGCTCCATGGCCTGCTGCTTAGCAGCTCCCTCACCTGCAATAATGAAGTTGTAAGGCATACCTTCCTGTTCCAGAAGTTTATAGACCTCAATAAGTGTTTGGATGTTCTTCTCCCAGACTAGTCGACTGGCAAAAAGGATATTGGGTTTGTTATTAAGCGTTTGCTTTTCAATAAATTCTTTGCTTCTTTTTCGGGGGTTAAATAATTCGCAGTCAATTCCACGTTGCCAGATTTGAAGTTTGTTGTTTTGGATTCCAAGTCGTTGCAGCTCTAACTCAATGTTTCGCGTCGGTACATACACACGTTCACAATTATTATAGAATCGCTGCATGGTTCTTTGCATCCATTGTTCTGTTGGACGGATGAATGCCTTTAAATTCCGTAGATAATAGGCGATGTAAGAAATAAAGTGGGTATGATAAATACTAATAACGGGGATATTGCGACTTTTCGCATACTTTAAAGCAAAGAATCCGAGTATGGACGGTGTAGCGATATGAATGACATCGGGTTGAAAATCATCTAAAGCGAGCGCAATTTTCTTTTTAACGAGTTGTGGCAGTGCAATGGCATAATCCGCATTGAGGGGAATTTTTAGGGTAGGCACTTTGTGGCTTTGAAAATTTCTAAATGTTTGGGGACCGACGCCATAAACAAAGAAGTATGTGTAATCATTCGGATTGATGCGATTGATGAGTTGGAACATGGTCCTTGCAGCACCATCGAAATCGTCAACTAACATTTCTGTGAAAAAAGCAACCTTTTTCATTCTGTCGTGTTTTCTGGGTTCTGGCAAAGTTAGTTTCCAGATATGTAGTCATTGAAAAGATTTCGTTAAGGAATCGTATCATTCAGATTACCTCATTATTATCAGTTAACTTTTTCCTTGTTTTTGTTAAACAAATTTTTAATACTAATTGAAAATTCAGGTTATACTGTTCATCTAATTTTGTCATAGAGCAAAGTTTAGAGACATATGCTAGTCAATATTCCTTACCCACGAAAGCGCAGCGCTTGGAATGTCCGGTTGTTTGGATTACTCTTCTTAATTTTAGCCGTTCTATGTTTCTCGGTAAGTTTCATGCCCCAACGGAGCAGCCGAGCGAACATATTTATTGACCGCAAGGAGCTGGGCGCAGCGACGGCAGGCGAGTTCAGCGTATTGACCTATAATGTCGCTGGTTTGCCGGAGTTGATTTCTTCCGCGCAAACGCCTCGAGCCTCAAGCATCAAACGTATTGGAGCGCGAATTGGCGCTTTTGATATAGTCAATGTGCAAGAAGATTTTAACTACAATGATTATCTCTATGCTGAAAACGAACACCCTTATCGGACAGAGGCCATGGGGGCAGTGCCCTTCAGCGATGGTTTGAGTACGTTATCGAAGTACCCGATTGTAACAATGGAGCGAATTGCTTGGAAACACTGTAGCGGTGCCGATTGTTTCACCCCTAAAGGTTTCAGCTATATGCGGGTTCAATTGGCTAAGGATGTGTTCTTAGATGTGTATAATCTACATGCTACGGCTCAGGACAACCTGAATGCGGTGAAGGCGAGGCGTGCGAATCTACAACAATTTGCCACGTATGTAAAGGCGCATTCTTCCGAGGAAGCGGTTTTAATTATGGGTGATTTTAATGCACATTATGCGTTTTCAGAAGATAATATTCGTCACTTTAAGGAGGTGACAGGAATGCGCGACGCTTGGGTTGAGCTACAGCAGCAGGGCGAGGTTCCTGCAATTCGCGAGTCATTTAAAGCGAGGTCCGCATTAGATATCGATGAGCAATGCGAGAGTATAGATAAAATATATTTCAGGAGCAGTAATCGTCTAGTATTTGAAGCCAAGAATTATCGGGTCGAAAAAGATCTTTTCGAAGACGAATCTGGTTTAGCGTTGTCCGATCATTGCGCTGTGTCAATGCAATTTGAATGGAAGATTCTAAGTGCGCCTCGAGAGTCTTCCTTGTCGAAAATTTCCAATCAAAAAGATAATGTGTTGAATAAAGTTGCTAAATTATAAATAGATGACTGTACTTTTTATCGTAGTAATTTTACTAATTGCGCTATTATTTGTGTTTAATAGTCTTAGAACCAAATTTATTGCTGTGAATTTTCCAATTCAGGAACCGACTGATGACAAAAAGCTGTTAAAGGGGGAATTTACGCTACTGACGTACAATATTGCGGGCCTTCCGCAAGGCATTTCTGCAGCAAAAACTGTTAGAAAAGAGGCTATATCGGAGATTGGCGAGAAGATTATTGCTTTTGACATTGTCAATGTTCAAGAAGATTTTAACTATAACCATTCTTTCTATGCAAAGAATGGACATGCCTACAGGACCAATCATAAGGGGAAAATCCCTATTGGCGATGGATTGAATACGCTTTCAAATTTTCCTATTCTAGGGTTTCAGCGAATTCCGTGGCGACATTGTTCAGGCCCGGATTGCTGGACCATCAAGGGATTTAGCTTAACACAAATACAGCTCGTTCCGGGAGTTATTGTGGACGTGTATAATGTACATGCAAATTCAAGTGATGTTGCACGAGCGGTAAAGGCGCGACGTGAGAATTTTAGACAATTAGCGGCATTCATCAACGAACATTCAAAGGATAAGCCACTAATCGTAATGGGCGACTTTAATGCGCATTATGCGTATAAGAAGGAGAATTTATATGAGTTTATCGAATTAACCGGCTTGACGGATGGCTGGGTGAACTTCTTACGAAAAGACGAATTCCCGAAAATCATTCCAAAATTTGTTGCTGAACCGATGCTCTCGCTCACGAATGATACGGAAAGCTTGGATAAAATCTTTTTCCGAAGTAGCGAATATTTGAAATTTTCTCCTAGAAAGTATCAAATTGAAAGTTCATTATTCACGAACAATAATAATGAACCGCTTTCGGACCACCTAGCAGTTTCGATGCAGTTTGACTGGGAGTTGGCTTACGATTCAGTGAAGCAAATTCAACACAGCAAACCAGTGTTGGAACAGAAAATTTTGGCTGAACTATAAGAAGGTTTCGATTGACTTCGAACAATACAAAAAAGGCCATCCTCGAGAATGGCCTTTTTTATTTCGATCTGGTAAGTTTAGTCGATATAGTCAAATCCAACGTAAGGAATGAGTACATCTGGAATTTTAATGCCTTTATCTGTTTGATTATTTTCTAACAATGTAGCGACAATACGTGGTAGTGCTAGTGCCGAACCGTTTAGTGTATGTGCTAATTGCGTTTTACCGTCTTCATTTTTGAAACGAACTTTTAGTCGGTTTGCTTGGTAAGTCTCAAAGTTAGAAACCGAAGACACCTCTAACCATCTTTTTTGAGCCGCACTATAAGTTTCCATATCGTAAGTCATTGCGGCTGTGAAACTCATATCACCGCCACATAGTCGTAAAACGCGATATGGTAATCCTAGCTTCTGTAGCAAGGATTGTACATATGTACTCATTTCTTCAAGCGTGTTGTAGGAATTGTCTGGATGAACAATTTGTACTAATTCCACTTTGTCGAATTGGTGTAAACGGTTGAGTCCACGTACATGCGCACCGTAAGAACCAGCCTCGCGACGGAAACATGGCGTATAACCGCAATGGCGAATAGGAAAATCCTCAGCTTTAACAATGGTATCTCTATAGATGTTCGTAATAGGAACTTCTGCTGTTGGAATTAAATATAGGTCATCGTTCGTTACATGATACATTTGTCCTTCTTTATCTGGAAGTTGCCCAGTAGCGTAAGCAGAAGCTTCGTTAACAACGATAGGAACTTGCACTTCTCCATACCCCATCTTCGCAGCCTCATCTAAGAAGAAGTTAATCAAACCTCGCTGTAGTCTAGCACCTTTGCCTTTATACACAGGAAAGCCTGCTCCGGTTACCTTTGTTCCCAATTCGAAATCAATAATATCGTATTTAGCAGCCAGTTCCCAATGCGGGAGTGCATCTTCCGCTAAATTTGGCTTAACGCCATTTTCTAACACCACTTCATTATCTTCTGGTGTCAACCCTTTTGGTACTAGGCTATATGGTAAATTAGGGAGTTGAACGAGCTTATTGTGTAGATCCACTTCAACTTGCTCTAACTCATCGGTAAATTCTTTAAGTTGTTCTTTATATGATGCAGATTGCGATTTAATAGCTTCAGCTTCTTCTTTCTTGCCCTGACGCATAAGATCTCCAATCTGCTTTGCTAACGAATTAGCCTCCGCAGCAATAGAGTCAGATTGGTTTTGGATTTTACGGCGTTGTTCATCCAATGCTATGATTTGGTCGACCAAATCAGCGTCGTTGAAATTCTTGATAGCAAGTCTTTCAACTACCTTATCCCTGTTTTCGCGGATGTAATTTAATTGCAACATATAACTTTGCTTATTGTTAAAATAAAGCACAAAGATAAGAAGACCTATGTAATTAATGAAGTCGAAAATGCAGTGATTCATTTTTTGAATCCTTACAATTTTGTATCATTGCATCATGAAAAAGCTGTCCGCGCTCGTGTTCCTCTTCAGTATATGCCATTTATTTACACAGATGGTTTGGGCACAAAATGCTAATATTGTCGATTTTGATGTCAAAGAGAATTTGTCTCAAAATGGGAAGCTGGCAATTATCGCTGTTGATAGCCTCAATAAGACTAATAATGGAATTCAAGGAAGCTATAAATTTAATATCAACGGTTTTCAGCAGGACTTACGATTTAACGATGGCGTTGCGGTAACAGCCAATCCGATTGAATCTTCCACGTTTGTGTTCTTTAAACACAAAAGTCCACAGAAAGACATTGGAAAGTTGTACTTTTTACGGGTAACTGATAAAGGAATTACACCCTATAAAATCTCGGGTTTGTTACTGATTATATTGCCTTTATTAATTTTATTTATCGCTTATAAGTTTAAACGTTTTTTAGTGACGCTAGCTATTTTGGCAGTAGCCTACTTGTATTTAAATTATAGCAAAGGGCTTGACGTCAAACAGTTAATCGAGTCGACAATTCTGGGGCTTAAAGATTTGATTTAGAAAGGCATTCCAACCCCGAAGTTGTATTGCATGAAATTGTAACGGTCGGGTTTGTGGGCGTCAAAATACACTTGTTTAAATTCTTTGGAGTTAAATAATCTACGAATCACCCATTGTTCTTTACCTTTAAATTGAGGATCTTTCACTTTAAGGCCCGCATCCAATCGGATGATGAAATAATCCATATCAACTCTTAATCCAAATCCTGTTCCGATCGCCACTTGCGAAAGAAATTTGTTGAATTTGAATTCGCCGTCTAGGTTGATATTGTTTTCGCGGAGATTCCAAATGTTCCCAGCATCAACAAACGTTGCCCCATTGAGCTTTGCTCCAAAGAAGTTGTTTAGAAGTCTGAATCTATATTCTGCATTAGTTTCCAATTTAATTTCCCCTAACTGATCCAAGTTTCTCAAGTTTACGCGAAGCTCTTCCCGTACCACTTCTCTATTATAGCCGCCAGGTCCAAGTGTTCTCGCTTGCCAGGCACGTATTCCGTTCATACCACCAGCGAAGAAACTTTTTTCGAAAATCATCAGTTTAGAGTTATTGCCATAAGGAACGGCAACGCCGGAGTTAAATCGAAAGACAAATTGCTTGTTTCCCCCCAAATACTTATACCAACGATAATCAACCTCACCTTTCATGTATTGGAGGAAAGGAACCCCGAAAATTAGCTTTTCGCCATTTTCATTCTGTTTAAAATTTACGACATTTCCTAGTAGCCCTAGTAAGTTTCCCGAAATATCAACCCCTCCGCGAAAATAATTGAATGTCTCTTTCTTCGTTAGTTTTGGCGAATTGAACGTGTAGGCATATTGTGCCCCTAATCCAAAATATTGACGATGATTACTTTCCACATATAATTGATATCCTTCCTCAAGCAATTGCTGGCGAAAGGCATCATTTAGCCGACCATCTCTATATTCAATTACAATCGGGGTTAAACTATGTAAACTATTGTTTGATTGGTACCACATATAGTTCAGGCTGTTGATCCAATACCTATTTGCATAAGTTTGGTCCTGGAAGAACAGCTGTAAGCTTGAAGAAAATGTCGTTCTGGGAATTCCGTATCGCCCAACACTGCGTATACCGAATGGGGTAAGGAGCCTTGGGAAGGATAAATTCACCCCAAATTGTAAGTCGTTATTGAAGATTTTATCAGCTAAAGTTCCCGGTAATCGTGTATCGAAGAGTACGCCATAACGAAGTTTAATTTCTATTGTCTCCGACCCTCCAAATACATTTCGATGCGAGAATGTATTACCAACGTTAAAGCCACTCATTCCCGAAGAGAAGGTGAATTCCCCCTCGATCTGGTTGCTCATTGCTGAACGCGGGATAAGGTTGTAGTAGACGTCTAGTTTTGAAGAGTCCTTTTTTTCGTAGTTAATCTTAACAGATCGAAATCCATTCATCTCATAAAGGCGATCATAGGATAGTTCTTCGTTAGTACTATTGTAGATCTGTCCGCTCCTTAAATAAGCATATCTTGCAATCGGTCTTAATTTGAAACGTTTCGTTTCGTCGGTAAAATTGATTTTCGTAAGGCTGTCGAAGCTTGCACTATCATTTCTTTTTAACCCTGCTTCTGGCGCTTCTATTCGCAAATACACATTATTGATGCGATATACTTTATGTTTTGTCGAATCAGAGGGGTCACTTATTTGTAACTTGATATCGGTGCTGAATGATTTTCCGAGCGTATCTAGTCCCACACGCATATATTGCCTTAGATAATCATAGTATCCATTTTCACGCATGAGATTATACATGTTCTCACGTTCGTTGTAAAAGTCAACCGCGTCATATTGCTTCCCCTTTTGAATGCTCGATTTCGGGATAACCTTGCTTTCATATAGTTCGCGTACTTTCGGGTCCGATACGGTTCGTGAGATATCATTAACTAGATAAGGTGTCCCCAGCGTTGCATTAAACTCAATTTTTGCTTTTTTATTCCGAATAGATATGTTTGGCAGTACGGAAGCGTTGAAATATCCTTTTGTTTGAAGATACCTTTGAATCTGATTGGCGGATAGTTCTACGACTGCAGAATCGAGAATATGGGGCGCTTCACCTACGTTTTTAATCTTCTCGGTTTTATAACGACCCTTGCTGGTGTTAAAGAGGTTGTAAATGGTTAGATAGAGTGGGGAATTGGGTCTAATTTCGTTGGCAACATACATTTGGCTATGTTCCTTCAACTCGGGGCTCATGCCGTTGATATCGATATCGGTGACCAATGCTTGTTGATCTTCTAGGTACTTTGCCGATCGACAAGAAGCAAAAAATAGCAGTAAAAACGTTATACTTGCAAAAAATAAAATACTACGTTGTTTAGTCATTCACCCTATGTTGTCAAAAGCACAAATCAGTCTAATTGCATCGTTGCAGCATAAAAAATTCCGAAATCAACAGCAGATGTTTGTTGTAGAAGGAATAAAATCTGTATTAGAATTTGCAAACTCAAATTACAAGATACAAAAAATATATGCTACGGCCGAAGCTGCTGCAAAATTGGGTAAAATACCTCAAAATATAAAACTTGAAGAGCTCAGCGAGATTGAATTAAGTAAAATAAGTCAGCTTAAGAATCCACAAGGGGCACTGGCCTTGGTGGAGCTTCCAGATCATACCGCGTTCAACCCCGACTTATTGACGAATAAACATAGCCTCGTTCTAGATGATGTTCAAGATCCGGGCAATCTAGGTACAATCATCCGTACCGCAGAATGGTTTGGAATAGAATATATTATATGCTCGATTGGAACGGTAGATTGTTATAATCCGAAGGTCGTGCAAGCTACAATGGGCTCACTTTCTCGTGTAAAGATTCATTACGTCGATCTGGAAGATTTTCTTCAGAAAACTGAACTCCCAATTTTTGGAGCGCTCTTGACAGGTGAGTCGATTTATAACACGGATTTCAAGCGAACGGGCTTGATTTTAATGGGTAATGAAGGAAATGGAATTCGGGATTCGCTGCTATCAAGGATCGATCATGCTGTGACCATCCCGAGGATCGGGCAAGCGGAATCATTAAATGTTGCCATTGCAACAACCTTATTCTGTTCCGAAATCGCGAGACAATCCTTGCTGAAAATTTAATAATCGAATGGAAGTTCCAGAAGAACAAAAGCTTTATACAGTACAATTTGGCTTACTCTGTTTAAGTTCATTGCTCTTTTCGGCGAGCTTTAATATGATTATTCCTGAATTGCCAAACTACCTTTCTTCATTAGGAGGGGCGGAGCACAAAGGATTAATCATTTCCCTATTCACATTAACGGCTGGGATTTCAAGACCATTCTCCGGTCGTTTGACAGATAAGTGGGGAAGGGTGCCCGTGATGGCAATTGGATCAATTGTATGTGTAATTTGCGGCTTCTTATACCCGGTGCTTACCGGAATTTCTGGCTTTTTTCTACTTCGACTTGTTCACGGCTTTTCTACCGGCTTTAAGCCCACTGCAACCTCCGCTTATATAGCAGATATTATTCCTTCAACGCGATGGGGAGAAGCACTCGGCATGCATGGACTTTGCTTTAGTATCGGAGGTGCCATCGGTCCTGCAATCGGGTCCTATGTCGCCATGCAATACGGTTTAAATACGATGTTTTACTCTTCCTCCGCGTTTGCTTTTGTATCGATTATTATCGTGTTGAATATGAAGGAAACGTTGAAAACAAAACAACGATTTTCTCCTCATATGCTGAAGATATCGAGAAGGGATATTATTGAAGTTCGCGTGATCCCGGCAGCGATCGTAACACTTTTATCCTATACCGCTTATGGCGTTATTCTGACGTTAATCCCAGATTGGAGCGAACATCTTGGGATTGCAAATAAGGGGATGTTTTTCCTTGCATATACATTAGCCTCAATTGCCATACGATTTGCGTCTGGCAAGGTTGCAGATCGTTATGGGCGTATTTCTGTGATGAAAGTAGGCTTATTTATCATCACTATTTCTGTTTTTTATATAGGATTTAGTGATACGATCCTTAATTTAGTTATCGGCGCCTCTTTGTATGGAGTAGGAACAGGGATTTTCTCTCCCGCCGTAAATGCTTGGACAATAGACTTGTCATTGCCCCAGTATAGAGGGAAAGCAATGGCAACAATGTACATAGCCTTAGAAGCGGGAATCGGAGCTGGCGCATTATTTGCTGGATACATATTCCATGATCATATTCAACGAATTCCGTACATTATGTATGGTGACGCAGTTATAGTATTTTTAGCGTTCGTTTATGTGTTCTATTGGGATAAAAAAGCAAAAAAAACACGTTAACTAATTTAATTTAAATCTTATGGAAAACAGCTCTCCGAAAAGACCGTACTCTTTTGAACTCGCAGCTTCCCTATTTGCTACCGTATTGTTAATAGGGCTAATGTATGTTACTCAAGGGGTACTTTTACCTTTGTTATTCGCCATTCTTTTAGCAATTTCACTTTTTCCGTTAGCTCGTTTTTTTGAAAAATTACATCTTGGAAAGGCATTTTCTGCGATGCTAGCTGTTATCATTGCAATTGCAGTTATATCCGGTTTAATATGGTTTATTGTCCACGAAAGTATCATAATTGGTAAGGATGCGAGTTCGATTACGGAGAAGGTGCTGTCGGTTTTAGAACGGGGACAGAAATGGATTGAAGATCAATTTGGAATTCATCGTTCAGAAGTGATGGAACAGCTGCGCGATCAAGGGAATAAGGCATTGGAAAATGCTGGCGGAATGGTTACAGCAACGTTCGGTTCCATTGGAAATATGCTAGCGAGCGCTATTTTGGTGCCCCTTTATGTATTCTTTCTGCTATATTATCGTGATTTTTTTCGTGAGTTTTTCTTTAAAGCATTTCGTAAATCTCCCCAACATAAAGTAAACGAGGTTCTTAACAAGATATATGAAGTCGTACAAAGTTATTTAGTGGGTTTAGTAACGGTAATGGGAATTGTCGCGGTGCTAAATACGGCAGGTTTAATGTTGTTAGGTATTGACTACGCATGGTTTTTTGGATCCTTGGCTTCTTTACTGATGTTGCTGCCGTATATTGGCATCGCCATAGGTTCTATTCTTCCGGCTTTATTTGCACTTGCTGTGAAGGACAATGCTTGGTACGCCGTCGGTGTCATCGCTTGGTTTCAAGTTGTTCAGTTTTTAGAGGGTAATATCATCACACCCAATATTGTTGGAAGCAAGGTGAGTATCAATCCATTGATGGCTATTATTGGAATTTTGCTCGGTGGGATGCTGTTTGGCTTAGCAGGTTTAATCCTAGCATTGCCACTTATCGCTACTTTAAAGGTTATTTTTGATGCGTCGCCAGGCATGTCGGCTGTCGGGTTCTTAATTGGAGAGCCTGAGAAGATGCATCTTAAACGCAATTCTACGCAGGAATTGTTAATGAAGTGGGGGATCGTTCGTATGCCTAAGAATAAAAAGAAGGTTGAAGTTGACGTGAATGTTAGTACCGATGAGAAAACCGACGAACCGAAGACTGAAGTATCCTATAGAGAGATAAATGAGTCTGAAGTACTTCCGTTGAATGCTCAGGAGGAAGAAAAAGAGAAATAATATTGCGTATAGTGAGCTGACATTAGCGTCATTTTTGGATTTCAAACTTGTGCGTTTGTACTCCATCAAATACGAGATGCTATACAGATCAGCTCACTTTTCGAGAAATATTTTCTAAGATTTCTAACAATAACTCGATTCCAGGATTGCGATTGTTTCGGTTCCACAATAGGGAGAGTGTCGTTCGTTGGGGGATGTGTTGTAATTCTAAAAAATCGACATGTGTATGATACCCCTTTTTAAGCGAGGAGGGCACGATGGCTATGCCGATTCCTTGCGCCACTAAATTGAAAATACTTAACGCATTCACGGTCTTTAATGCAACATGAGGTTGAAATCCTTGGTCTTGAAAAATACTCATCACTAATTCGTAGTAAGATCTACTATATTCTTTGGAAAATAGTATAAATGACTCCTGCTTAAAGTCTTGCAGATTTACTTTTTTCGTTTTGGCAAGTGGATGACCTTTCGGGACAACCAGTGCGAAGTGATCGGTCAAGATCGAGATCGCTTGCAACCCAACGGGTGTCTCCTTAATGCGTACAAAACCAAAGTCTAATTCGTTCTTTAAGAGCATCTCGATCTGAGTCTCATTGCTAAGTTCGTTTAGCGTAATATCGATCAGTGGTTGTTGATGTTTCAAATTGGCTAACAACTCTGGCAATATTGCTTGTACAGCGGAGCCTATAAAACCCAATTTTAAAGATGTGATTTTCCCCTCCGCAATTTTCTCTACCTGCGTTTTTATCGAGTTCAAATGATTGAAAAGCAAGTCCACCTCTTGTTTTAGATAAACGCCCGCATTCGTTAATGATACATTGCGTTTATCTCTTATGAATAGAGGTGTTTGATAGAACTCTTCCAACTGCTTGATTTGTCTGGATAAGCCAGGCTGCGCTATAAATAGCCGCTCTGCGGCCTTTCGAAAATGCAATTCTTCCGCTAATACCTTGAAATACTGTAGATGTCTGAGTTCTATTTGATAATTCATGGTTATCAGTTGTTGATTAATTTAATATTACTAATTATCAAATATAGGGGCTAGATTTGGATATATAGCTTTTTATGATGAAATCATTCAATTACGGAAGAGAGAAATTAACTAGTGCAATTGCAATCGCGTTAGCGAAGGGAAAGATCAAGGGCGTTTTGTCCGAAGATAGTGTAGCTGCTATAAATCAAAGTGCACAATATGTTCAAGAAATAGTTGATGCAGGTAAGGTGGTTTATGGGATTAATACCGGTTTTGGACCTTTATGTACATCTTTAATCAACGCTAGCGATACAAAAAAACTTCAAGAGAATATTCTTAAGAGTCACGCTGTCGGCGTTGGCGAACCGATTGAAATAGAGCTTAGTAAGCTGATGTTAATTTTAAAGGTTCATGCACTCTCTAAAGGATTCTCCGGTGTTCAGCTTAGTACTATAGAACGTATTATTTGGCATATTGAGAACAATGTAGTTCCAGTTGTTCCAAAACAAGGATCTGTTGGTGCTTCGGGTGATTTAGCACCGTTATCGCATCTTTTCTTACCGCTAATAGGCCTAGGAAAAGTATGGTATCAGGGTGAAATAAAGAAAACGCACGAAGTTTTGGAATTATTTGGTTTAGAAGGTATTCCACTCTCAGCAAAAGAAGGTTTAGCATTAATCAATGGTACACAATTTATGGCTGCTCATGGAGTTAAAGCTGTTGTTGAGATGAATCGCTTGTTGAGCACAGCGGATTTGATAGCGACTTTAATGATTGAGGGTTTAAACGGTTCAATCAAACCATTCTACAAAGAACTACATGATTTGAGGCCCTACAAAGGAAATGTATTTGTCGCCTCAACTATCTACAATTTGTTGAAAGGATCAGATATTTTGGAATCACATAAGCACTGTTCTCGGGTACAAGATCCGTACTCCTTGCGTTGCATACCTCAGGTTCACGGCGCTTCTAGGAACGCTTGGCTACATCTAAAAGAGGTTATCGAAACCGAGATTAATGCTGTTACCGATAATCCGATTATCATTAATGGCGAATTGACTATTTCTGGAGGATCTTTTCATGGACAGCCCATTGCGCTGCCATTAGACTACGCGACCTTGGCAATCTCGGAGATAGGTAATATTTCTGATCGTCGCGTTTATCTATCCTTAGAAGGACAGACGAACGGTGTTCCAAAATTATTGATGAAGTCGACTGGATTGAATTCTGGCTTTATGATTCTTCAATATAGTACGGCAGCAATTGCCAGCGAAAATAAAGGTCTTTGTTTTCCAGCGAGTGCGGATAGTATTCCAACGTCCTTGGGGCAAGAAGATCACGTGAGTATGGGATCGATTTCAGGGCGTAAACTATTACAGGTGTTAGATAATGTAGATAAGATTTTGAGTATAGAATTACTCTGCGCTGCTCAAGCAAAAGATTATCACCAACCGTTGTCATCTACACCCATAATTGAAGCAATCCACGGTCGCATTCGTGAAATCATTCCACATATTGAAGAGGATCAGCCAATGACAGACTTTTTAGATAAAGCTCTAGCATTGATTAAGTCTGGCGAATTAGTGGAATTAGCGCAATCGGTTTCAAATGATAAAAATGTTAATTATTTGGGTGATGGAGCCAATTTTTTTGAATGTTAAATATGAAGAATCAAGGGAAATTAATAGGGCCATTCAAACAACTATTGACCATGGCTGGATTACCAGACAAGGGCGCCCTGAGCGACGACCAGTTAGAAATATTAGTCAATGTTGGCATATGGACTCAGGATGGACAGATTCGTGAAATTGATGACTTTGAAGCCCTAGTGTTAAAGTTAGGAGACGGTGTTGAATTGCATCGATTGGAAGGGGATTATATTGCCGTTCCAGGATACATTGATTGCCATACGCACATTGCATTTGCTGGTAATCGTGCGAATGATTTTGCAATGCGTAATGCCGGAAGTTCTTACCTAGAAATTGCAGAAGCTGGCGGGGGTATTTGGAATACGGTTAAAAGTACACGTGAATGTTCACTAGAGGAGCTTAAAGAGTTAACTATAGAACGAGCGAATCAGCTTCTGAAGCAAGGTGTCACAACGATTGAAGTGAAGAGTGGATATGGGCTTTCAGTTCTGGAGGAATTAAAGTCACTACGTGCAATTGCTGCTGCTAATCAAGCTTGTCAAGCGGACTTAGTGAGTACCTGTTTGGCCGCTCATATGCTCCCGAAAGAATTTTCCGGAACTGCAGCGGAGTATCTAACACATATCGCCAATGAGTTATTCCCGATTTTGAAGACCGAAGGTTTATGCAATCGGATAGACATATTCATTGAGAAGACCGCTTTTACAGCTGAGGAGGCGATTGAATATTTAAAACAGGCAAAAGCATTGGACTTTGATCTGACTATTCATGCGGATCAATTTAGCAACTCAGGTTCTAAGGTTGCCGTTGAGCTTTCTGCGATATCAGCTGATCATTTGGAGGCATCTTCGGAATTTGAGATAGCCATGTTGGCAAATTCGAATGTGGTTGCTGTCGCATTACCCGCGGCCTCTATTGGTCTAGGATGCCCATTTACGCCTGCGAGACGCTTATTGGATGCGGGAGCCTCTTTGGCGATTGCGACTGATTGGAATCCAGGCTCTGCACCTATGGGGAAATTAATCGCGAGTGCTAGCATTTTAGCAAGCAAGGAAAAATTGAGCAACGCAGAAATATTTGCAGCTGTTACTTTTCGGGCGGCGAACGCTTTAAATCTCAAGGATAGAGGAAAATTGCAAGTTGGTCAGATGGCTGATTTTAGTATTTATAAAACAGATAATTATCAAAATATCACTTATCTCCAGGGATCCTTAGATCCCACTTTTGTTTGGAAACGCGGAGAGTTGATGTTTACTAAATAGATTTTTATGAAGGAACTTAACGTTTTTCAACAAGCATTGCGACAAGGGATTCCAATGGAGTTACCCGCAGCAGCTGTATATGATAAAGCTGTCAGCCACGCCCCCAAAAGGAAGTCAATTCTTACATTAGCCGAAGAAAAATTGGCTTTCCGAAATGCTTTACGCTATTTTCCGCAGAAATGGCATGGGGTATTGGGTAAAGAATTTTTGGATGAATTACGGACTTATGGTCGGATTTACATGTATAGATTTCGACCTGCTTATAAAATGTATGCGCGCCCAATAAGTGACTATCCGGCAAAATGCTTACAAGCAGCTTCTATCATGTTAATGATTCAGAATAACTTGGATCCCGATGTGGCGCAGCACCCACACGAGTTGATTACTTATGGTGGGAACGGTGCTGTGTTTCAAAACTGGGCACAATACCTACTGACCATGAAGTTTTTGTCGATGATGTCTAACGAGCAGACGCTTCATATTTACAGTGGCCATCCGATGGGATTATTCCCCTCTTCTCCATTTGCACCACGGGTGGTTGTCACGAACGGGATAATGATCCCAAACTATTCCAAGCCTGATGATTTGGAAAAATTCAATGCACTGGGCGTCACGCAGTACGGTCAAATGACTGCCGGTTCCTATATGTATATTGGGCCACAAGGGATTGTTCATGGAACCACGATAACGGTGATTAATGCATTTAGGAAACATCTTCCCATTCATGAAAACATTGCTGGTAAAGTATTTTTAACATCCGGATTGGGCGGGATGAGCGGTGCGCAGCCAAAAGCGGGAAATATCGCCGGTTGTATCACCGTTTGCGCGGAAGTAAATCCTGTTGCGGCTCAAAAGCGATATGAGCAAGGCTGGGTTGATGTGTTAATTTGGGACATGGATACGCTGATTGACCGTGTTCGAACGGCGATTTCAAATCGGGAAATCATAGCTATAGCGTATGTTGGGAATATCGTTGATGTTTGGGAGCAATTTGATCTTGACGATATTAAGGTTACCGTTGGTTCTGATCAAACCTCTTTACATAATCCATGGTCCGGAGGGTATTATCCTGTTGGTCTCAGTTTCGATGAATCAAATGATTGGATTGCGAACAAACCGAATGAATTTAAAATAAAGGTTCAAGAATCATTGGTGCGACACGCTGCAGCCATTAACAGACATGTTGCTAAGGGGACGTATTTTTTCGATTACGGGAATGCATTTCTATTAGAAAGTTCTAGGGCAGGTGCAGATGTCATGTCTGCAAATGGAATCGATTTTAGATATCCTTCATATGTGCAGGATATTCTTGGTCCTATGTGTTTTGACTACGGATTCGGACCTTTCCGTTGGGTTTGCACGTCTGGAAATTCGAGCGATCTAGAAACGACTGATCAGATAGCCTTAGAGGTTCTTACCGAAATAAAATCTAATTCTTCGGAAGAGATTTCTCTGCAAATGGAGGATAATATTAAGTGGATTAAGGAGGCTAAGCAAAATAAATTAGTGGTGGGTTCGCAAGCGAGGATATTATATGCCGACGCATTGGGTCGAATGAAGATCGCGATGGCATTTAATGAAGCCGTTCGCGATGGGAGATTAACGGCTGCGGTCGTATTAGGGCGTGATCATCATGATGTTTCTGGAACGGATTCGCCTTATCGCGAAACCAGCAATATTTATGATGGTTCTAGTTTTACAGCGGACATGGCGATCCATAACGTGATCGGGGATAGCTTTCGTGGCGCAACTTGGGTTTCAATTCACAATGGTGGCGGTGTTGGTTGGGGTGAAGTAATTAATGGCGGATTTGGCCTTTTATTAGATGGCACTGAAGCTACTCAAGATAAGATTCGTCAAATGCTTTTTTTTGATGTTAATAATGGCATAGCACGCCGAGCATGGGCACGAAATAAAGAAGCCAAGAGTGCATTGGCTACCGAGTTGGCGAGAACACCTAATTTTAAAGTCACGGAATCGGTTTTGGTTGACGATCATTTGATTGAAGAACTCTTTAATGCAAAAGATGAATAGCGCTCCTTTAACTAATTATATCCCTGGCAATCCAAGCCAATGGAACGGAAGGGTAGATGGGTTTACCCCCGATTTATTTCGATGGCATCAAGTCGTTTCGACGATTGATCTACGCGAAGATCAATCCCTCGACGGCGCATTTGTATTGCTTGGTTTTTGTTGCGATGAGGGAGTTCGTCGTAATCAAGGTCGAATAGGTGCTAAACGAGGGCCTGAGACGCTTCGAAAGGTATTAGCTGGACTTCCAGTCCATTTTGACTCTTCAATACGTCTTGTGGATGCTGGTGATGTTATATGCGAAGGTGGTTTTTTGGAGGAATCTCAGAGAAGTCTGACCATTGCGGTTAATCGAATTATAAAATCAGGTGGATTCCCGATTCTGATGGGTGGCGGTCATGAAATAACCTTTCCTCATTTTTTGGGTATTCAACAAGCAAGTGATCGATCGGTCGGCATTATTAATCTCGACGCCCATTTAGATATTCGACCATTAGTGGACGGTAAAGGTAATTCGGGTACAGGTTTTTATCAAATAGCGGAATATTGTGAGCGAAATGGAATCGATTTCAAGTATTTAGCAGTGGGTATTCAAGAGATTTCCAATACAAAAGCGCTATTTAATTTTGCTCAATCCAAATCGGTACAGATCTACCATGCTAAGGAATTACATGAGCAACGGATTGGAAAAATTATCGATGAGATAATCGCCTTTGGGAGATCCGTCGAATCCGTTTATTTGACGGTTGATTTAGACGTTTTCTCGGCTGCTTATGCGCCAGGCGTGTCCGCTCCGGCATTTCAGGGGATTGTTCCAGATATTAACTTTGATTCGTTGTTTAGCACCATTCTTGAATTGCCCAATCTTCGTTCTGTTGATGTCGCTGAGCTTAATCCTACTTTCGATTTGGACAATAGGACAGCAAAACTGGCCGCTCATTTACTATTTAAAGTATTACAAAAATAGTTCAATAATAGGTATCTTTAATGTTAAATCACATTAAAGAGAGAAACATGTCAAATATTGATTTTATTCGTGAAGAGACAGCTGCTGATATTGGTAACTTTCTAGTTGGTCGTCTATTACCCTTTCGACAAAAACGCTCCATTGGACCCTTTGTATTTATTGATCACATGGGACCTGCATGTCTTGCAGACCATGAGAATTTAGATGTGGGCCCTCATCCGCATATTGGTTTGTCGACGCTGACATATTTGTTTGAAGGGTCTATATTTCACCGAGATAGTTTAGGTACTGCCATGGAGATAAAACCCGGCGCAGTAAACTGGATGACTGCAGGAAGGGGAGTGGTGCATTCGGAGCGAACACCGGAATACCTCAGACAAAGGGATAAATTTCTGCATGGATTACAGATTTGGGTTGCACTTCCAAAAGAACTAGAATTTCAGGAACCCGAATTTCATCACGTAGAAGCGGATGCTATTCCAGCTTGGGAGGAGGATGCTGTGGCTTACAAATTAATTGCTGGAGAAGCATTCGGTAAGAAATCACCAGTGCCCGTCCACAGTAAATTGTACATGATAGAAATTAAAGCTAAAGAGGATCGTATGATTGATATACGTGGCGAACTGTATGGTGAAAGTGGTTTGTACATTTTGGAGGGCGAAATTTCGAGCAATGGTTCTACCTATGGCCCAAAGCAAATTCTGATCACTAAAGATGCCCATCTTTGCTCTTTTGAGATGAAAGGAGGATCGACGGTTTATATTTTTGGAGGAGAGCCATTCCCAGAGGAGCGCTTTATTTATTGGAATTTTGTAGCGACAAGCCGAGAGATTATAGAGGACGCGAAATTGAAGTGGATAAATCATGAATTTCCAAAAGTTCCAGGCGATGATGGATATGTTCCGCTACCAACGCCAAAATCTTAATATATCATAGCGGGATGACCAAGGTGTAATCCCGCTATGATATTATATGGATATTTAAATATCTTGATCGACCAATGAGGTCGGATCAGATCCCCATTCTGACCATGAACCGTCGTAAACTCGCAAATTGTTAAAGCCTAGCTCATAGGCACCTAAGGCAAGTATAGATGCTGTAATTCCCGAGCCACAGGTAAATATATTCTGGCCAACTGTTGATGTTTTATCAGCATATATTGGCTTTAAACTTCCTTCGGGTTGGAAGTATATACCATTTAGCACTTGATCGAAAGGTATGTTTTTCGATCCTGGAATATGGCCTGATTTTAATCCCATTCTGGGTTCAGGTGTGGTTCCAGCAAACCGACCGGCGCTTCGAGCATCAATAATTTGAATATCGTTCTTTCCAACAAGCGCTTTCAGTTCGTTTATACCAACTACCCATTCTGTTTTTGGATGGGATTCAAAGTTTCCAACTTTTGCGACGTCGCTATAGCTATTCGTAATTTCGAATCCTTCTAACTTCCAAGCAGGTAATCCACCATCAATAACGTATACTTCCTCTAAGCCCATGTATTTAAACATCCACCAAGCTCTAGGGCTAGAGTATATGCCCCAACGATCGTACAACAGGATGGTAGAGTCCTTGTCAATGCCTAGCTTTCTAGCTTCTGTTTCAAATGTTGACGAATCGACCATCGTATGTGGTAGCGCAATTCTTTTGTCGGAAAATTTGTCTTCTATATCGAGGAATAGAGAATTTGGTATTAATTCTAAATTGCTATTATCTAGTTGTTGACCTACTTTATCGATACTGGCGTCAAGTATCACCACTTTTTTCGTTTTATCTTCTATGATTTCTTTCGCGCGATTTACAGAAATTAATGCGTTGCTCATAACGAATATGTTTACACGAATTTAGTCAATAAAAACAAAAAAGCCCGATCTACTAGATCGGGCTTTAGAAGTTATTTAGAAAAATCTAATTATTTAGATTTTTTTTCATTGTCTTCCATTTGCTCTTTTAATTGAGCTAAAACGTCAAGATCACCTAATGTTGATTTTTCAACATTATCTTTCACTTTTCTTACTGCAGATGATGCAGCTTTAGCTTCTTTCTTACGAGCGTTGAACTCTTCGATACGAGCTTCAGCTTTAGCATCTTCCCAAATA